>JBDQJI010000058.1:0-24691 GCA_040263875.1 Alphaproteobacteria bacterium
ACTTCTTACGCTCTACCATGCGGCTATCGCGTGTGACGAAGCCTGCAGCTTTCAGTGCAGGGCGAAGGCCCGGCTCAAAAGCCATCAGCGCGCGTGTCAGGCCGTGGCGAACGGCGCCAGCTTGGCCGGACAATCCACCGCCTTTAACGGTGCACATCAGGTCATACTGGTTCAGGCGGTTCGCAACATCGAACGGCGACAGTGCGAGCATCTGCAGGTTGGCGCGGGAGAAATATTCGGTAACAGCTTTGCCGTTTACCGTCATCGTGCCGGAACCTGGCTTGATCCAAACGCGAGCGACCGATTCTTTACGACGGCCTGTGCCATAGGAACGGCCATGCTCGTCGATCTTCGGATCAGGCAATGCATCGCTGGAAATTTCGATGCCGCCGCCCTGGGCGCCATCTTCGCCGAGCGCGTCCTTCAGGTCCGCGAGTGTGCGAGTTTCATCAGCCATTAGCTGGACCTCCGGGCGCGGAACGCGTTCTTATTATTCATAGATGCAACGTCCAAGGGCTGAGGCTCCTGGGCTGCATGGGGGTGATCGGGGCCAGCATAAACGTGCAGCTTTTTGATAGACGCACGGGCAAGCTTGGTCTTCGGCAGCATCCGCTCGACAGCTTTCTCAATCACGCGCTCCGGGAAGCGGCCTTCGAGAATTTCGCGTGCGGTGACGCTCTTAATACCGCCCGGGTAACCGGTGTGGCGGTAATAGGTTTTGTCGTCACGCTTGTTATTGCCTGTCATGGCAACTTTTTCAGCATTAATGACGACGATATGATCGCCGCAATCGACATGCGGTGTGAATTGGGGCTTATGCTTGCCGCGAAGGCGCATGGCAATGACGCTGGCAAGACGACCAAGAACAAGGCCTTCTGCATCAATCACATTCCATGCACGCGCGACCTCGCCCGGTTTGGCTGAGACCGTTGACATTAGGATACTACTCCATTGGAAAATCCGATGAGCCGGACGCAAAATGCAGCCCGGTGATAGGCAGGATATACCGGCGCATAGTATGCACTGTCAACGCAAAAAAGCCCGCGTTTTCCGTTATTTATGTATGTGGTAACATAATACCGCTATGCAGGAAGCGCATATGAACCCGTTACGTGAGCGACAATGACATCAGGTGCCGTCTCATTGAATATCCCAACTGTATAAACAACGAGCCGCCGCCCGAACCTTAGCGGCGTCGCTTCAGCCACAAGTCCTTCAAGTTTCGGCGGTTTTAAGAAAGTGGTGTTCTGGTTTGAGGTCATCGCCATCGGCGTCCAGCCAAGTTTTCCATTGATGCCTGCAAACATTGCAACGTCCGCCATTGCCATTAATGCTGGGCCGGAAATTGATCCGCCGGGGCGCGCGAAGCTTGGTGTGAAGGGCAGAATGACGCGGGCAGAGCCGTCGGTGCGCATTTCTGTCGTTATAACGCCGATTTCGCCGGTGAGCGGAACCAACTGATGCATGCGCTGCGTAAACTCAGCAGCATCAATTGCCTCACCGATGGCCAAATCCGCCAGATCCGTCATATTGCATCTCCATTGGCCGATTGGGCACCGAACAGCTATCTTTGGTTTGACGATACAATTCAGCTTGCGGAATTCATACCATGCCCGAAACAGTTCCTGCCGCCGATATCCTCCTGCGTGAAGATCGGGGTGCCGTTGCGATCCTAACGTTGAACCGCCCCGCGGCCCGTAATCCATTGTCAGAAGCTATGCTGGCCGCGCTCGCCTCTACGCTGGACGCCATTGCTGCTGACGGTTCGATCCGTGCTGTGGTGTTGCAGGCGGAAGGGAAAGCGTTTTCTGCCGGGCATGACCTTAAAGAAGTACAGGCGAACCGGGATCGGGACTATTACGACTGGCTGTTGAAGGAATGCGCCGGCGTGATGAAACGCATCGTGCGTTTGCCACAGCCTGTCATCGCTGCCGTTGAAGGCATCGCCACAGCGGCTGGATGCCAACTCGTCGCCAGCTGCGATATCGCGTTTGCCTCAGCCAAAGCGCGCTTTGCGACACCTGGTGTCAACATTGGGCTGTTCTGCTCAACGCCGATGGTGGCGCTGTCGCGCAATGTAGCGCCAAAGCATGCCATGGAGATGCTGCTCTCTGGTGATTTGATGGACGCTGACCACGCGATGCGTATTGGGCTTATCAATCGCGTGACGTCTGTCGGTGAAACGCGGGCAACGGCCCTGGCTTTCGCAGAGAGTGTTGCTAGTCATTCCGGTTACACGGTGAAAATCGGCAAACAGGCTTTCTATAAGCAGCAGGAGCTCAGCCTCGATGAGGCCTATGATTATGCGTCAGACGTGATGGCGGAGAATATGATGGCGCGGGACGCCGAAGAGGGTATCGGCGCATTTATCGAAAAACGTGAACCCAAGTGGGAAGGTCAATAAATCAATGAGCGGTATGAATTTCGGCGTACAGGTTCCCCATCGTGGCCCAATGACGGACCCAGACTGCGTTCGTGCGATCGTGACGGAGACTGAGAAACTTGGCTATGGCACGCTCATTGTTTCAGATCACATTGTAGTGCCCAAGGATATCTCATCCCGATACCCATATTCCGAAGAAGGCAGCTTCCCAGGCCAAGCGGGCGGCGAATGCATGGAGCAGTTGACCCTGCTGGCCTATGTTGCAGCGCTGACCAGCAAGGTGAAATTGCTGACGTCCGTTATGGTCGTTCCGCATCGGGAGCCGCTGTTGGCGGCCAAATCTTTGGCAACGACAGACCAGCTTTCCGGCGGGCGTGTAATTGTTGGCTGCGGTACGGGCTGGATGCGTGAAGAATTCGAGGCTATTGGCGCGCCAGATTTCGATAAGCGCGGCGAAGTGACGGATGATTATATCCGTATTTTCAAGAAAGTATGGACGGATGATGACGCCGCCCATGACAGCCCATATTCCAAGTTCTCCAACATCACGTTCCAGCCGAAGCCAATTCAAAAACCGCATCCGCCGATCTGGATCGGTGGCGAATCTGGCCGCGCCCAGCGCCGTGTGGCGGAGCTTGGGGATGGTTGGTATCCGCTCGGTGCCAATCCACGGTCACCGCTCGATTCAGCGGAACGATACGCAGCTGGGCGGGATAAGCTCTATGAAAAAGTAGAAGCGGCTGGCCGGAATCCATCGGATATTGCGCTTGGCTACAACGCGCCATTTCATAGCCAAACCGAAACCAAGAACCGCGAAGGTGGCCGCTTGATCCTCACCGGCAGTGCAGCAGACCGCGCTGCGGATATCGCCAGCCTGAAAGAAGTTGGCGTTGGCACAATTATTCTGAACGTTCACGGCCAGACCCTGCCGGAGACGCTGGATCGCATGCGCGAGTTCCAGGAAGAAGTTGTTCCATTGCTGTAGGTTGATTAGCGCCGCCAACGCCCAGCGGCGCCGAGTTCTGGTACCGTCCAGAATATGACAACGGGGATAGAAATTGCCCCCAATGCCAGGGCGATGACAGCGGCATAGCCCTCCGTCACGTCATGGATTAGTCCGCCTAGCGTCGCGCCAACGGCGGCACCGGAACCCATGCCCATGAAAATAGCGCCCATGATCAAGCCTAGATCTGGGCCGCGGCCAAAGATGCGGGCTGTGAGGGCGGAGATAACGGGACCGCGACTGCCAAAGCTGGCTCCATAGAGGATCACAAACGCCCAAAGCAGGAATGTGCTGGGCGCAATAGCAAGCGCCGTCAGCAGGACGTAGCCGAAGATTGTCAGGCTGTAGGAAAGCGTTACAGAAATCAGCGCGCCGTATTTGTCTGCGATTACGCCAAAGACCAATAGGCCCACCGTCGCTGAAATGCCGGAAACGCCAAAAGCGCTTGCCGCAGTAATCGGATTGACGCCGTTCTCCACCAAGAACGCCACGATCTGTGGTTGGACGGAAAACATGGAAATGGCCGTGATGAAATGCACGGCTGTCAGCGCCCAATAAGGGCGGGACCGGACCGCGCGTTTGAATGTCGATGCTTCAAGGGGCGCTGACGACGCGCCTTTGCGCTGGTCCATTAAGTCTGGATGACCGCGGGATATCCGCCGCCATGGCGCGAACAGGATGATCACGCCGAGCGAGGCCACAATGATGGCAATGCCGGTGTAAGCGTTGCGCCAGCCCAGCTCGTCGATCAGATATTGCGTCATCGGTGAAAAAGTCATCACGCCGATGCCTGCCGCGCCTGACACGATAGCGATGGCCGTCGTTAAAGAGCGTCCGAACCAGCGTGCCAACAGCGTCGATTGCACGGCGATGCCGAGTGCGGCGGCACCAAAACCCACGATCAGGCTGAGGCCCAGATAGAATTGCCAGAGCGCTGTCAGCTGCGACGCTAAGAACGGCCCGAGCGCCAAGCAGGCCATCCCAAGCGGAAACAATACCGCTGGCCCGAACTTATCAAACAGCCGCCCGGCGACTGGCGAAAATACCCCAAGCCCCAGCATGCCAAGCGCATAGATGCTGTTCGCTTCCGCCCGTGACCAGCCAAGGTCAGCACTGACCGGCAGCAAGAACACCGCAAACGTCTCGCTGACGCCGCGCGCGCTTGCGCTCATAATTACGAAGAGTGCAAGTGCGACGACGCCAAGCGTCATTCCTTTGCGGGCAATGGAAGGTCCGGCAGTTGGTGTATCGGTCAGCGGGGTTGGACGCCGAGCAAGCGCTCCCGGAAACGATGCTTCAGGTAGACGCCATCCTGTGGCGGCAATGCCATGCCAGCAGCTTCAGCACTGATTTTGACAACAGCACAGGCAGGTCCTTGCACCGTTTTAATCCAGTCGTGCAGCTCTGCAGCTTCATCCGGTGTTTTGATGTCCCGAACAGCCCGGTAACCAAGGCCAATCGCCGTCTGCGCAAGATTGACGCCGCGGGCTGTATGCGTTGTCTGCTGACCCGTTTCGCCATAGCGCTCGTTATCGAGCACGACAACAATCAGGTTCTCAAGGCCTTCAGCGCCAGCAGCTGCGAGGCCCGTTAGCCCCATCAGCACTTCGCCATCGCCTGTCAGCGCCATAACGCGCTTTTCAGGCTGTGCAGCGGCAAGGCCCATAGCCATAGGCACAGCGCCACCCATGGCGCCATAAAGGTAGAAGTTCAGCGGATGATCGCCCGCTGCCTTCAGATCATAACAAGGCGAGCCAAGGCCAGCGACGATGCAAAGGTCATCCCCACGGTTGGCAACGAGGTGGTCGACAAAAGTGCGGCGGTCGATAAGGCCGTCCGGCTTGGTTTCAATCACGCTCATTTCTTGTTGTCTCCAAGGCCACCGTCAGAGAATTTCTTGGTGCCGACAAGCTTCTGCGCTAGCAGAACAGCTGTTTGGCAATTGCCGTTATAGGCTTGATCAATCGCAATGCGGACCGTTTCAGCCACGTCTTCAGGCGTTTCGCAGCGATAACATTTGACGCCGGAAAGCTCCAAATGCGCTTGGGTCGTCTCGCCCATCTGCATTTGCCAGGAATTAAACTCACCCCATTCGCCACGCATGGTGATGAACATTGGCAGCGGGAACTGGCACGTTTTAGCTAAGCTCAACATATTAATGGTGTTACCCACACCGCTAGACTGCATCAGCAACGCGCCCTTTTGCCCGCCAAGCCATGCGCCAGCCAGGCAAGCGACGGCGTCTTCTTCTGTCGCGACAGACATAGCGCACATGCCGTTGGCGGCGTGGGTGCGTTCGATCAGACGTTTGTGGCCAGCATCTGGCACATAGGCGACTTGGGCGATGCCGGCATCTTGGAATGCGTCAAAGATCGCATCCCGCCAGGCGTCAGCTTGGGCTTGGTCAGTCAACGGGGTGATTTCCTTCGGATAGGCAGGCGTGTTACGCCCAGGGGTGATTCTCAGCTCCGCATTCTAAGGCATATATCCGCCACAATGGCAGCCCCTTCAAACATGGCAGAACTGCCCGAGGCGCTGGTCTCGGCGGCGAGGGCGGTAAAATATCCGTCCGCCCGTATAATTTTCTATTACGTGGCCATGTTCGGGACCGTCGCTATCATCGGCCCGTTCTTGCCGCTGTGGATGGAGGGCAGGGGTCTTTCACCAGTAGAGATCGGCTACATCCTGGCCGCAATGTCATGGGTGCGGGTGACTGTGAACCCGCTGGCAGCGCACGTGGCGGACGTAACAGGCCGTCGCAAACGCTTAGCGATGCTTTGTGCAGGCGGCGCGTTCATTGCAATGGCGGTGTTGACGGAGACATATGGCTTCTGGGGCATACTGGCCGTTTTGGCGATTGGGAATGCGCTACAGGGCCCAGTGCTTCCAGTTGGTGAAAACCTGTGCCTGCTGACGATCCGCGCGAGAGGCCTTGAATATGGTTTCTTGCGCTCCTGGGGCTCAGTCTCGTTCATTGTAGTGGTGACGGCGGCAGGATTCTGGCTGGAAAGCGGGTCCTCAAACCATGTTGCTTATATGCTGCTCGGCGGGCTGGCGTTGATATTCATTGCCGTATGCTTCCTGCCAGACTTACGTTCACCGCCACGGGAGGATGCCGGCCGCAAGTTTGCGTCGGCACCGGCATGGGCGCTGCTTCGGGATAGGCGCTTCCAACTGCTCCTGCTCGCCGCTGCTGCCAATATGAGTGCCCATGCGGCGCTCAACGGCTATTCGACGATCTTTTGGAAGGCTGCAGGTATTTCCGAAAGCCAGATCAGCATGCTCTGGTCTGTTGGCGTGGTGGCGGAGATTCTGTTGTTTTGGGGCAGCGTTCACGTTGTCCGCAGGTTTGGGCCTGGCGGTCTGATGGCGCTCGGTGCCGCGGGTGGCGTCATACGCTGGGTAGGCCTTGGCATGACAACGGATTTTTACGCGCTTCTGGCGTTTCAATCTTTGCATGGCCTGACATTCGGCGCTGCCCACCTTGGTGCGATGACATATCTGCAGCGCCATGTGCCGACAGGATCCTCCGCCACCGGCCAAGCGCTCTACTCTGCCCTTGGCATGGGACTCGCCATTTCGATCATGCAGCCGATCACAGGCATGCTATTTGAGAACTACGGCGGATCTACAGCATTTTTTACGATGGCGGGGCTGGCGTCGCTCGGCCTGATTTTCGCGTTTGGGCTAATGAGAAAACTGCGTGAGTGAGTTGTCATTATTGTGGGGTTTCTTGAATCCTAAACGGCCTGAGTGATAGGTGACATCTAACGAAATTGGCTTGAATTGGACAAAATGATGATCCGATATTCGTTCTGTCAACATGGTCAGCGTATTGCTGGAGCAGCCTGCATCCTATTTGCAGCGTTCGTGTCGACGCCAAGTTTCGCACAGCAAGCGATTGTAGGCGGTGAGACCTTGGAAGAGGCGCGTTCCTTAATTGCCGGCGATGACAGAGCGGCGGCGCGGGACTTGCTCACGCCTTGGGCGCAAGCCGGATCAGCCGAGGCGCAATTTGAGCTTGGTCGCCTTTATGCGAATGATACGTCGTTCAAAGATGATTTGCGTGCGCGGCAATGGCTGCGCCGAGCTGGGCTTCAAGATCACATTGAAGCGCTCATGCTGCTGGGAAAGAGCTATTACGACGAGGACTATGACTACACCTTAAGGCAGGCGTACCGCGCCTATAAGCAGGCGGCTGATCTTGGCCATCCGCCAGCAATGTATCAGGCAGGGTCATTGATGCGGTTTGGCGACGGTACCGCAAAAGATATTGAAGGCGGGCTAGAGTTGATCCGGGCTGCAGCTGATGCGGGCAACTTGAGTGCAATGTTTGATTTGGCAGTGTTTGCTGGCAATGGTGACTACGGGCCAGTGGACGTGCAGCAATCCGTAAACCTCTATAGGAAAGCTGCTGACACTGGATACCCAAAGGCAATCAATAGTTTGGCGCAAATGTATTGGCGCGGCCTAGGGGGCGGGCAAAGTTACGCTGAAGCCTATCGATTGCTCCGGCTAGCTTCTGACAAAGGCAGCGTTACTGCTAAGTACAATCTGGCGCAGATGTATCGGAATGGTCGTGGGCGGCCTGTTGATATAGTGGAGGCGCGAAACTGGATGCACCGTGCCGCAGACGCGGGCGATGCCGATGCACAAAGTATCATGGGTGATTGGGCGAGTATTGGCGAAGGTGGGCCAGTCAATCACGAACTCGCTTTCAGAATGTATGAGGCAGCTGCCAAGCAGAGGCATCCCGACTCCCTGGTTTTGGCTGCGCGCCAACTCTTGCTAGGCTTTGGTGTGGAAAAAGCGAACGACAAAGCATTTGCCTATGCTCTTGAAGGGTATTTTAGGGAGGGCACCGACGCAGACATCGTTTTAGCGACAGCCAGCACGATGATGACTGCTGCTGATTTTGACAGTGCGCGCAAGATGATCGCGCATCGGTTTGGAATTAATCTGCTGCTTGACGTCGGCCAGATGTTTTTGAACGGGGAAATCGTCGAGAAGAATGCGGCGGAGGCGATGGAATGGATCGCGCTTGGAGCCGCCAAAGGCCACGCACCAGCCCAGCTAGCGCTCGCAAAGGACTATGCTGAAGGTGAAGGCGTCGCGCTAAACCTCGAAAGCGCAGCGAAATGGCGGGAAGCCGCTATGAAAGCTGGGAGCGTTTCTTCTGCGGTTTGGCTGGCTGCTTACTATGATGATTTTGGTGTTGGCCCAACCGATCTTTCCAAAGCAGCCGAAGCTTACTTCTACGCACTGGCGCTTGGCGATGAAAAGGCGATCAAACGCCTGACTGAGATTGCTGAACTCGGCGTAACGAATGCTGAGTATTGGCTTGGCCGTGCGATTCTAAGAAAGGACCGCACGGTAGAGAACACGCAAGCGGCGCTACCTTGGCTGGAGCGGGCCGCAGAAAAGGAACACGCAGGGGCACTCATAGAATTAGCGCTTATCTACCGTGCAGGGTTGGGCGGAAATGTAAATGATGCAGCCGCCGCTAAATATTATGCGCGGGCGGTTACATCTGGTTTGGACATCGCCAAGTTATTCCTTGGCCGACTATACGAAGACGGCCTCGGCGTTCCCCGCGACGGTGCCAAAGCAATGGCGCTGTATCAGGACGCTGCTGATAAAGGCGTTGCATCGGCCCAATACCGTCTCGGACTTGGCTATAATATTGGGCTTGGCGGCCTGCGTGATGATGCCAAGGCGCATTTCTGGCTATCGAAGGCAATGAAAGCCGACAGCGAGCTAGATGCTCTTGTTCTGCTTACACAGCTTGAAGCAGGAATGCTGCTAGCTGATTGGGACCAAGCTGAAGCGCTTCATGCAGGTAAGTAATCGACCGTTCCTTGCATCTTAACCCGGATAGGGCTAACCCGTGCGTTCTCTCATTTTACAAGGAAGAGGACGATGAGCGCGACTGTATTTATCGACGGTGAGGCTGGGACGACTGGCCTCCAGATCTTTGAGCGGCTGAACGGACGGACGGACATCGATATGATCCGCCTGAACGATAGCGAGCGCAAAGATGCTGGCCGCCGAAGGGATGCGCTCAACGCTGCAGATGTGGCGATCCTCTGCCTGCCCGACGTCGCTGCACGGGAAGCCGTCAGCCTGATCAACAATCCACGCACACGGGTGATTGACGCGTCTACCGCGCATCGGACAGCGGAAGATTGGACCTATGGCTTCCAAGAATATTCCTCCGACCAGCGGCAACAGATTAGCGGTGCCACGCGGATCAGTAATCCTGGGTGTTATTCGCTAACGTCTATCGCGATGCTGCACCCATTGGTGGAAGCGGGTCTGATCGCTAAAAGCTGGCCGATCACGATTAATGCGGTGTCTGGGTATTCCGGTGGTGGCAAGTCGTTGATTGCAGAGTTTGAAGGGCCGGAAGACCAGCGCTGCGACAGTACGATCTTCAGCTATGCGCTTGGCCTGAAGCACAAACACCTGCCGGAGATCAAACGCTGGGCCAATCTGGACCACGCGCCGATTTTTGAGCCGCATGTGGGCAGCTACCGCCAAGGCATGCTGGTTCAAGTTCCTCTGCCGCTTTGGGCGATGGCGGGCAAACCGGCACCTGAACGCATGCACGAAGTGCTGGTTGGGCATTATGAAGACGAGCAGTTCGTTGAAGTTGCACCCCTTGGAGCGCCTGAGGGCGACCGGCTTGATCCGGAATGCTTGAATGGCACCAATAAGCTGCGCCTGCATGTGCTGACGAATCCTGACCGGGACGCGGTCGTGGTTGCGGGCCTGCTCGATAATCTCGGCAAAGGTGCTTCTGGACAGGCGGTGCAGACGCTCAACATGCTGATTGGCATTGACGAAGCAACGGGACTTTAAAACGATGATGGAAGGCAGTAGCCTGCCGGCCCCAAAGGGCCTGATCCTGCCGCATGAGGGCATTTTGCCCCGTGTGGCGGATGATGTGTTTTTGGCGCCCGGCGTTGTCGTCGTTGGCGACGTTGAGATCGGGGCGCGATCTAGCCTCTGGTACAACGTCGTCGTTCGCGCTGATGTCGGGTTAGTGCGGATTGGTGCTGGCACGAACATCCAGGATGGCAGCGTCGTGCATGTGACGGGCGGCCAGTTCGATACGTTCATCGGTGATGATGTGCTGATCGGCCACTTGGCAATGATCCACGGCTGCCAAATTCATGACCGCGCGTTCATTGGTATGAAAGCGACGATTCTGGATGGGGCTGTTGTTGAGTCTGATGCAATGGTCGCGGCAGGTGCCGTGGTTACGCCGAACAAGGTCGTCAAATCTGGCGAGCTTTGGGCTGGTGCGCCTGCAAAGAAGATGCGGGATATGGATGCGGATGAGATTGCACGACGCGCCAAATCTGCACCCAATTACGCGCTCAATGCTGCACAACATCGCCGTGCGCTCGGTCACGACTGACATCATTTAATTCAGGAGACACGCCCCATGGCTTTAGATCACGCTCTGACGCCTGAAGGCGCGCTTCCAGTGGATGGCACTGCAGGCACGCTCATCGCTCGCATTTGGCTGCCTGGGAAAGGGCCAGCCGTCGTGCGGGTTGATGCTGATGGGGTCTATGATCTCACGCGGCGCTTCCCGACAATTGCAGATATTCTGACAGAGGCTGACCCGGCGGTAGCTATCAATTCTGCGACGCCGAGCGGGCGTATCGGCGCGCTAGCGGATATTCTGGCGGCGAGCGCCCCGGATCGGCGAAACGAAGACGAAGCGCATTTTTTAGCCCCACAGGATATCCAACCAGTCAAAGCCGCTGGCGTTACCTTCGCTGCATCTATGCTGGAGCGTGTGATTGAAGAACAAGCCAAGGGCGATCCCGCGCGTGCCGAAGCTGTCCGTGAGGCTGTCCGTGAGAAAGTCGGCGATGATCTTTCAAAGGTCGAACCTGGGTCCGAGGCAGCGGAGGAACTGAAGCTCCGATTGATTGAGCTTGGCGTCTGGTCGCAATATTTGGAAGTCGGTATCGGCCCCTATGCCGAAATCTTCACGAAATGCCCACCTATGGCGGCGGTTGGCACAGGTGCAATGATCGGCCTCCGCCCAGATTCGGACTGGAATAATCCCGAACCTGAAGTCGTGCTGGTGATCGCACCGTCTGGAGAGATTGTCGGCGCTACGCTCGGCAATGATGTGAACCTGCGAGACATTGAAGGTCGTTCAGCGCTGCTACTTGGCCGAGCTAAGGATAACAATGCCTCATGTGCACTTGGGCCATTTATCCGTCTGTTCGATCAGTCCTTCAGCATTGATGATGTCCGTCAGGCTGTCGTGACGCTGCTGCTGACCGGCACCGACAATTTCCGTATGGAGGGCGCGTCCTCCATGGGCGAAATCAGTCGCGACCCGGAAGCATTGGCCAAAGCCACGCTTTCCTCGGCGCACCAATACCCGGACGGCGCGTTCCTCATGTGCGGCACCATGTTTGCGCCGACTGATTTGCGCGATGGCGAAGGCTTCACGCACAAACT
This sequence comes from Alphaproteobacteria bacterium, assembly GCA_040263875.1. GTDB lineage: Bacteria > Pseudomonadota > Alphaproteobacteria > Bin95 > Bin95 > VMCJ01. The sequence continues at coordinate 11,877 of JBDQJI010000058.1, forward strand.
GGATGACGTGGTTGAGATCGCAACGCCGACGCTTGGCCGCCTCGCCAATAAGGTGACGACGACCGATAAAGCGCCGCCTTGGACGTTCGGCGTGCGGGATTTGATTAGGAGCTTAGCGGCGCGCGGGCTGGGCTGAAATCTCGGCGCTAACGGACTGCTCGCCAAGATGTGATTCGGCGGAAGCGCTCCGCATCCGTATTTTAGGGTGATGAAACAGACATCCATCGTCCTCGCGGCGGCGCTTGCCGCGACCATCTCCCTGTCAGCCAAAGCCGATTCCGATCGGCCCGTCGCTGTGGAGCTTTTCACGTCACAGGGCTGTTATTCCTGTCCTCCGGCGGAAGCTTATCTCGGTAAGCTGGCTAAGCGCCCAGACGTTGTGGCGCTGGAATGGCACGTCGATTATTGGGATGATTTGGTCTACGGCGGCGCTGGCAAATGGAAGGATCCGTTCTCAAGCGCTGAAGCGACTACTCGGCAGCGGGACTATAATCAGTCCATTCGTGGCCAGCGCCGGGTCTACACACCGCAGATGATTGTGGCTGGTGTGAGCGAGGCTGTCGGCTCCAATAGAGCTGATGTTGAGCGTGCGATTCGTCAGATGCGCAAAGCTGCACCGAAAGAGACGGTCGACGTTCGCCGAGACGGCAATGATCTCGTGATCAGCGCGCCAGGCGTGAAAGCTCCGCTATGGCGGGTCGATTTCATCAAAGAACATCTCACTGTGGTACGAAGCGGCGAGAACAAAGGGAAATCCTTGGCGAGCAACAACATCGTCCGCTCAAAAACGCGTTTGGGCGATGCTGGTACAGCGCCACTGCGTACAGCTGCTCCAGCAGATGGTATGGGTTGCGCCATCATCGCGCAGAAAAGTCCTGATGCACCTATCCTTGCGGCGAAATACTGCCCCGGAAGTGCAGCTTCAAGCTAATCTCAAGCTGTTGGTAGCTTGTAGTCCTTAAACCGCTGGCGGAGCTGGAGCTTGGAAAGTTTCCCGGTTGCCGTATGCGGCAGGTCTTTGGCGAAGGTGACGTCATCCGGCATCCACCATTTGGCGATCTTGCCTTCTAGGTAGCCAAGAACATCTTCCCTGGTGAGGTCTTTGCCATTCCCTGTCGGTACGATGACCAATAGCGGGCGTTCATCCCATTTTGGGTGATGAACGCCGATGGCGGCTGCTTCTGCGACCTTGGGATGGCCAACAGCAACGTTCTCCAGATCAATAGAGCTGATCCACTCGCCGCCTGATTTAATGACATCTTTCAGCCGGTCCGTAATCCAGATATAGCCATCTTGGTCGATAGCGCAGACGTCACCGGTGCTGAACCAGCCGTCTTCGGCATGGGCTGGGGCTTTTTCGGACAGATTGAAGTAATCCGCGATAATCCACGGGCCGCGAACTTTAAGCTCGCCGGTAGCCTCGCCGTCATTCGGCAGCGTATTACCGTCTTCATCGACGATCTTCATGTCCACGCCATAGAGAACGCGGCCTGCGCTTTGCTGCAGGTCAACTTTCTGCATCTTGGAAAGGGCGTCGTGCTTGGCCTTTGGCGTGTTCACCGTGCCAAGTGGCGACATTTCAGTCATGCCCCAGGCATGTAGAACTTGAACGTTATACTCGTCCTGGAATGTCTCCATCATGGCGCGCGGGCAGGCAGAGCCGCCAATGACAACGCGTTCCAGATCATCCAGCTTGCCGTTTGCCTCTTTCATGTGCGCGAGCAGCATCATCCAGATCGTTGGCACAGCTGCGGTAAATGACACTTTTTCCTGGGTCAAAAGCTCGTAGATGCTTTTGCCGTCCAAGTCCCGACCCGGCAGCACCAATTTGCAGCCAACGGCGGCCGTGGCGTAGGGCAGGCCCCAGGCATTCACATGAAACATCGGAACGACGGGCAGAACCGTATCGCGGGCGGCAAGGCCCATGCAGTCAGGCGCGATTTCCGTAAGCGTGTGTAATACCGTCGAGCGGTGACTGTAGAGCGCACCCTTCGGGTTGCCGGTCGTGCCGCTGGTGTAGCACAGCGCTGCGGCTGAATTTTCATCGAATGTGGGCCATTCATAGTCGCCGTTCTCTAGCTCAATCAATTCCTCGTAGCAGAGTGCGCCGGGAAGTTTGTCTTCGCTTGGCATGTTCGCCTTGTCTGCGAAAACAATGATGCCGCGAATATTCGGAAACTTATCCCGCATCCCCGCGACCAGATCGACGAAGCTGGTGTCGATCACCAGATATTGGTCGTCTGCGTGATTGATGATGTATTCAAGCTGCTCTGGGAATAGGCGCGGGTTGATGGTGTGGGTGACTGCGCCCATGCCAGCAACACCATAATAGGCCTCAACGTGGCGGTAGGTGTTCCAAGCGATTGTACCAATGCGATCGCCATGCTTCACGCCCAGCCGACTAAGCGCCTGCGCGAATTTCTTGGCGCGAACTTCTGCAGCACGCCAATCATAGCGATGAATCGGGCCTTCCAGCGTGCGAGTGACGATCTCTGTATCGCCGTGCCATTTGGCAGCGTGGCCGATCAAGGATGAGATCAGCAGCGGTTGGTCCATCATCTGGGCGAGCATTGCGGTCTATTCCCTGGTACGTCTTTTGTGCATTGTTAAGCATATTCATGCCGGGCGCACAGCGGCTCGGCAAGGGGTTTGAATATCAAAAATGCAACAGGCCGCACCTTTGGGTGAAATCCGCCAGCACTGGCGCGCTATTGCTGTTGGTTTTGCAATGGCGTTCTTCGCCTGGGGCTCAATCTTCTATGCCCATGGCGTCTTCAAGGCGGCGCTTGAGGCAAAGCATGGCTGGTCCGGCCTAATGTTGTCATCGGCCCAGGCTTGGTTCTGGGCCGTAGGTGCATTGACGGCCTTTAGCATCGGCGCTGCCGTAGACCGCTTTGGTCCACGCGCTGTTGCTTGTTATGGGGCCTATGCAACAGCGATTGGCGTTGCGGCTGTCGGGTTGGTGATGACGCCGTGGCAGCTTTTTTTGGCCTATGCCGTTTTGGCAACAGCCTATCCAACCATCGGCAATCTAGGCATCAGCGCGGCACTGGCACCGCTTTTTCAGGAGCGTTATGCAGCCGCGCTCGGGTATGCGCTGACGGGGGCTAGCTTTGGTGGGGCGATTGTTACGCCTGTGTATATCTGGCTGACGGCTATTCTTGGTTTCGATTGGGCGTCCGCAATAATCGCGGCTGCAACACTGCTGTGTCTAACACCTTTGCTCCGGTGGGCATCGGCCCGGCGCGCTAAAGGTTCAGCGGCAGATGATGCGCGTGGCCTTGCACGGTTTCGCTCAGCGCTCCGTTCCCCAGTGTTCTGGGCGATATGGGTGACAGGCTTTTTATCCTTCACTGGCCAGGTGGGTTTTCTGTTTCACGAAATTTCGATTTTCACGCCGCGTATGGGGCTAGTCATGGCGGGATATGCTGTCAGCGTCACAGTAATCTCAGCAGCGATTGGCCGTTTCGTTGTCGGTTGGGCAGCGAACCATGTGCCGTTGGGGGTGTTAGCGGCAGTGATGTATTTGGTTCAGGTCGCTGGATTTGTCATAGCCAACACTGGCGACAGTGTAATTTATAGCTTTGTGGCTGCTGCAATTGTGGGATTTGTCGTTGGCCCGCTTGTGATGCTTCCGGCGATGTTGACCCGCGCTGCTTTTGGCGCAGACGGGTTCGGTAAAACGTTTGGTGTCATCAATATCGGAATGTTTGCAGGCATGACCGTCGGTCCAGGCCTTGCAGGTTTGGTCGCCTATCAAGCGGGGTACGCAACCGCAATCTGGATGTTCGCCGGGTGCCTCACCGCTGCAGCTGTCGTGATCTCGCTGGGGTTTAGACCTTCGCGGATTTCGGGTGAGCTTTAACGAAGTCTGCGACACGCGGCTGGATTTCCTCGCGCCAACGGCGGCCATTAAATACGCCGTAATGGCCTACACCCGGCTGCACCCAGTCCGTTTTCATATCGTCTGGAACACCAGAGCAGATGTCGTGGGCAGCTTGGGTTTGGCCAATGCCAGAAATGTCGTCGTTTTCGCCCTCAACAGTCATCAATGCCGTATTTTTGATGAGCTCAGGCTTCACCAGTTGGCCGCGCCAATAGTACTTGCCGTCTGCCAGATCATGGTCTTGGAAAATGCGCTGGATCGTGTCGAGATAGAATTCAGCCGTCATATCCATTACGGACAGATACTCATCATAAAAGCGCTTATGCTGATCAACGCTGTCTCCGTCGCCGGTGACAAGATTGTCATAAAGCTTCACATGGGCATCGATGTGCCGGTCCATGTTCATTGTCATGAAGCCGGTCAGCTGCAGGAAACCAGGATACACACGGCGCATCGCGCCCGGGTAGATCAGTGGCACATTGTAGACAACATTTTCTTCGAACCAGCTCAGCTCGCGTGAAGTGGCGAGGTCATTAGGGACGGTTGGGCTCTTGCGGGCGTCAACTGGGCTGCCCATTAGCGTAAGTGTTGCAGGCTGCGCGGGATCATTGGCTTCCGCCAGCAGGGCGGTCGCGACGATAGCGGCAGGACCAGGTTGGCAGACCGCCATAACGTGCAGGTCCGGGCCTAGGGCGCGCATGAACGTCATCAAATACTCAACGTAGTCATCAAGATTGAAGCGGCCAGCGGTCAACGGGACCTCGCGGGCGTCTGTCCAGTCGGTGATGTAGACATCATGATTGCTGAGCATCGCGCGCACCGTGCCGCGCAGCAAGGATGCATAGTGCCCAGACATTGGCGCTACGATCAGCACTTTCGGCGCCTTTTTTTGCCCTTTCGGCAAAGCCTTCTGGTCCCGGACAAAGTGGAGGAGATTGCCAAACGGCATCTCTAACGCATTCACTTCAGTGACTGGAACGGGTGCTGAGCTGCCCTCAACGGCTACTTCATCAATGCCAAAGTCGGGCTTGCCGTAGTGTTTTGTGACGCTTTCAAAAACTTCGCACGCTGCGGCCATGGCGCGATTAGCTGGCATCAGTGCGAATGGATTGGTGGACGCTTGCAGCATCTGGCGTGTCGCATTCGCAGCGCCCCGATAAGGGCGGAGGGCGGCACGGGTCATCTCATAAGCCTGATACAACAACGATTAAACTCCAATCCTGGGTATGGCGTGCTCAGCATAGTTTGAATTTGTGCAACGCACAAGATCATGCTGCATTTGCGCAGTCGGCTCGGCGGCCACCGTAGTCCCGCAAGATATCATAGCGCACAAACTATAAACGCGAGCCTTCTGCGCTTTCCGAATTAGGCGAGGAAGAACGCGCCCCAGCCCATGGCTGCAACGATCAGCCAGAATTGCCATTGCTTGAACAAAGGCCGGTTCTGGCTTTGGCTATGCGGCGGGCCATCAGTGCGCTCCTCCAGCATCGCTTCCATACGCACCAGTACACGGGGCAGGCGGAGCGCTGCGTCGCCTACATCCGCGAGCACGCCTGCGACCCGGGCTTCAGGGCCGCGATGGTCACGCATCCATTCTTCGATAAGCGGTTGGGAGAGCGTCCACATATTCACAGTCGGATCGAGGCGGCGGCCCATGCCTTCTGCCATTAGCAGCGTTTTTTGAAGCAGGAGCAGTTGCGGCTGCGTCTCCATTTCAAAGGCTTCGGTGATCTGAAAAAGCTGCTGCAGCAACCGCCCCAGTGAAATTTCATGCAATGGCCTGCCCAGGATAGGTTCCGCGATAGACCGGACAGCTTGGGCGAATGCGGCTCGGGATTGGTGGGCGGGTACGTATCCAGCCCGGAAATGCACGTCCGCCACGAGTTCGTAGTCTCGCGTCAGCATGCCAAGCAGCATGTCCGCCAGATATTCCCGCGTGTTCCGATCCAATCGGCCCATGATGCCGAAATCAATCACCATCAGCCCGCCATCGTCGCGGACAAAGACATTGCCGGGATGCATGTCGGCATGAAAAAAGCCGTGCTCAAATACTTGTCGGAAGAACGCCCCAGCAGCGATGCGCATGATGGCGTGACGATCATGGCCCTTGGCGTCGAGCGCTTCGGTATCATCGACACGGGCACCGGCAACGCGCTCAAGTGTCAGAACTCGGCGGCCTGTGCGCACCCAATCAATTTCCGGCGTATCGAAGTCATGTGCGTCACGGAAGTTATCGCCGAGCTCGCTGGCGGCTGCGGCTTCCAAGCGTAAATCCATTTCGGCACGAACGGTTTCGGCAAATGCCTCGACGACTTCAATCGGCTTGAGGCGTCGGCCTTTACGGGAGAGCCGCCAGGCCCAGTTCGCCAACCAGCGTAGCATGGCGATATCGCGCTCAAATTCTTGCTCAACGCCAGGCCGCAGCACTTTAACAGCGACAGCGCGTCCATCTGTTGTTTCCGCTAGATGCACCTGGGCAATGGAAGCCGCTGCGACAGCTACAGGATCAATCTCGGAAAATAGCTCCACGACGGGTTTTCCAAGCTCCGCTTCAATCGTTTCAAATGCGATGTGGCCAGAGAAGGGCGGCAGGCGATCTTGAAGTAGCGCCAGATCATCTGCCACCTGAGCGCCAAAAAGGTCTGAGCGTGTTGAGAGCGTTTGGCCAAGCTTAATGAAACTAGGCCCGAGTACCGTGAGGGCGATTGCAAGCCGTTCGCCTGGCCGGCCGTCTGCCTGCCGTCGGCGCAGCAGCCATGCCGCAGCGCGCGCCACACCGCGCACGAATGCAGGCGCTGGCGGGTCATACAATGGGAATAGCGCGTCATGCCGTGCCAGCACAAAGCCGATACGCATTAAGCGCGTAGTATGGCGGATCGCAGATATCATCAATCACGACAATCTGATGGAACGGGACAGCATGGTCTTCTAGCCTCTCTTAATTGGTCGTGCTACGCCGCTAAATCAAGACTGCAAAGCAACACACCGCCTTAGACTGGGCCTTAAGATGGGATTTTCCGCATGAGCCAGTATGACTATGACCTTTTTGTAATCGGCGCTGGCTCTGGCGGCGTCCGGGCTGCGCGCATGGCGTCGGCTGAAGGTATTCGGGTTGGAATCGGAGAAGGGCGGCGGATTGGCGGCACTTGTGTGCTGCGCGGATGTGTACCGAAGAAGCTGCTCGTTTACGCAAGCCACTACCATCACGATTTCGAAGATGCAGCGGGCTATGGCTGGCGCTCCCGGGTTCCTTCACACGATTGGGCGACTCTGATCGCAAAAAAGAATGAGGAAACGGACCGGCTGAACGGCGTTTATATCAGCCTGCTCAAGAACGCGAATGTCTCCATGCACGAAGGCTATTGCTCGTTCATTGATGCCAACACGCTGAAAGTTGGTGAGAAAACGATCACGGCTGAGCGCATTCTGATTGCATCAGGCGCTGCACCCTTTGTGCCGGATATTCCTGGTGCAGAGCATGGCATCACGTCCGATGAAGCGCTTGATCTCATGAGCATGCCGGACCGCATTGTTATTGTGGGCGGTGGGTACATCGCTGTTGAGTTTGCAGGCATTTTCGCCGGTCTAGGTGCTGATGTAACGCTGATGGTGCGCTCCAGCGTGCTGCGGGAGTTCGAAAGCGAAGTCGCAGATGAACTGACAGAGGCTATGAAGGCCGAAGGCATTAAAGTGGTTGTTGGCGAAAGCCCAACGGCTGTGAACCCGGTTGATGGCGGTTACGTGCTGACTACGGATGCAGGCAGCGAAATCCCGACAGACCTCGTGATGTTTGCGACGGGCCGTGATCCAAACTCCAAGGGCATGAACCTTGAGGAAGTCGGTATCGAGCTTGGCAAAAAAGGCATGGTCGTTGTCGACGAATTTTCCAAGACGACCGTCGATAACGTTTATGCGATTGGCGATGTCACAGACCGTATGGCGCTAACACCGGTCGCGATCCATGAAGCGATGTGTCTAGTGGACACACTCTACAAAGGTAAGCCGCGCTCACCAGACTATGAGTTCGTGCCAACAGCTATTTTCAGCCAGCCGCCAATTGGCACCGTTGGCCTGGATGAGGCTACGGCACGGGAACGCTATGGCGATATTGACGTGTATGCCTCCCGCTTCCGCCCGATGAAGCACACGCTGACGGGTCGTCAGACTTTCAGTTTCATGAAGCTGCTGGTGGACCCTAAGACGGACAAAGTCCTCGGTTGCCACATGCTGGGCGATGACGCGCCTGAAATCGCGCAGGGCTTGGGGATCGCGCTTAAATGCGGTGCCACCAAGGCTGATTTCGATGCGACCATCGGCATCCACCCGACAGCAGCGGAAGAGTTCGTCACGATGCGACAGAAGCGTGAGCCGATGAAGCAAGCCGCAGAATAACTTTTGCGGCTTTAAGGTCAGCGCAAAAGGGCGTATACCGTCTTTCTTTCTGCTTGTGGATAACCTGCCACGCGTAAGCGTTTGGCGGGCAATGAGGATATTATGGGTGATACCTGGACGCCGCAAAGCTGGCGCGCAAAGCCGATCCGCCAAGTCCCACACTATGAGGATGAAGGTGCGCTGAATTCTGCTCTTGGCACAATCAAAGGCTATCCGCCGTTGGTGTTTGCAGGGGAGGCCCGGCGGCTGAAGGAACGGCTCGCCCAGGTCGCGCAAGGTAAGGCGTTCCTCCTCCAAGGCGGTGACTGCGCAGAAAGCTTCGCGGAATTCCATGCGGATAATATCCGCGACACATTCCGTGTGCTGCTTCAGATGGCAGTGGTGCTGACCTATGGCGGCGGATTGCCTGTTGTGAAGGTTGGGCGGATCGCAGGCCAATTCGCTAAGCCACGGTCTTCGGATATGGAAACGGTTGGCGATGTAGCGCTGCCATCCTATCGCGGCGATATCATTAATGGTGCAGACTTCACTGCCGAGGACCGGAATCCTGATCCGGCACGGATGGTAACGGCCTACACCCAGGCCTCAGCCACGCTGAACTTGCTCCGGGCGTTTGCTCAGGGCGGTTATGCAGATTTGCATCAGGTGCATCGCTGGAACTTGGATTTCGTCAACGAAAGCCCCCAGGGTGACAAGTACAAAGCGCTTGCGGATAGCTTGTCGGAAACGCTGAAGTTCATGGCGGCTTGCGGGCTTACCTCTGAGACGACCCCGCAGATCCGTGAGACAGAATTCTTCACGTCTCATGAAGCGCTTTTGCTGCCATTCGAAGAAGCTATGACGCGTGTCGATAGCACCTCTGGCGATTGGTATGATGTGTCTGCGCACCTGCTCTGGATCGGCGACCGTACGCGTGATCTGGATGAAGCCCATGTTGAGTTCCTGCGCGGTGTCGAAAATCCGCTTGGCCTCAAATGCGGCCCAAGCACAGATCCCGATACGCTGCTCAGGCTGATCGATATGCTGAACCCAGAAAATGATCCGGGCCGGCTTACTTTGATCTGCCGCATGGGCGCAGAGCATGCTGGAAAGCATTTGCCACCAATTGTTCGGGCGGTTGAAGCTGCGGGCAAGTCTGTTGTTTGGTCTTGTGACCCGATGCATGGTAACACGGTCAAGGCGGCGTCTGGGTACAAGACTCGTCCGTTCGATTTGATCCGCCGCGAAGTGCAGACCTTCTTTGAAGTCGCACGGGCGGAAGGCGCGCATCCGGGTGGCATCCACTTGGAGATGACGGGTAAGGATGTCACCGAATGCACAGGCGGTGCCCAGGCGATTTCGGACGATAATCTTGGCGACCGGTATCACACCCATTGCGACCCGCGGCTGAACGCTTCCCAAGCGCTTGAATTGGCGTTTATGGTGGCGGAAGAACTGAAGGCGGAACGCGACTCACAGAGCAGCGCTGCCGCGTAGGTCTACTTGTGCCCCACGGGGCCATTTGCCTGGATTGCTGATGTCGAACCATCCTATGCGGCCTAACGTCGAAGAAATTCCACGTTTCACAGACGCTTACTTTCGTAAGACCAAAGAAGCTGTGGGGCGCTTCGGCGACGTCACGGCGACCTATGCCGTCTTCATGCGTCGCCCGGTACTGTTCACAGGGCAAATGACGGTTGATTGGCTTCACAGCGTTGCAAAAGCGCGCGGTGTGGAGTTTGAGATTGAAGCACCTCATGCCGAGGGTGAGTTCGTCGGCGCCGGCGAACCGATGCTCTATCTAACCGGTTCGCTATATCATTTGGCTGATACAGAGACGCTGTACTTGCAGAAGCTGGGCGCCGCCAGCGTCGCCGCCTACAACGCCTATATGATGGCCATGGCGCTACCGAAGACGGCGTTCCTGGCAATGGATGCGCGCCATTGTGCCGGTGCTGATATGGCAGAATTGATGGCTTATGCCGCCAGCGTTGGCTCCAAGGCGGCGCAGGCGAAGGGGGCTGTTGGTTTTATCGGCAATGCGACGGATGCGACTGCGCATTTCTTTGGCCAGGAGCATGGTCTTGGCACGATGCCGCACGCGTTGATTGGCTATGCCGGATCGACCTTGCGGGCGTCAGAAATGCTCCATGAGACCTTCCCGGATGAGAATCTGACCGTGCTGGTGGATTACTATGGGTCTGAGGTTACGGACTCGCTTGCTGTCGCCAATCGATTCCCTGATCTCGCTGCCGCGGGACGTCTCGCGTTCCGGCTCGATACCCATGGCGGTCGCTATCTTGAAGGCATGGACTTGCAGGCCTCATACGCGATCCTCGACAAATATGCGCCCAACGCGATCCAGAATTATCGGACAGAAAATGAGCTTCGACATTTGGTCGGAACTGGTGTTTCTGCAGCTGCAATTTGGCGTCTGCGTGAGGCGTTGGACGGGGCAGGCTTCGATAAAGTGAAGGTCGTCGCCAGCTCTGGCTTTAATGTTGAGAAGTGCAAGACCATGGCGGTCGCAGATGCGCCGGTTGATCTTGTTGGCACAGGCTCGTACCTGCCAGACCGGTGGAGTGAGACCTACGCGACCGCAGATATTATTGAATATGACGGCAAACCAAGCGTGAAGGTTGGCCGTGAATTCCTGCTCTCCAAGCGCCGCGCTATGCTCAAAGGCGTCGGCTCCTGAATGAAAGGACGGCCAGTCTCATGACGGACCGTTTGCGCATCGGTATTGCCCAGTTGAACCCAGTTGTGGGCGATATCGCAGGCAATATTGTAAAGCTGAAAGCTGCCCGGGAAGAACTCGCGGGCGCTGATCTGATAGTCTATCCAGAGCTATTTCTCTCAGGATATCCGCCGGAAGATCTGGTGATGAAGCCGGTCTTCGTCGCGGAATGCCGTAGCGCCATTGAAGCACTGGCTGCAGAGACTGCTGAAGGTTCGGCACTGCTTGTCGGGACACCTTGGGCTGAAGATGGAAAGCTCTTCAACGCTGTAGCATTGCTGGCTGATGGTGCCATTAGTGCCATTCGCTACAAGGCTGACTTGCCGAATTATGACGTGTTCGATGAAAAACGCGTGTTTGATGCAGGCCCGCTGCCAGGTCCATTGAATTTCAAAGACGTTCGTATCGGCGTCCCGATTTGTGAAGATATCTGGTCGCCGGATGTGGTCGAATGCTTGGAAGAAAGCGGTGCCGAATTGCTCCTGGTACCGAACGGGTCGCCTTTCCAAGTCGGGAAGCCTGAAGTGCGCCTCAATCTTGTAGTCGAGCGTGTCGTGGAGAGCGGGTTGCCGCTGGTTTATGTAAACCAGGTGGGCGGCCAGGATGAATTGGCGTTTGACGGTGCATCGTTCGTCATTGATGGCGACCGTCGTCTGCGCGCCCAACTTCCAGGCTGGCGCGAAGCCTGCGCTATGACGGAATGGACGCGCGGGGCGGATGGTCGCTGGACGTGTGCCGAAGGACCGATTGAGGATGTGCCTGAAGGCCTTCCGGCGATGTATCACGCGGCGATGCTGTGCCTGCGCGATTACGTCAACAAGAACGGCTTCCCAGGCGTTGTGCTAGGCCTATCCGGCGGGATTGATTCCGCTATCTCTGCCGCCATTGCCGTGGATGCTCTTGGTGCAGACCGGGTACGCTGCGTAATGATGCCATCGCCCTATACATCCCAGGAAAGCTTAGAGGATGCCGAAGGTGTGGCTGAGATGCTGGGCGTCTCCTACGAGAGCATCAATATTGGCCCAGCAATGGAAGCATTCTCCGCAATGCTTGGTCCGGCATTTGAAGGTACGGAAACGGGCATCACGGAAGAAAACCTCCAGTCTCGGTCGCGCGGGCTGACGTTGATGGCGCTTTCCAACAAATTTGGTCATATGGTCCTTTCGACCGGCAATAAGTCCGAAATGGCTGTTGGCTATGCCACGATCTATGGCGATATGTGCGGCGGCTATAACGCTATCAAGGACATGTATAAGACCGTTGTCTTCGATCTCTGCCGCTGGCGGAATGACCATGCGCCAACAGGTGTACTCGGCCCAGCCGGTCCCGTGATGCCAGAACGCGTGATCGCCAAGCCGCCTTCCGCCGAACTCCGCCCAGATCAAAAAGACGAAGATTCGCTTCCGCCTTATGAGATTTTGGATGGCATCCTGAACCGACTGATTGAGCAAGAACAGTCCGTCGAAGATATTGTCGGTGCCGGTTATGAAGAAGAGACAGTAAAGCGCATTTGGCGCTTGCTCGATATTTCTGAGTACAAGCGTCGCCAAGCGCCGCCAGGTGCCAAAATCACAGCTAAAAACTTTGGCCGTGATCGCCGTTATCCAATTACCAATGGTTTTCGGCGAATGGGTGGATTCCGACGCGAAGCGCAACGCGATCAAGCAAACCTGATTTGAACGTCATTTCCAAGCTCGGCGAGCATGGCCTCGATGGGTGTTTTGAATCCGAGGCATTTTCGCGGCGTTGAGTTCAGGGCCATGGCAATCTCCTGGATGTCTTCGTCGCTGACCAGATCGAGGTCGATGGACCTTGGTAGCC
>JBDQJI010000059.1:0-24075 GCA_040263875.1 Alphaproteobacteria bacterium
GATTGCCATGGCCCTGAACTCAACGCCGCGAAAGTGCCTCGGATTCAAAACACCCATCGAGGCCATGCTCGCCGAGCTTGGAAATGACGTTCAAATCAGGTTTGCTTGATCGCGTTGCGCTTCGCGTCGGAATCCACCGGGTACAGCATGGGCGCAGCCTTAACGCTGGACGCCATGACTCGTCCGGATGCACCGCCTGTCAGCGGATTGATCCTAGCGGCACCGGGCTTGCGGAGTTGGCAAACGCTTAGCCCGCTTGAACGGTCCGCCTTTTGGTTGGCAGCCCACACAGCACCATGGAAAGAACTGGATTCCTGGGCGCTCACACCTGTGGTGACGGATAACCAAGCCTTTATGACTGAGAATATGGAAGATCCGCTGGTGCAAGGGGATATTCGGATTGATGTATTCTATGGTGTGGTCCGGTTCATGGATCGGGCCTGGACTAGCCTAAACCGGCTTAACCTACCGACACTGGTGCTTTACGGCGATAAGGATCTCGTGATTCCCTGCGAGCTGGTCGAACGTTTCAACATAGGTCTTGCGGCACAAAACCGTCCGGGCCGCACCTATGCGCAATATCCCAACGGCTATCACTTGCTGCTGTGGGATAATGAGGCTGACCGGGTGCTGGATGATATCGCGAGCTGGATCGAATCGCCGGATACGCCCTTGCCGTCAGGGCTTGGGCGGCCGCTTGGCGGGCCGGTCTGTCCAGCGCCGCCAAAGGCGGTGTCCTAGCGGATCATTTAGGCTATTCCGGCATTTTCTCGTGCTTGGGGAGGTCCATGTTCATGGGGTTCCAGGGCTGGGCGCTGGTGGTGAAGATGTCCCGGCCCGGCTCGAACCAGCTTGGGTCATCCAGGCTACCGGCGTAGAGGACTGTCAGGTGTGATGCCACGGTGTTCACCAGGAACACGGGCGATCCGCAATCTGGGCAGAAGGCGCGGCGCATGTCGTGGCCGTTGTCCGCCTGGCTGACGAACCACTTGGCCTCCCCCTTGGTGACAGTGAAATCATCCGTTTTCACGCCGACAGCTGCCAGATAGGCGCTGCCCGTCGCCTGCTGGCAATCCCGGCAATGGCAATTGCCCATGTAGCGCACCCGGCCATCAACCTGATAGCGCACACTTCCGCACAGACAGCCGCCGCCGAAGCTTTCAGGTAGAGGCATGTGTCGTCTCCCATTCGGTGGATTTCTTTGGGTCCTGACACGGTAACCGTTCGGATTTCTAAGGCAAAGCGGAAACCTGCATCAAAAATATCTGGATGCTACGCGGAACCACATCCGGCGTTAGCACATTGAGCATCCAAGACACGGTGAGCGGGCCAACGGGCCATTGCAACCGCGTTCAACGGATGCGCGCTGGAATTGGCGCGATCCAACATAGGAGAGAAATCAATGAAGAATGCAACGCGCATTATGACTCTTACTGGCGCTGCTGCCCTTGCGGCTTTCGCCACCTCGGCCTCTGCCCATAACCCAATGACATGTGGCGAGTTTGCCAATCTGAAGGGCGAAACGCAGCGGGCAGCCTTCAACGCGCTTGAGCCAAAGTCGGTTGAACCTGTGCTGACGAACCCTAAGCCTGAAATGCATCGGGCAGGCGACCCCAAAGGGTCTATTGAAGACAACATGTTCCACAAGGATCTTTCAGACGACCAGAAGATCGACATCGTTCTGGATACCTGCTCTGAAGGCAAGTTCGAGCTGGTGACGGATGCAGTCACAGAGGCGATGAAGCACCACTAAGCGTCAGCGCTGAACAGAAAACGCCCCGCCCTGGCTTGACAGCTGGGGCGGGGCGGTTTTGTTTATGCTGCCGATTTAGGCTGCCGAGGACCGCGATCCGCTATCCTGTTGCTCACCGAAGAGTGCCCGATCAATCGTTGCCTTAATATCCCGCGCTTCGATTGGCTTACCCACATGCAACACATTATCCAGATCATCTGCGAGCGTCTTCAGCGGCGTGGAGGAGATATAGATCAACGGCGCTTCCAGGGACTTGGCGAATGCGGCCAAACGTTGAACCGCGTGCTGCCCCCCCCAAGGTCCGCCACAACAAGACCGGGCCTACGTTCAACTTCTATCGCTAAGGCGTCCTGCAGGCTGTGGGCCACGTCCGAGATCGCGTAGCCGAAACTATCGAGCATTCTGCGCAGCGCATCTGCCGCAGACTGATGCTCACCAACGATTAGGATTTCAGCGTCAGTCTTCGCCTGTGTCATAGACTGGGTTGCAGCGGTGATGAGTGCGCGAACTTCGCCCTCAGTGCAATCCATGACGCGCCCTACGTCCGACAATGTCAGTCCTTCGACCGATGTCAGCAATAATGCTTGGCGTTGGCGTAACGCCAACATGTGAATGGATTGGCGGAACTTTCCGGGCTGTGGTGCCGGCGCTGTATCAGTAATCGATACGGCTGAGAGCGTGAGTATCCTGTAAAACCCAAGAGTCAGGGGTAGATCACCAAGTGCTGATGCTCTTCCAATGGTGAGTGTTTCTATTAAAGCAGCAATCTGAGCATCCCCAGTTTTGGCATTGCCAGTAACTGCATGAGAATAGCGTCGTAGAGATGGCAGATATTCCGCGATTTTCTCGTGGAACTTCATATCCCAGACTCCGATGACTGAAAGCCACAATCGACCTTCGACTGCCATAACAGGCTGATTCCAAATATCCCGCGATAACAATTGATAGCGACGGAACCTTTTATTTACTCCAAGCGTTGCTCCAACACTCCAAACACCCTGCATTCCAGAGGGAAGCGGCCTATGCAAGATAAGCGAGGATCCAGCGCCCCTATGGACGTGGATCAAAATTCAGGCCTTAAAAACAGGCCTGCTGATATTGACTGATGGCTAACCGAGAAGCTTCACGCGACCTTTGATGAGATCGCTGCGGAGCCTATTCCTCCGTCGCTTCTGCAACTGCTAGAGCAGCTGGATAAAAATGAGGGTGGCAGGTCATGAGTGGCGTGCCAGATAGCTTCAAGACGGACCTGCTTGCACTTTTGCCTTTTCGCTCGCTAGAAATCGCGAACGCGCCGATGACCTAGTCCAGGATGCAATTATTAGGGCCTGGGAGAAGCATGCGAGCTTCACAGAGGGCACGAATATGCGTGCCTGGTTGTTCACGATTCTGCGGAATTGCTTCTACAGCGAAATCCGCAAGCGCCGCCGGGAGGTTGAAGACGTAGATGATGCTCACGCAGCGCGCCTCTCCGTACCGGCATCGCAGCTCGCCCATATTGAGCTAGAGGAATTTAAGGTGGCGCTTGGTGCAATCAGTCCAGAACAGCGAGAAGCCTTAATCCTGATCGGCGTTTCCGGATTTTCCTATGAGGAGGCAGCGGAAATCTGCGGATTTGCTGTCGGCACGGTCAAGAGCCGCGTCAGCCGCGCGCGGGCCACATTAGCAGCCGAACTTGCAGAGCCAGATGTAGAGCAAACGCCGTTATTGGCGGCGCAGTAGAATTAGAGGAGCGGACGGGTTGGCGGCATATGGTCGTCAAACGCCGCGACCTCAGCAAGCTTCTCAAAGTCTGGGATCAGGAAGAACCCATCAACCCGCTCAATAACAGACTTGCGTTTCAGCTTGTTCAATGTGCGGCTGACATGAACCGGCGTGATCCCTAGCGCTTCGGAGATATGATGGTTGCGAATAGGGATTTCCAGCAGGCCATCCTTCGCGACGCCTGATGTTTCGGCCCGCGTGTAAACCTGCGCAAAGAAGTGGGCGATACGTTGGTAGGCATTCCGCTGGCCAAGACTGACAATGGTGTTGTCTAGCAAGGTTTCCTGCGTGGCCGCTATCCAGGTGACGCTATGGGCCAATTCCGGGTGGCCCGAAAACAATGAATAAAACTTGTTCCGCTCAAACACACACAGCTTTGCTTGCGTCAGCGCCGTGACCGAATGGTGAATTTCGCCCATCATGGCCAGTTGCAGGCCAACGATATCGCCCGGCATTGAGAAGTTCAGGATTTGCCGTGACCCGTCCTGCAATGTGCGATGGCGGTAAAGCAGGCCTTCCAGCACAGTATAAACATGTGGAGTTGCTTGCTTCTCCATCAGAACAGAGGATTGGGCGTCAACGTCTAGTTCGCCTATTTTAAACTTCGATACAAACTGAAGCTCATCGTCCTTCAATTCCCGGAAAGCTTTTTTCCGACGCAATGGGCAGTGCAGGCAATCGACCGAGCTCTTCGAGGTGGCCATTGCCGGTATTTCCTTGTTTTTCTTCATGTTCGGAGAACGGTTAGGACGCCATAGAGTTCCAACTCTGAAGCATTAGGGCCCTTCATGGCAGAGATCAGCTGCAGGCGTAAAGAGTTCAACAATCAGCAAAATTGAATGGACTGATCTTAACGAGGCCTCAGGGGGCGGCGTGCATAATCTGCAATGATTACGCCACAAGCCCCGGGGAAATCGATATGCAAGCCGCTGCAATCCCAATTGGCGAAGACCACCGCATCCAAGTTTTGCAAAGCCTGAGCATTCTGGATACCCAACCGAGCCCTGATTTTGATGACCTGACAACCTTGGCAGCCCATTTCTTCGCGACGAAGTTTGCGCTTGTTTCGCTCGTTGACAGCAACCGGACTTGGTACAAGGCAAAATATGGCCTGAACATGTGTGAATCGCCCCGCACGAACGCCTTTTGCGCTCATGCTATTCTGGGTGCTGATGTGTTCGTGGTTTTGGATGCGCGCCGTGATGCCCGCTTTGCCGACAATGTGACTGTCGCTGGGCCGCCGCATCTACGCTTTTACGCCGGTGCGCCGATCATCATTGATGATGCTGCCATTGGTACACTTTGCCTATTGGACGATGAGCCCAGGCCAAATTTCGACGCGGAGGGTCGTGCACATCTCGAACGGTTCGCCAGGGTCGCAGCAAGCTGCGCTATAAAGCGCCGAATAATACCAGACTGCCCGATTTAATATCTAATATGCGGCGTCAATTGCGGCATTGACTGCCCTGACACCAGCGGCCGGACCTTCCGGGTGCGCCCAAACTCCGCCCGCGATTGCCAGAAAATCAGCGCCGGCCTGCACTACAGGTGCGGCGTTGTCTGCCGTGATGCCGCCAATTGCGACGGACGGCACCATCGTAGCGTCCGCCCACCATTCAACGATTTCCAAGCTGGCAGGCGTTGTTACCTGCTTCGTGTTGCTTTCGTAAAATGCGCCGAACGCCACGTAGTCTGCTCCAGCCTCCGCTGCATCCAATGCTAAGTCACGGCTAGCTTTACAAGTGACGCCGATGATTGCGTCCCGCCCTAGCTGCGCGCGCGCTTCCGCGTATGGCATGTCGTCTTGGCCGATATGGACGCCGTCACAGCCTAAATCAGCGGCAAGGTCCGCCCGGTCATTTAGGATGAAAGCGACATCGCGCTCTTGGGCGATCGGCATGAGGGCAAGCGTCGCGCGCCGCCAGTCATCGTCCGATACGTCTTTCAGGCGGAGTTGGATGCAGGACACATCGCCAGCATCCAGTGCGTCCGCCATTGTTTCACCAAATGCGGCAAGCGCTTCGGCGTCACAGGTTAGGCTGGCAGGCGTAATGAGGTAGAGGCGGCAGCGGGGCTTTTCATCTTCGGTTTTGATAGGTTTAGCCACGCTGCCATCCCCCATAGATCAGGCTTTGCCGCGATAGATATCGACGATGGTGTTCAGCAGTTCCATCGCATCGCCTTTTTCGCGCTGGAAGCTGTTGCGGCCAATGATAGAGCCATTGGAACCGCCTGCGGCCACTTGACGAATTTCATCCAGAACAGCATCCGTGCCCTTGGCCGCACCGCCAGAGAACACGACAATGCGGCGACCGTTGAACGCAGCCTGCATCACATGGGCGATACGCTTATCGAGCGTGGAAAGATCAACGCCTTTGAGGGCCGCTTTGGCTTCCTTCTGTTCAATATGCTCTGTCGGAGGCTTCACCTTGATGATATGCGCGCCGAGCAATGCAGCCAGATGGGCGGCATATGCGGTTACATCAACTGCCGTCTCGCCATCCTTGGAAAGATTACCACCGCGCGGGTAGGACCAAAGCACCACCGCAAGTCCGACATCCTTGGCTTCCGCGCAAAGCTCGCGGAATTCTTCCATCATCTCAAACTGATCTTCCGCACCCGGATAGATCGTGAAGCCGATGGCGGAGCAACCAAGGCGCAGCGCATCCTGAACTGAGCCATAAACGGCTTGGTCTTTTTGCGTGGCGTGGCTGTTGGAGCTGTTCATCTTCAGGATCGTCGGGATCTGGCCAGCGAACGTATCCGCACCCGCTTCGATCATGCCAAGCGGTGCGGCATAAGCATTCAAGCCAGCGTCGATCGCAAGCTGGAAGTGATAGTGTGGGTCGTAACCTAGTGCGTTCGGCGCGAAGCTGCGGTCCGGGCCATGCTCAAAGCCTTGGTCAACAGGCAGGATCACCATTTTGCCGGTGCCGGCTAGCTTGCCCTGCATCAGGATGCGGGCAAGGTTCGCCTTCGTGCCTGGGCTGTCGCTTTCATAATTGGCGAGAATCTTTTTGACGGCGCGTGTCATACGCATGGCGTTAGCCCCCTTTAGGTCGTTACTGTTTCTAAGAACGCCCGGCGGATCGCCTGGGCTGGATCGTGTTCAAATGCAAGATCGATTGCGGGCTGGCCATCTAGGATGGTCGCCCCGGTTTTTTCTGCGATATCAGCGATGCGGGCGTAACCGGGTGCCGACGGGCTGAGTGCGATCTGGCGTGCGCCGAAGGTTAGGGCCGCATGGGCGTCCCCCGCATGGTCGCCGCAATCCACACAAAAGCCGATGTCGGCGCTGGGCAAGGCTGTGGCGACTGCGTTCTGAAGCGCCAACCACCCGCCAACGCCAAGCACGCGGCCAGCATTTGGCGGCGAGCGTAGCGTCAACGCGTGGCCTTCAGCGACAGCGCATTGCGCCGTCGCCATAGCCTGGGCCAGATCATGGACGACGATCTGCATCAGGCGCGCCCGCGTTCGTTAGATTTTGGCTGCGAGTGCGACCGCCGTGTCTGACATCCGATTGGAGAAGCCCCATTCGTTGTCATACCAGGACATGACCCGAACCAAGCCGCCTTCAACGACCTGTGTCTGCGTCGCATCAAAGATGGAGCTGAAGTTGGAGTGATTGAAATCAATGGAGACCAGCTCTGCATCATTCACGCCAAGCACGCCTTTCAGCTTGCCCTTGGAGGCTTTGCGGATGGCGTCATTCACAGCGTCGACGCTGGCCTTCTTGCCGGGAATGAAGCAAAGGTCGACCACGGAAACATTCGCCGTGGGTACGCGAACGGAGGTACCATCCAGCTTGCCCTGCAGTTCCGGCAGCACGAGGCCGACAGCTTTCGCAGCGCCCGTGGACGTTGGGATCATGGAGAGGGATCCGGCACGCGCGCGGCGCATATCACTGTGGATATTGTCGTGCAGTTTCTGATCGCCCGTATAGGCGTGGATCGTCGTCATATAGCCGCTTTTGATGCCGAATGTTTCGTGCAGCACAGAAGCAACGGGTGCTAAGCAGTTCGTAGTGCAAGACGCGTTCGAGATGATGTCGTGCTTCTTGGTGATCTTCTTGTGGTTCACACCGTAAACGACTGTCAGGTCTGCATCACCAGAAGGCGCGGAGATCAGTACTTTCTTGGCACCTGCTTCCAGATGCGCGCCGGCTTTTTCCTTGGACGTGAAGATGCCTGTGCATTCCATCACCACGTCAATGCCCAAGTCGCCCCATGGCAGGTCTGCCGGGTTGCGTTCAGCGAAGGACTTGATGACATTGCCGCTGCCGATGGAAATACCGGTCTTGCGGGCCTTTACTTCGCCCGGAAAACGACCGTGAACGCTGTCATACTGCAGCAGGTGCGCGTTGACTTCGGGGGAGCCCAAATCGTTGATGGCGACGATTTCTACGTCGTCGCGGCCGCTTTCAAGTGCGGCCCGCAATGCCAATCGGCCAATCCGCCCAAATCCGTTGATCGCAACCCTGACTGCCATTTTCGTCGTCTCCTGCCGTGATGTGTTGTTCTAGATAGATGGTGTAGATGTGGGCCGATTAAAGCCGGGCTTCAACCGCAGCCACAAGCGCATCCGATGTTATACCGAAGTGCGTGTATAGCGCGTTAGCGGGCGCAGAGGCACCGAAGCTATTCATGGCGATGATCGGGCCGTCGCCGACATAGCGCTCCCAGCCATAAGCCGCCGCTGCTTCAATTGCCGCTTTCAGCACGCCCTTGGGCAGCACGTCTTCGCGGTATTCAGCCGATTGCTCATCGAAGAGTTCCGTGCAGGGCATGGATACGACCCGCGCGCCGATACCTTTGGCTTCCAACGCAGCCTTGGCCTCTACAGCCAATGATACTTCCGTGCCTGTCGCGATCAGCACCGCCTGCAGTGGCGCATCTTCCTTCATCAGCACATAGCCGCCCTTGGCGGATAGGTTTTCTGTATTCCCCTCACAGAGCGTTGGAACACCCTGGCGAGAAAGTGCGAGCACGCTTGGGCGATCTTTCTGCTGTAGCGCGACTTCCCAGCATTCCGCCGTTTCAATTGCGTCGCAGGGGCGCATCGTCAGCAGGTTCGGCATGGCCCGAAGGCTTGCCATGTGTTCAACCGGCTGATGGGTCGGGCCATCTTCGCCAAGGCCGATGCTGTCATGGGTCATAACGAAAATCTGCCGTTGCCCCATCAGCGCCGCCAAGCGAATCGCAGGGCGGCAGTAATCCGTGAAGATCAGGAAGGTCGCGGTGTAGGGGATCAGCCCGCCATGTAGCGCCATGCCGTTGGCGGCGGCTGCCATGCCGTGCTCCCGAATGCCCCAATAGACGTAGCGCCCAGCCCGGTTTTGCTTGGAGAACGCGCCGAGGCCTTCAGTTAGCGTTAGGTTGGAGCCGGTCAGATCAGCAGAGCCGCCGATTGTTTCCGGTACGACAGGGTTGATGACCTCAAGCGCCTTTTGAGACGCCTGACGTGTCGCCATCTTTGGCTTATCGGCGCCGAGCGTGGCTTTGTAATCCGCAATCGTCTGCGCCAACGATGCAGGCAATTCACCGGCCATGCGGCGCTCAAATTCAGCCCGAACGTCGGCTGGTGCGGCCGCGAGGCGGGCTTCCCAGCTATTACGGTCAGCCGTGCCTTTCGACCCAGCGGAACGCCATGCGTCTGTAACGTCTGCAGGCACGTCAAAGGCCGCATGTGGCCAATTCAGAGCCTTGCGCGCACCTTCAATTTCTTCAGCACCAAGTGGAGCACCATGAGATCCAGCCGTGCCGGCCTTCTTGGGCGCACCAAAACCGATTGTGGTCTTGCAGGAGATCAGCGTCGGGCGGGAGGCGTCTCCGGCAGCGGCATTTAATGCGGCTTCAACGGCAGCGGCGTCATGGCCATCGACCGAAGCGGTCGCCCAGCCGTAGCTTTCGAAGCGCTGCAACACATTGTCTGATGCGGACATCGACACATCGCCATCAATGGAGATGCTGTTGTCATCCCACATCACAATGAGCTTGCCGAGACCAAGATGGCCCGCGAGCGCGCCCGCTTCGTGGCTGATGCCTTCCATCAGGTCACCGTCGGATGCGATCACCCAGGTGCGGTGGTTGACGAGGTCTTCGCCGAATTCCGCCGCAAGCTTCGTTTCCGCCATGGCCATGCCGACAGCCGTTGCGAGGCCTTGGCCAAGTGGTCCGGTGGTGGTTTCAATGCCCGCCGGATGGCCGACTTCCGGGTGGCCTGCAGTCAAGTATCCGAACTGGCGGAAGTTCTTGATCTGGTCGATGGTCATTGCCGGATTGCCGGTTAGGTGCAGCAGCCCGTACAGCAGCATGGATCCATGGCCAGCGGAGAGCACAAAACGGTCCCGGTCCGGCCAGGATGGGTTTGCAGCATCGTATTTCATTGGGCCGGTGAACAGCGCCGTCGCCGCATCGGCCATGCCCATAGGCATGCCGGGGTGGCCGGATTTTGCTTGCTCAACTGCGTCCATCGCCAGCGCGCGCAGCGCGTTTGCCATTTGGCGCTGTTCCATGACTGAAATTCTCCGAAATTAAGTGCGCGCCCTGAAATTGGGCAAAATACGAGTTATGCGCAGCCCCCGCTGATCGTTGCTTTTCTGCGGGATGCCCTTCGCGCCGTCAAGATAGATGCGTTTGAAACACAACGCAGTGTTGACGCACCCCGCCGCCGCTCGTATCGTCGCTTCCCAAGTCGCGGCTTTAAGAAATGCGCTTAGAGCAAAACGGCAATAGGGTTTTTTCAAAAAAAATGTCGACGTCTGGCCAACTCTCAACCGCACTCGAGAAATTGAACGCGGCATTAGATGAAGCGGAAGCAGCAGCGCAAGCACGCCGCGCCGCAGACGCTGCACAGGATTCCGCTGCAGCCGATTCTTCCGGGCTTGAAAGCGCGCTCGCCGAACTTCGTAGCGACTACGCGAACTTGAAAGCAGCGGCAGATGACGTGACCCGCCGCCTGGACGGTACGATTGAGCGCGTCGAAGCCATTTTGGCTGGCCGGAATTAGCGAATAGTCCAAAGGAGAGGGCGCGATGGGCGAAGTTACGATCAACGTCAACGGTCGGCCTTACCGCATGGCTTGCGAAGACGGCCAAGAAGGCCATCTGAACATGCTTGGCGAGGATTTGGCGCAACGGGTTGAAGATCTGTCATCCCAAGTCGGCAAGATCGGCGATGCGACCTTACTTGTGATGGCGGCATTGTTGATTTCAGACGAACACAGCGAACTAAAAGAGTCTGTGGGCGATCAGGGCGATGGCGCAGCGCTCAAAGCGGAGCGCGATGCATTAGCGAAAGAGCTGGCCGACCTTCGCACGGATGCCGCGACCATGGCGCAAGAACGTGACGCTGCCGTAGCACGCGCTGCCGCCGCTGAAGCGCAAGCAGCAGAAGGCGCGGGATCAGCCGAAGCTGAAGCCGCCGCTGCTCAATCAATTGAAGCGCTGGCAACCCGGGTCTCCCAGCTCGCCAGCGTCATCAGGCCTGCTTAAAATAGCGTCGACTATTCCGGTAGTTTCGTGGATTGCCACGCGACCATCCGCCAAGCGCCGTCCTGGTTTTGATACACGTCCGTGAACCGAACGCCGAAATCAAGCGATTTGCCGTGGGTATCAACCTGGATCTGGGCTTCGCCTGTCAAAACCACCACATCGCCCAAATCCTGCGCGTCGACATTGGACGGCACAACGGATTTATACACTGTGGCGCCGGACTCCATGGCGCCGATCAGGCTATCTTTGGTGTCTAGCCGTGACGAGGAATGGGTGTAGACAAGGCCTTTGCACAGAAGCTGCTTGAGCTTGCCAACGTCCTTATCCGCCATCGCCTGCATGCGTTCTTTATCCAGCGCGATGATCTTTTCTGCATTACCGCTCATACTAAAGTTTCCTTTGGTGAGAATCCCGATGACACAACGTTAGTGCATCCGCTGAGGATTGCACTAATCTCTATTCATTAGCCATCGAGCGGGGATAGATGATGCGGGACGGTGAACAATCGGGCAGTGGTGATCCAGTTCAGCGGGCGCGGGCACTTATTTCTTTGCTGAATGACGCCGCACCCCGGATAGAAGCCGCGCGCGAGATGCCGGCGGATGTGCTGGCGGCAATGCATGCCGCCCGCATGTTCCGCGTGATGTTGCCTGAAACTCTTGGCGGTGATGAAGCCACCCTCAGGGCATTCTCAGAAGTCATTGAAGCCCTTGCTATGGGGGATGCTAGTGCAGCGTGGGTTGTCAGCCAAGGCGGCGGCTGCGCCATGGGCGCGTCGTTCCTGCAAGCCGAAGCGGCTGAGCGCTGGTTTGGCCCAGCAGATGCAGCGCTGGCGTGGGGTGCAGGCATTGCAGGCAAAGCGGTTGAGGTTGATGGCGGATACCGCGTCACCGGCACATGGGCGTTCGCTAGCGGTAGCCGTCATGCTACACTGCTTGGCGGCCATAGTTTTGTATTCCAGGCTGATGGATCAAAACGCTTCCGTACTAATGGCCGCCAGCTGGATCGCACAGTGCTGATTCGCCGGGATCAGGCAGAGATCAGTGACGTGTGGGACGTTATGGGGCTGAACGGAACCGGCAGTGACACGTTCACGGTGACGGACCTTTTCGTGCCAAAGGCCGATTCAATTGACCGGGAAGACGATAGCGAGCGCGTGGAACGCGGTGCCCTCTACGCGCTCTCTGCCACCTTGGCGTATGGCGTTGGGTTCGCGTCCCTGCAACTCGGGATCGCGCGGACGATGGTGGATGCTGTCCGTGACTTAGCCATGACAAAAACGCCACGAGGCGCGCCATCGCCGCTTCGCGAAAACCCTGTGTTCCAAAAAGAACTGGCCGAAATGGAAGGCCGTTTGCGCAGCGCCCGCGCCTATCTGCATGCAGCGGCTGATGAAATTCAGGCGATTGCGGCGCGGGATGGCGTGTTGGATATGACGGCACGAAGCGATATCAAACTGGCTTCGGTGCATGTGATCCACGACGCGGTTCGGGTGACGGAGGCGGCGTATCGGGCTGCCGGGTCAACCGCGATTTTCAAAGACGGCCCGTTCGAGCGGCGCATCCGTGACGCCCTCTCTGCTTCCCAGCAGACGCAGGCGCGGACACAGAACTTCGTCACAATTGGCCGTATCTTGCTCGACCTTGAGCCGGATTCGGTGGCGTTTTTATAAGGATAGTTTTCCATGCAGATCGGTATGTTCACGGCGATGCAATGGTCGCCGGAAGAAGACCCTGGCACCGTGCTCACCTGCCTCAAAGAACAAGTGCGGACGGCGCGGAACAATGGCTTCAAGGGCTTGATGGTTGGTCAGCATGTGCTGACTGGCCCGATGGGCATGTTCCAGCTTACCCCGCTGCTAGGTGCGTTGGCTGAAGAAGCCAAGGGCATGCAGATCGGCCCTGGCGTGCTGTTGCTGTCGATGATGAACCCAGTCCTGGCGGCGGAAGAAGCGGCCACGATCGATTGGCTGTCCGATGGGAACTATGCGCTATGTGCTGGGTTGGGGTATCGCCCGGAAGAATTCCAGGCCATGGGCGTCGAGATGCGCAATCGTGTTGGGCGGCTTGTGGAAGGTGTTGATATCATCAAGCGGCTCTGGACGGAGGAAAGCGTTACCCATCACGGTAAACACTTCCATATGGATGACGCCAAGGCCAGCGTGCAGCCCAAACAACGCCCGCGCCCGCCGATTTGGCTTGGCGGAGATGTTGAAGCAGCGGTAAAGCGCGCCGCACGGATTGCAGACGCCTGGTGTGTTGCGCCAACACTGTCCGAAGCTTCAATGCTGGACTATTTGGAGGTTTTCCGGGAAGAGCGCCGCCGCACAAACCAGGATGAAAACGTCGCGTGCCCGCTTATCCGCGAATGCTTTGTCGGCCGGGACGCGGCGCATGCGGCGGAAGTTAGCCGGGGGCCGCTGCTTTACAAATATCGCGCCTATGCATCCTGGGGGCAGGGGGAGACAACGCAAGGAGACTTCGACGCCGCTTATGATGCATTCGCCAATGAGCGCTTCCTTGTCGGTGACAAGGAATCCGTTAAGGACCAGATCCTGCGTTATGCGGAGATCGCTAAGACCGACAACATTCTGCTTCGTATGCAGTGGCCCGGCCTCGATCATGCTGAGACGCTTGGCAATATGGATCGCATTGGCGAGATCATCGCTGACATTACTTAAACGCCGAAATCATCGCCGACATCACTTAGAGGACTTTCCAGCCAGTGACTGCTCAATATGACGTTTCCGTTGAAGACATCGAATATCTGAAGGCGGGCGAAGCTTCCCTTCTCGCACGCCTCTATCGGCCCAAAGGTGACGGCCCGTTCCCTGGCGTTGTTGAGGTGCATGGTGGTGCCTGGATCGGCAATGATCGGCTGACCAATGTTGATATAGATCAGGCGCTCGCTGCAAGCGGCGTTGTTGTAATGGCGATAGATTTTCGCATGCCGCCCGCCGCCCAATATCCGGCGCCGGTGGCCGATATCAACTTCGCCATTCGCTGGCTGCGGGCCAATGCGGGTCGGTTTGCTGTTGACCCGGCCAAGATTGGCCTGCTTGGAACATCCAGCGGCGGTCATCAGGGCTTGCTCGCAACGATGCGCCCGACGGACCCTCGCTACATGGCCCACAGCGACGCCGGAACAGACGACGCCAGCATTGCCTATGCCGCGATCTGCTGGGCGGTTGCGGACCCGCTCGCGCGCTATCATATGGTCAAAGAGAAAGGCATTGAGCGGCTGGTTGAAGCCCATCATGCTTACTGGCCAGATGAAGCGGCAATGGACGAAGGCTCGCCGCAACGCATGCTAGAACGCGGCGAGGACCTGGCCCTGCCACCGCTCCTCTCCATTCAAGGCACTGAGGACGATAATCTGACGCCAAACATGGCAACGCATTTCGCAGAGGCCTATAACGCAGCCGGTGGCAGTGCGCAGTTAGAAATATTCGAGGGTGCACCCCATGCATTCGTGGCGAAGGACCCAGCCTCCGCCGACTCAGCCCGTGCAATCAGCCTTATTATTGAATTCGTGCGCGCGCAGACGGCGCGTTAGTCCTCAAGCTTTCGGACCCAGTCTTCCAGCGGCGCGCGGACGGTGCGAAGCGCGTTGATTGGCGCTGTCGTGTCCTCATAGCCAAGGGCCATGCCGCAGACGACGGTTTGGTCTTCTGGCATGCCAAGCTCGCGGCGGATGATCTGGTGGAAATCGGCCCATGCCGCCTGTGCGCAGGTGTGTAGGCCTTCGACGCGGGCGGCTGTCATCACGTTCTGAATGAACATGCCGTAGTCCAGCCAACTGCCGATTTCCAGCGATTTGTGGATTGTGAAGAACAGACCGACCGGGGCCTCGAAAAATGTGAAGTTCTGATCGTGCTGAGCGGTCATCCGCTCCGTGTCACCCTTTTTGATGTCAACGAGGCCATACATATCCCAGCCGACTTTCCGGCGGCGGGTGATGTAGGGCTCTGGGAACATTTTCGGGTAATATTGGTACTCGGCCTTGTGTGCCTCGCCAGAGCGCCTGGCAGCCATCACAGCATCCGTAATGCGGGTTTTGGCGGCACCTGTGACGACGGTGACCTGCCAAGGCTGCATGTTCGTGCCGGACGGTGCGCGCGCCGACGCTTCCAGAATGCGATCGATAGTGGACATCGGCACCGATTGGTTGGTATATCCACGGACAGAACGGCGGGAGGTGATGGCTTCAAGCGTCACGGGCGGAATTCCTGTGATTGGGGGACATACAAAACGGGCACGCCAGGATAACCCAGCGCGCCCGAATATATAGAACCAACGGCTGGTTAGCCGCTAGAGCGTTGTTTGCGAGCAATTCCCCGCATTTGAACTGATTCGGCTCAGATGCGGATTGCTCTAGAGCGTGATCCTTAGATCGTCGCTTCGATTTCGCCGAGGCGCTTCGTGAGTTTCAAGTTCTCAGAGTAATCAACGGGCACGGCGACAAGGGCCGGCACATTCTGCTTGAACGCTTCTTCAATGATCGGGCGGAGGTCTTCGCCTCTGGTCACCGTCTTGCCCCAGCAGCCAAAGGATTTGGCTAGCAGTTCGAAATCTGGGTTGGTGAATTTGAGATCAGAGTGTTCGCCATCGAACTGGTTCTGCTGCTTCCATTTGATGAGGCCGTATTCCTCATCGCAGAAAATCACGCCAACAAACGGGATTTTCAAGCGGGCGGCAGTTTCCAGGTCCTGCACGTTCATCAGGAACCCGGCGTCACCCATGATGCAGCCGACCTTTTGGTCAGGCAGCGCCACTTTGGAGCCGATGGCACCCGGAAGCGCGAAGCCCATGGTGCAGAAGCCGTTGGAGATCTGGCAGGTATTTGGCTCATAGCAGTTGTAGTAGCGGGACACCCACATTTTGTGTGCACCAACGTCTGACAACATGATGTCCTTCGGCCCAAGCGCCCGGCGCATTTCGTTCACGACACGTTGTGGCTTCATGGGGAAGCTGTTGTCTTCGGCTTCGCCTGTCAGGTCATCAATGATGTTCTGGCGCAGCTTGGCGTGCTTCTTAATGTCGAACAGTGGCAGTTTGCCAGCGAAGCGGTTGTCCAATTCCTGGTTGATGCCCCATAAAGAATCGGCCACATCCGCTACGATGTCCACTTCGACAGGAAGTGCCGCATCAACTTCAGCGGGTTCAAAGTCGATGACGACGACTTTCTTGTCTGTTCCGTGGTTCCAGAAAGCCGGCGCATATTCGACTAGATCGTAACCGGCGGCGATGATTACATCGGCGCTGTCGACCAGCAGATTGACGTGGTCGCGGCCCTGTAGGCCCATGGTGAACAAGCAATGCTCGTCATCCATGGAAACGGCACCCTTACCCATAAAGGTGTTGACCACGGGCATGCCGGTCTTCTTCGCGAGGATACGAAGCTGTTCGGACGCGCGCTTACGAACACAGCCATTGCCTGCCAGGATAACAGGGTTCTTAGCTTCAGCGATAACGTCCACAGCAGCCTTAATGGCTTTGTGGTCTGCGGCTGGACGGCGTGTTTTCTTCGGCGTCAGTGGCGCGCCATCGACCATGTGTTTGGCGATGTCTTCCGGCAGCTCAATCACAACCGCACCCGGCTTTTCAGCTTCAGCGGTTTTAAAGGCTTTACGGACGACTTCGGGCACGGTGCCCGCATTATAAATCGTCTGCGCCCATTTGGTGATGGGGCGGAACATGGCGATCGCGTCCATGTTCTGATGGCTTTCTTTGTGCAGGCGGTATGTACCAGCCTGGCCGATCAGTGCCACGAGCGGTGCCCGGTCCATGTTGGCGTCTGCAACACCGGTAACAAGGTTCGTCGCCCCTGGCCCAAGCGTGCCAAGGCAGACACCTGCCTTACCAGTCAGGCGGCCATAGAGGTCAGCCATGAAGGCTGCGGCTTGCTCATGGCGGCACAGAACGAATTCAATGGAATCACTTTTCTTTAGCGACATCATGAAATCAGCGTTTTCTTCCCCCGGAACGCCGAAGATGTGCGTAACGCCTTCCGCTTCAAGGCATTGTACAAATAGGTCTGATGCTTTGATTTCGCTCATTGGCTAGTCCCCCTGTTGCCATTACTCGCGGGCCGCCCATTCGGCTTTGGCCCAGTCAATAATTCAGATGCCATGCATCCACCCAATGCGGCATTACTAGAACCATAACCCGGTTCTGCCACATTGTCGCGTGACTTATGTCACGGAAAAGCTATCTGCTTGATGAACAGGGCCCGGCTTCAATTTCACGGCGTCTTCAATTCCATAGAAAGCGCATGCACTGGCCCTGCCATTTCTTCAGCGAGCGCTGCGTAAACGGCGCGTTGGCGGGCGACGCGGTTTTGGCCCTCAAAGCTGGCAGCGGTCATGATGACGTGAAAATGCGTCTCTCCGCCCTCCCGGTACCCCATATGGCCGCGATGGCTTTCGGATTGGTCTTCGACGTCGAGATGCGCCGGGTCAAATGCAGCGCGGAGTTTCTGGTTTATTGCGTCGGCGACTTTGCCCAATGGATATTCCTTTTGTTCAACCAATTCGGTTTTCAGCCAGTTCGGGCGTAGCGTGCCGCTGCGTCCCGTTCAAATAGATATAGCAGCACGTGCAAGGCTTCGCCGCGTTTGCTTGAAAGATCGGGATCATTCGCCAGGATCACATCTACATCCCGCCGGGCGATTGCCACTAAGTCCGCCTGGGTTTCCAGGTCAGCAATGCGGAAATCGGGCAGGCCGGACTGGCGTGTGCCCAACACCTCGCCAGCACCACGCAGCCGCAAATCTTCCTCTGCGATTTTGAAGCCGTCATTGGTATTGGAAATCGCTAGCAGCCGCGCTTTTGCGGATTCGGTCACGCCGTCCGCCCGCAACAAAACGCAGAACGAAGCCTTGTCGCCCCGCCCAACGCGGCCGCGCAGTTGATGCAATTGGGCCAAGCCAAAGCGTTCAGCATGTTCGATCACGATCACGGTCGCTTCAGGCACATCAACGCCGACTTCAACGACGGTCGTCGCTACCAGAACTTTCGCCTCGCCAGAGGCAAAGCTGGCCATGGCGGCGTCACGCTCCGCCGCTTTCATCTGTCCGTGGGCGAGCGCTATGCCGTCCCCCAATATCCGGCGGAGATCGTCTGCGCGGTCCTCAGCGGCGGCGAGGTCACTGGTTTCGGATTCTTCCACCAGCGGGCATATCCAGTAAACGCGGTCCCCTTTCGCCATCGCACGCTGCACGCCGCCAATCACTTCATCCATGCGGGAAAGCGGCGTGACGACCGTTTTGATATCTTGCCGGCCCGGCGGTTTATCCGGGATCGATACATGGTCCATGTCACCATAGGCTGTCAGCATCAGCGTCCGGGGAATTGGCGTTGCGGTCATCGAAAGCAGATGCGGTGCTAGGCCTTTCGCCGCCAGCGCCATACGCTGATCGACGCCAAAGCGATGCTGCTCATCGACGATAATCAGCGCTAAATCCTTAAAGCCGACGTCGTTCTGGAACAGCGCGTGGGTGCCAATCAGAACGTTCGTCGCGCCCTCCGCCAGCGCCATCAGCTTCGCCTGCCGGGCTTTGCCTTTATCCCGCCCGGTCAGCACATCGACAGTCACGCCGATTTTGTCGCCAAGTGCTGTCAGCGTGCGCGCGTGCTGACGGGCTAGCACATCTGTCGGCGCCATCAGTGCGGCCTGCCCGCCTGTCTCAACCGCCGCCAGTGCCGCTAAAAACGCGACAACGGTTTTGCCACTGCCGACATCGCCTTGCAGCAGTCGCTGCATGCGCTTGCCGGATTTCATATCGCCCAGAATTTCAGAAAGCGCCTGGGTCTGCCCAATGGTCAGCTTGAAGGGAAGAGCGGCCAATGCCGCACCTAATCGTTCGTCTGAAAGCGGCAATTCCCGGCCCGCCCCCCGTGTCCGGCGGCTGCGGATTAATGCGAGCGCAAGCTGGTTCGCCAATAGCTCGTCATAGGCCAAACGTTCCCGGGGTTTGGCATCTGGCTCCAGATCGGCCCGCCCGCGCGGTTTATGGCTGGCGGCCAGGGCAGCACGCCAATCGCCCCACCCGCGTTCGGCTTTCAAGGGCGCATCCTGCCATTCGGGCAAGTCTTTCGCGCGCCCAATTGCTGCATCTACGGCTTTTCGGAGCGTCTTTGGCGCTAGACCTGCCGTCATTGGATAAACCGGTTCGTGCATTGGCAGGGCGTCTTCACCCCCAATTACTGTGATGTAGTCAGGATGGGCCATCTGCGCCCGGCCTTGGAAGCGCTCGACCACGCCGCTGATGATCCGCTTTTCGCCAATTGGCAGTTGCTTGGTGATCCAGTCTGGGCGGGCATGGAAGAACACCAAATCAATCTCGCCCGTATCATCGCCCGCTAGAACGCGGAAAGGGCGGCGGCCAGACCCGGGGCGATGCTCAAACGTTTGCACCTCAAGTGTCGCGATGCGCCCGGCCTCTGCCGCAGCCACCTTGGGCCGGTAACTGCGATCCACAAGGCCGGATGGCAGGTGTAGGCAAAGATCAATGATGTTCGGCCCTGCGACCTTTTCTATGAGCGCACCAACGCGCGGACCGACGCCCGGAAGGCGGGTCACATGCTCAAACATCGAAAACAGAATTTCAGGCCGCACTCGCCATGCTCCAACTCAAGAGATATATGGTACTCAAAGATGGTGGAGCGGACTATGCCAGAGGCTGTAAAATTGGAAGACCCGCGTCGTAAGCGCTTGCGCTTTCGCGCATGGCATCGCGGCACCAAGGAAAGCGACCTCATCCTGGGAACCTTCGCAGACGCCAGATTGGCTGGTTTCAGCGATACAGAACTGCAGGATTTCGAGACGCTTTTGGATGTGGCAGACCCTATGATTTATGACTGGGTGACCGGGTTACAGCCTGTGCCGGCGGAACATGATTCGCCGGTTGTCCAGGAATTACTGAAGTTCAAGATCGTCGTTCGCTGATGCCCGATTCTGCCTCAATGATTTTGCCGCCCGCTGGCCGGGCAGCACTTTCCGGCGCGCCGGATGGGGCGGAAGCCTGGGCGCTGCGCATGCTTGCGCGTGCCGGCGGGGCGAAGCGTATCGTCTTCGTGGCGCGGGATGCCGAACGCCGTGCGCGCGTCCTGTCTGAATTGGCGGCCTTCCTGCCGGAAGCGCAGACAATATCTTTGCCTGCATGGGATTGCCTGCCATACGACCGCAGCTCCCCCAACCGTGAAATCGTGTCGGAGCGCATGCGCGCGTTCCGTGCACTCGCTGCACTGGACGATAGCCCTGGCGATCAGCCCGTCGTATTGGCGACAACTATCAACGCCATTCTGCAACGTATCCCGCCAATAGATGCGCTCGCCGCTGCGGTTGATATCAAACCGAGCGGACGGTTCGACGAAAAGGCGTTTCAGGCGTTTGTATCCGTCAACGGATATCAGCGCGCTGATACGGTTATGGAGCCCGGCGAATTCGCCATTCGCGGCAGCTTGGTGGATATTTTCCCGGCAGGGGCAGAACTCCCAGCCCGCATTGATCTTTTCGGTGACGAAGTCGAAGCCATCAAGTCATTTGATCCGCTGACCCAGCGGAGCGAAGGCGTCATTGACCATCTGTCCCTTGCTCCAGCCAGTGAAGCACCGCTCGACGCTGCTGCGATCGAACGGTTCAGGGGCCGCTACCGGGAAGCCTTCGGTGCTGATGCGCTGCGGGATCCGCTATATGAGAGCGTCTCTGCCGGGCGCCGCCATCCGGGCATGGAGCACTGGCTGCCGCTCTTCCATGACAGCCTGGCCAGCCTATTTGAATTGATCTCCAATGACGCCGTGATCGTGCTGGACCAAGCCTTGGATGACGCCGCGCAATCCCGCATTGAAGCAATTGCGGATCACTTCATGGGCCGCGCCGAAATTCTAACCAATAGTGCGGATGAACAACCCTATCGCCCGCTACAGCCGGACGCGCTTTACCTGACGCCGGACGAATGGACGGGCCGTCAGGCGGAATGGCGGACCCTGGCACTCGACCCGTTCCTTGGTGCAGACGGCGTGCTTTCGGCAGACGCCCGCGCGATCCTGGATTTCGCTGAAGCCCGCGCCCGGTCAGATGCAGACCTCTATGCTGCTGTCGCGGAGCGCTTTGGCGCTGCCGCGAAGTCCGGCCAGCGTGCAATCCTCGCCGCATCCAGCGAAGGCGCGCTTGACCGACTTCGCCGCCTAGTGGCCAATGATGGTGGATATGAGGCCATCCAAGCCGTCGTCACAATTGATGAAGCTCTAGCGCTGCCAAAGGGTGTTGCGGGCGCCATCGTCGCGGAGATGGAGCGGGGCTTCGAGACGGACAGTCTTGTTGTCGTCACAGAGCAAGACATTCTGGGTGAGCGCCTGCAGCGCCGCCAACGCCGCCGTAAGCGCGCCGATGCATTCCTGACAGAAGCCAGTGAGATCGAAGAAAGCGATCTCGTGGTCCACATTGATCACGGCGTTGGGCGCTATGAGGGGCTGGAGACGGTTAAGGCCGGGGGTGTGCCCCATGATTGCCTGCGGGTGATCTATGGCGGCGGGGACCGGTTGTTTGTACCGGTCGAGAATATCGAAGTGCTGTCGCGCTACGGCTCTGATTCCGAAAATGCGCAGCTTGATAAACTTGGCGGCGCACAATGGCAGGCGAAGCGTGCCAAGCTGAAACAGCGCATTCGCGACATGGCGGAACAACTGATCGCTGTCGCCGCTGCGCGCGTTGTCAAACCAGCGGAAAAATTGGAAGCGCCAGAAGGCGTCTATGAAGAATTCGCTGCCCGTTTCCCGTTCGAGGAAACCGAAGACCAATTAAATGCCATCAGTGATGTGATGGAAGATATGACGTCCGGCCGCCCGATGGATCGGTTGATTTGCGGCGACGTTGGCTTCGGCAAAACGGAAGTCGCGATGCGCGCGGCTTTGATCGCCAGCATGAGCGGGCGTCAGGTCGCCATCGTTGCACCCACGACGCTGCTTGCGAGGCAGCATTATTCAACCTTTGCCAAGCGCTTTGCTGGCTTGCCTGTGGAGGTTCGCCAGCTTTCCCGCCTCGTGACCTCCAAGGAAGCATCGGCGACGCGCAAAGGGCTGGTGGACGGCACGGTTGATATCGTTATCGGCACTCACGCACTGCTCGCCAAGTCCGTATCGATCCCGAATCTGGGTTTGCTGATTGTTGATGAAGAGCAGCATTTCGGTGTTTCCCATAAGGAGCGCTTGAAGCAGCTTAAAGCCGATGTGCATGTCCTTACATTGACCGCAACGCCGATCCCGCGAACGCTGCAGATGGCGCTGGCGGGTGTGCGCGAGATGAGCGTTATCGCGACTCCGCCAGTAGATCGTCTCGCCGTTCGCACATTCGTCACACCCTATGACGCCTTGCAGATTAAGGAGGCGATCCAGCGGGAGCGTTTCCGGGGTGGACAATCGTTCTATGTGGCACCCCGTGTTCGTGACCTGACGACGTTGGAAGAACGGGTGAAGACCCT
This sequence comes from Alphaproteobacteria bacterium, assembly GCA_040263875.1. Lineage (GTDB taxonomy): Bacteria > Pseudomonadota > Alphaproteobacteria > Bin95 > Bin95 > VMCJ01. Next base: position 22,491 of record JBDQJI010000059.1, read on the forward strand.
TGTGCCAGATGCGCGGTCCGTCGTCGCCCATGGCCAGCTTGCGCCATCGGAGTTGGAAGACATCATGTCCGCCTTCTACGAGGGCAAGTATGATGTGCTGATCTCAACCAATATCATCGAATCCGGCTTGGATATTCCAACGGCCAATACGATGATTATCCATCGTTCGGATATGTTTGGCCTATCGCAATTATACCAATTGCGGGGGCGGATTGGGCGCGGCAAGGAACGGGGATACGCTTATCTCACGCTGCCAGAAGATCGCCTGATCACCAAAACCGCCCTCCGCCGCCTGGAAGTGATGCAAACATTGGATGCGCTTGGGGCCGGGTTCACGCTCGCCAGCCATGATCTGGACATCCGGGGTGGCGGCAACCTTCTGGGCGATGAGCAATCCGGCCACATCCGTGAAGTCGGCGTTGAACTCTATCAGCAAATGCTGGAAGAAGCCGTCACCGCCGCGCGGGAAGGCGGGGCGGATGGCGCTGAAGCGGAAGAACGCTGGACGCCGCAGATCAACCTCGGCTCGGCCGTGCTGATCCCAGATGATTATGTAAAAGAACTCCCCGTCCGCCTCGGCCTATACCGCCGCGTGGCTGCGCTGGAGACGGACCTGGACCTGGAAAGCTTCGCCGCGGAATTGGTAGACCGTTTCGGCCCGCTGCCGCAGGAGGTGGAAAACCTGCTGGAGGTCATGTCCGTCAAGCAGCTCTGCCGCCGCGCCCATGTGGCGAAGCTGGACGTCGGGCCGAAGGGCGTCGTTGCGGGCTTCCACCAGGATACATTCCCCAATCCTGGCGGCCTCGTCCAATTCCTAACCCAGCAAATGGGCACCGCCAAACTCCGCCCCGACAACAAACTCGTCGTCCAACGCGGCTGGGACGACAGAGCCGTCCGCGCAAAGGGCGCCAAACGGCTATTACAGACCTTGGTCGAGATAGCGGAAGCAGGGTGAAGATTGGCCGCAAGACCCGTAATTCTTAGACTATTCCCTGAAACATAAGCTTATTAGTTCGTAAATTGGATTGGGGTCGAAATTCTGGCGATAGGGTTTAAACTGTCTTCATGCCAATAGAATTTCAGCCTGAATCGCTTGATCTCACACCCCATTTGCAGCCGGGCGGTCTCGCCATTGTTGCGCAGTTGGGGGCGGAGCCGACTGCACTTGTTGCGGCATTCCTGCATGCTGCTAAGCGTGTGCCGGGGCTGCGGATGCTCACCAGTTTTCCGCTGGGGCCGGTTGATGCGCGGATGGCGGCGACGGATGCAAGTTTTCTCTCAATGGACGGCTTTGGCGCGAATGGGCAATTGTATAAGGCCGGGCGTCTTGGCGTCGCACCTGCGCGGTTTTCTGATTACGCCGCCCTGTTTCAAGACCATCTGAAGCCGGATGTGGTGCTCTGCTCTGCCACCCTGCCGGACGAGAACGGCAATGTCAGCTTAGGCGTTACTGTCGATCATATGCCGGAAGCGATCCGGCAGGCGCGGGTCGCGTTCGTTGAATTAAACCCAGATATGCCCTGGACTGAAGGCGACGCCGTGTTGCCCCTATCTGCATTCACGGGAACACTGCCCGCCCCAGCCC
>JBDQJI010000060.1:0-23972 GCA_040263875.1 Alphaproteobacteria bacterium
ACCACCTCGCAGACTTTGTAAACGCCTACAACTTCGCACGCAGACTAAAAACCTTGAAAGGTCTCACCCCATTCGAATATGTCTGCAAAGTCTGGACTGAAGAGCCTGATCGGTTCAGACTAAATCCGACCCATCAATCTCTGGGACTAAACAGTTAGCCTTTGCATTCTCTGAATGCGAAAAGGGCTCGGGCTGCGCTAGAACGCAATCCGAGCCCCATATATCACTGTCAGTCGGTAAGCTTAGTTACCCTTCGACTTCTCATGCTGGTCATAAATATACCCGCCTGCTGCGCCAACAGCGCCGCCAACTGCTGCGCCGCACGCTACGCAGCCTCCTTTAACCACGGTCCCAACCGCGCCAACGCCTGCGCCGATCGCACCACCGCTTAGGGTGCGCTCCTGAGTATCTGAAAGGTTGCTGCATGCGCCCAGGCCCAGTGTGAGGGCGGCGGCAATTGCGGTCGTGCGGATTGTCGAAACCTTGTTATTCAATTTCTTTCTCCTTTGGCTAGCAGAGGTGAAGCGCATTGCTGACGGAATGCAGCTTCGCGCACTTTGGTTCCATCTTTTTGTGGCGAATAGAAGGCAGCGGGCGCTGCGTGACCCGAATGGCTCGTTAAGTATCTGTCTTTATTGAATTGCAGTGCCGAGAATTATCGGCAGCGACAGATATGTCGTCTAGTCTTTGGACGCGGCATCTGACAATCGCTGCTGCTTCGCAATCTGTGCCTCACGGCGGGCGATGTAGAAAGTCGCACCGAAGATCACGAGGCCGCCAATAACAGTCCAGAAAGTCGGGACCTCGGCAAACACCAGGAATGCCAACAGGGCGGAAATAGGCAAGCGGGCGAAGTCGAACGGCAGGACGACGCTGACGTCTGCCGCCTGGAAGGCGCGCGTGATGCAGAGATGCCCGATGGTTCCAGCACCGGCCAGGCATGTCAGCCAGAAATAGCCCTCTAACGACGGCCAATCCCAGTGGAAGACGGCTAGGATGAGGGAAAGCGGGGTCAGAAGCAGCACCATGTAAGTGATAATGGCTTCCGGGCGTTCCGTCCGTGTCAGGGACTTCAGAACAAGCTTGTTGATCGCCATGATGACCGCATTGACGAGCGCCAAGATGACACCAAGTTCCAGCGCACCCAGGCCCGCCAGCCCACCATTATTACCGACGACGACGATCATCGCGCCCCAGAAACCAACAATGACAGCGGTCCAGCGACGTCGACGAACGACTTCACCCAAGATTAAAGCGGCACCAATGGTCGCGAAGATCGGGGAGGTGAACGATAGTGCAGTCGCCTGGGAGATCGGGATTAGCGTTACGGCCCAAAACCCACTCGTCATCCCAATCAGGCCAAGGATCGTGCGTAACCCGAACATGCCAAGCCTGTTGGTACGAAGCGCGCCAAGGCCAGCTTGGGAGAGCCAAGGCAGCATCCAAAGCAGCGCCAAGGCGTTGCGGAAGAAGACAATGACTGTTGGGTGGAGCTCATAACTTGCTTGCCTGATGAAGATGGCCATGCCGGAAAAGAAAAACGCCGCCAGCAGTGCATAACCTGTCGCGCGTAGGACAGAGGGCAGCTTATCGATGGCGACGAATGGGCTGATCATTTAGGCACGCCCCACCGGCGTTTTCGCCGCGGCTTTAACCCGGGTGCCGCTTGGCCCTTGGCTGTCGCATAGAGGTAATTTGGATTTGGCCCCCATAATCCGCCCGCACCTGGCCTTGGATAAATATGCTTGTGGCGCCCTGGTACACTGCCCGCGATTATTGGTGTGGTTTGCGCAAAGGTTGCGGGCCGAATGTCCGACGGCTCAGTCGCGATCGCAGCGACGATATCCGCCTCTGTATCCGCAGCTGCGATGGCTTCCGCACGCTCTCGGCGATGGATCTGCGCTTCCCGGTGGGAAATGTACATGCCGGCAGCGAACACGACGAAGGCGCCGAGCGCCGTCCACGGGCTTAAAATTTCGCCAAGCAGGAGGAATGCCCCGACAGCGCTGATTGGGAAGCGCGCAAAGTCGAGCGGCTGTAAGGCCGATACTTCCTGCATGGAGAACGCGCGCACGTGCAGGCTATGGGCACCCATGGCCAGGACGCCAAGGCCCAGCATCCAGGCCCAGCCTTCCCAGGTCGGCATTTGCCAAACAAACAGCATTGGCACAAAAGCGATTACCGTCATCGCAAGCGCCTGATAGACCAGAATCGTGTTGATATGCTCTACCGACGTTAATCGCCGGATGACGATCAGCGTGGCACCCCAGGTGGCAGATGAGAATAGTACCAGATAGACGGCGGAATTGACCTCCTGGAAGCCCGGTCGGACGACGATCAACGCACCCAGTATGCCGACAAAGATGGCTGTCCACCGGCGCAACTTCATCTTCTCGCCAAGGAATATGGCCGCCAGCAATGTCGCCCAAATTGGGCCTGTAAAACCGATAGCGGTAAGGTCAGTGATCGCCATCAAAGGCACGGCATAGAACCAGCACATCATTGACGAGCCGTTCAATAGTCCCCGAAACGCCAGCATGCCGGGTTTGTTTGGGCGTAACACCGCTGTGCCGGAGGTGGCGAGCACCACGGGCAGAATGATCAGTAGGGCGAAGAAATTGCGGAAGAACGCGATCTGGAACGGGTGCAGGCCTGTATCAGCCGCCAACTTCACAAAGATCGAATTGAAGGCAAACATCGAACACGCGCCCAGCATAAACAGCGAAGCGGCGACCGGTTTGATTTCACGAGTGTTGGATGCGGGCGCAGACATATCTTTCAAAGCGGATCATATACAAAGGGTAAGACGCAACCCGTGCAATTTCCGCACGCCCGCTATGCGTGGCGCGCACACGGACTAAGTTACGATGGAATCCGTTGGCAGCCGTTCGGCAGCTTCGCTATGCTTTCGGATATTGTTTGAGGTTTTCCTGAGTGAGATTTTCTATGTCCGAGCCCATGTGGACACCATCTGAAGCGCGCGTCACTTCATCGAATATGCGTGCGTTTATGGATTATCAGGCCGATGTCCATGGCCGGGAGTTCGAAGACTATCGCGCACTGCATGCTTGGTCCGTGGAGGATCAGGCAGCGTTCTGGAGCGATTTTTGGGACTGGTCTGAGGTCATTGCTGAAACCAAGGGTGACCGTATCCTGATTGATGGCGATAAAATGCCGGGTGCGCAGTATTTCCCGGACGCCAAGTTGAATTTCGCCGAAAACTTACTTCGTCATGCCAGTGAAGGCCCTGCGCTGATCTTCCGCCGTGAAGATGGCATGGAGCGGACCATGTCTGGCGATGAACTGGAAGCTACAGCGAGCCGTGTGGCCCAAGCACTGCTTGCCATGGGCGTAGAGCCGGGCGACAGAGTTGCCGCATATCTTCCCAATATTCCGGAAAGTGTGGCCTGTATGGCGGGTGCTGCGGCTATTGGTGCTGTGTGGACTTCGTGTTCTCCGGATTTTGGCGTGCAGGGTGTGCTGGACCGGTTCGGCCAGATCGAGCCCAAAGTCATGTTGACCGTGGATGGCTATGTCTACGCTGGCAAAGGTCAGGATATCCGCGAGAAGGTTGCGGAAGTCGTTGCAGGCTTGCCGAAGCTGGAAAAGCTGGTGGTCATCCCATTCCTGGAGAACCGTCCAGACTTAAAAGCGCTCGCCGGTGCTGAACTTTTCGATACTTGGCTCGCGGATTTTCCGGCAGGGCCTGTGCCTTATAAGCAGCTGCCGTTCGACCACCCCCTGTATATTCTCTATTCATCGGGCACTACTGGCGTGCCGAAATGCATCGTGCATTGCGCTGGCGGGGTGCTACTGCAGCACCTGAAAGAACACATCCTGCATGTGGACGTGAAGCTTGGGGATCGTTTGTTCTACTTCACAACAAAGGGCTGGATGTTGTGGAATTGGCTAACGACCGGCCTCGCATCTGGCGCTACGTTGATGCTGTATGATGGCTCGCCGTTTCACCCAAACGGGAATGTGCTTTGGGATTATGCGGCAGAGCACAAGTTCAAGGTCTTCGGCGCTTCGGCAAAGTTTATCGAAGGCTGCCAGAAGGGCGGAATTACACCGGCGACCACTCATGATTTATCGGAATTGAAGACCATTCTTTCAACTGGCTCTGTACTTTTGCCGGAAGGCTTTGACTATGTGTATGAGCACGTGAAAGAGGATGTGTGCCTAGCGTCCATCGCAGGCGGGACAGACTTGGTCGCGTGCTTGGTCGGCGGTGATCCAACGAACGCTGTATATCGGGGTGAAATTCAAGCACCAATGCTAGGTATGGATACAGCAACACTGCTTGAGGACGGCACACGCGCACCAGTTGGTGAGAAGGGCGAGCTTTGCTGCCTGAAGCCGTGCCCCTCCCTGCCGCTTGGATTCTGGGATGACCCAGACGGCTCCCGCTATCATGCGGCTTATTATGACGTTTACCCGAATATCTGGCGCCACGGTGACTATGCGGCGTTCACGGAAACAGGCGGGATGGTGATCTATGGTCGGTCAGACGCAACACTGAATCCTGGTGGTGTGCGCATCGGTACAGCGGAAATTTATCGCCAGGTTGAGCAGTTGGAGGAGGTCGTTGAAAGCATTGTGATCGGCCAGGAGTGGCAGGGCGACACGCGTGTCGTACTTTTCGTCAGGCTGCGAGATGGTCTAACGCTCGATGATGACCTGATTCAACGCATTCGTAACCATGTGCGTCAGCATGCTTCACCCCGTCATGTTCCGGCGAAAGTCGTGCAAGTTCAAGATATTCCACGCACCCGGTCGGGCAAAATTGTAGAGCTGGCAGTGCGGGATATGGTGCATGGCCACCCCATCAAAAATAAGGAAGCGCTAGACAATCCGGAAGCGTTGGAGCACTTTCGCGACCGGTCGGAACTTGTTTGATCGCATGCGGGCGAAGCGCTGCAGCCCCCTGATTGGGGCGGCCAATTCGGCGGCATCGGTTGCACACCGGGCCGCGCCACTCTATATCGGCACATTCGATTAATCGCTCAATCCCTTCCAGGAGTAGCACTGCTCATGTTTTTCCCGCCCGCATACGCTCAATCCGGCGGCGCCGGTGCCGGCGGCTTCGGCTTCGAACAGATGTTGCCGTTCCTGCTGATCTTCGTGGTGTTCTATTTCCTGTTGATCCGTCCGCAGCAGAAAAAAGCCAAAATGCATCGTGAGATGGTCAGCAATCTGCGTCGTGGTGACAAGGTTGTGACGGCTGGCGGCTTGATTGGCAAAGTCGCCAAAGCGCCAGAAGGTCCTGAAGTTGAGGTCGAACTTGGCGAAGGCATGAAGGTTAAAGTCATCCGGGAAACGATTTCCCAGGTGGTGACCAAATCTGCACCGCCGGAAGGCTCACCGCCACTAGCGGCGAATGAAGATAACAAAGGTGGCGGCCTGCTCGGCGGCCTGTTCAAGCGCTAATTCAAGGGGCGCAAAGCGCGGACCATGCTCTATATTGAAAAATGGAAGGCCGCGCTGATCGTGCTGATCTGCGCCCTTGGAGTGGCATATAGCTCGCCGAACTTCTGGCGCAGTGCTACGGCGGTTGACGATTCCGGTATTCCGGGATGGCTTCCGAATAAGACCGTCAGCCTGGGGCTTGACCTGCAGGGCGGCGTTCACTTGCTGCTGCAGGTCGATATCGCTGCCGGTGTCCGATCTCGCGCTGCTGCGTTCGAAGATACGGTTCGCCAATCTTTGCGCGGCACTGGCATTCGCCGCACGCCCCCAGAACGGGGCGGGGCGGCTGTTAAGTTCCGCACGCTGGACCCGAATGATGCCGAGCGTGCCGCTGACTTGATCCAAGAGAACGACCCAAGCGCCGTCGTTACAATCGGCGAAGCGGGCGAAATCACTGTTGGTTTCACAGAGACTGACGAAGAACGCCTGCGCTTGGCGATGTTGACTCAGACGATTGAGATCATCCGTCGCCGCGTTGACGCGCTTGGCACCAAAGAGCCGATCATTCAGCGCCAAGGCGATGACCGCATTGTTGTGCAAGTGCCGGGCTTTGATGAGCCTGAAGTGCTTAAGAAGATTATTGGCACGACCGCTCAATTGGCTTTCCGGCTTGTTGATACAACGTCTGATCCATCGACTTTTGTAGCGCGCCCCGGTTTAGAGCGCCTGCCGCAGGCGCTTACTGATGAGCAGAAGGCGACCACGCCGCGACCTCCACCAAGCCAGTATTTCGTTGTCCGCAATTCACCTGTCGTTCCAGGCGCTTTGTTGATTGACGCACAACCGTCATTCCAGGACAGTCGCCCCGTCGTCTCGTTCCGCTTCAATGGTGCGGGTGCTAGGCGTTTTCTGGATCTGACCGGTCGGCATATTGGCGAGCCGCTGGCCATTGTTCTTGATAATGAGATCATCAGCGCGCCGACCATTCAGGCTGCGATTGGTGCCAACGGCATTATCACGGGCCAATTCTCGGTTCCTGAAACCCAACGGCTTTCGCTGCTACTGCGCTCTGGTGCGCTTCCGGCCCCAGTCGAGTTTATTCAAGAGGCCAGCATTGGCCCCGGGCTTGGCAAGGATTCAATTGAAGCCGGAAAGATCGCTTGCATCGTCGCCTTCCTCGCCGTCGCATTATTCATGTCGGTTTCCTACGGCCTGTTCGGTGTATTCGCAGCATTCGCGCTTATTCTGAACGGCGGGATGATCATCGGCGCGCTCTCTGCATTGCAGGCGACGCTTACATTGCCCGGTATTGCCGGCATCGTGCTGACGATCGGCATGGCGGTTGATGCGAACGTGCTTATCTTCGAGCGAATACGCGAGGAGTTATCCATCGGGCAGTCACCGGTGGCGGCGATTGACAGCGGTTACCGCCGCGCACTCTCGTCGATTATTGATAGTCAGGTTACGACGTTGATTGCGGCTGTCATTCTGTTCGCTATGGGCTCCGGCCCAATCCGAGGCTTCTCGGTCACGTTGACCATTGGCATCGTCACGTCGCTGTTTACGGCGATTTTCCTGACGCGGTTGATGGTGGTGATCTGGCTTCGTCGTGCGCCACGCCGCACCAGCTTGCCGATATAAGGGGCAGAGATCATGGCGATTATCCCGCTGCGCTTCTTCGGCAGCCGTCCGAACTTCAACATCGTTCCTCGCCGGAAGTTTGCATACGTTTTTTCGGCCAGTGCGATTATCGGGGCGATGGTCGCGCTGGTCATGCTCGGCCTTAACCTCGGCATTGACTTTCGCGGCGGCTCCTTGATTGAAGTACGCTATCCTACTCAGCCGAATATTACGGAACTCCGCGGTAAGGTTGATGCGCTCAATCTGGGCGAAGTGACGATTCAGGAATTCGGTGAGCCGACTGACGTGCTTGTGCGTGTCCAACGTCAAGGCGATGCTGTTGAAGACCAAACAACGGCTATTCAACAGGTGAAAGCTGCCCTGGGTGCCGATGCTGAGATCCGACGGACTGAGTTTATTGGCCCAACGGTTGGCGAAGAGCTGAAAGAAGCCGGTGCCATTGCCGTGCTTTTGGCGCTGTTCGGCATCGTGGCATATGTGTGGTTCCGGTTTGAATGGCAGTTCGCTGTCGCTGGCCTTATGGCGCTTGCGCATGATGTTGCGATCACTATTGGCCTATTCGCCATCACGGGCTGGGAATTTAACCTGGCGACCGTCGCGGCCCTGCTGACCATCGCCGGCTATTCGATTAACGATACTGTCGTTGTGTTTGATCGTGTTCGTGAGAACTTGCGCAAATATAAAACTGAAGCGCTGCCAAGCCTGCTCAACCGCTCCGTCAACGATACGCTGTCCCGTACCGTCATGACCTCTGTCACGACGCTAATCGCGCTTGGGGCTTTGGCTTTCTTCGGCGGTGAGGTAATCCGCAATTTCACCTATGCGCTGATCTGGGGCATTTTGATCGGCACGTATTCCTCGGTGTTTGTTGCAGCTTGCTTATTGTTGCAGTTCAAGGACGTTCGGAATATCCGCCAGCCTGCGTCCGACAGCCCGCACATTCCCACGCCTGAAATCGACTAGGCGAGTAGGGCAGTCGCGCTATGGCTGACGTTACCCCTGTCATTCCTGCTGGCCGCCAGGTTATCGAAACCTATGGCGAGAACAGGTTCCATGTATCTGGTGTGCGCTATGTGCATTCGCTGCTGGTGCTGCCGGAACAGGTGATCGAATGGGCACCAGTTACCTGGGAAGACGTTGATCTTGCCAGTTTTCAGCCGCTTATAGCTTTGCAGGCGGCTGATGTGCTGCTGCTGGGATGTGGCAGGCGGGCGCAACTTCCATCACGGGATATTCGCCAGGGCTTGCGCGATGCTGGCATTGTGGTGGAGCCTATGGATACTGGTGCAGCATGCCGCACCTATAATGTGCTGATGGCAGAGGATCGCCGGGTTGCGGCGGCCCTTCTGACCGTCGAATAATCACCGCCCGTTAGTATCGAGACCTGCAATGACTATCAATTGGGATGAGGCCTACGCCAGCCGCGCCGGACGCATGGGCGCATCCGAAATTCGAGAGCTGTTAAAAGTCCTAGAGCAGCCCGACGTAATTTCGTTTGCGGGCGGCATTCCGGACCCGAATTTGTTTCCCGTTGAAGCCTTCCAGCAAGGATTTGCGCAAGCGCTGGGCAAACCTGCAGCAGCAGAGCGCGCGCTGCAGTATTCTGTCAGCGAGGGGGCGATTGAACTCCGCGAGTGGATCGCTGGATACATGCAGCGCATGGGCGTTACCTGCACGCCCGCCAATATCCTGATCACGTGCGGCTCGCAGCAGGCGCTTGAATTCCTTGGTCGGCTGTTCATTGGCCCCAATGATCCTGCATTGGTTACATGGCCCACATATCTAGGCGCACTTCAGGCCTTCAATGCGTATGAGCCGGATTACGCACGCCTAGACCCCCGCGCCAATACTGAAATTCCGGCCCCTGGTGACGGAACGCCAGCACAGTTCGCTTATGTGGTGCCCGATTTTGCTAATCCAACAGGCGAGACGCTGACGCTGGAGGAGCGCAAACGCATTCTGGCGACTGCGGCTGCAGCCAACGCGGTGGTGATTGAGGACGGTGCTTATTCGGCTCTCCGGTATGACGGTGAAGAGCAACCAGCCCTGATTGCAATCGATAGCGAGGCCGAAGGAGGGATCGAGAACTCCCGCGTGATCTATTGCGGCACATTCTCCAAAACCTTATCGCCGGGCCTCCGCGTCGGCTGGATCGTTGCCGCTGAGCCGCTCATCGACAAGCTGGTACTGGTCAAACAAGCATCAGACCTGCATTCGGCGACGCTGAACCAAATGGCGCTGACCTATGTGGCCGAAACAATGTTCGACGCCCAGGTCGCCCTTGTCCGACAAGCCTATCGGACGCGGCGGGACGCCATGCTGGCATCACTTGATCGCCACATGCCAGCGGGCTTCAAGTGGAGCAAGCCAGAGGGCGGCATGTTTGTGTGGATGGAAGGCCCTAAAGGCCTGGACGCACGCAAATTGCTTGACCGTGCCGTTATGCATGACCGGGTGGCGTTCGTGCCGGGCCAGGCGTTTTTTGCTGACGGATCAGGCGCGGAGACGATGCGGCTGAGTTTCTCGCTGGCTGAACCTGCGGTGATTGAAGAGGGCGTGCAGCGCCTCGCTAGGGCAATTGCTGCAATGTAGGGCTTGCATAGCCGCAGGGTGCAGGTAGGCTTGCAGCTTATTTTATAGGCTGAGGATTTCACCCCAATGCATGTCGGCGCCCATATTTTCTTCACGGACTATTCGATTGCGCCGCAAGAATTGGGGCCAGCGCTGGAAGAGCGCGGCTTTGAATCGCTGTGGCTGCCAGAGCATAGCCATATCCCTCTGCCGCGCACTTCGCCCTGGCCAGGCGGCGGCGACCTGCCGAAGAAATACTATGACGTGATGGACCCGTTTGTGGCGCTCGGTGCTATCGCGGCCTCTACTAAGACGCTGAAGATGGGCACCGGCATTTGCCTCGTCATCCAGCGTGATGTCATCCAGCTGGCCAAGGAAGTCGCGACGATTGACCAGCTTTCCGGCGGACGGTTCCTGTTCGGCGTTGGGGCTGGGTGGAACGAAGAAGAGATGGCCGATCATGGGACGGACCCAAAAACCCGCTTCCGCTTAATGCGCGAGAAGATTGAGGCGATGAAGGCTATCTGGACCGAGAACAAACCCAAATATGATGGCGAGTTCGTGCAGTTCAGCGAAATGATGACCTGGCCAAAGCCCGTGCAGAAGCCACATCCACCGGTTATCGTCGGCGGCGCATTCCCCTATGGCGCGCGGCGGGCGATCCGATTTGGGGATGGATGGATTCCATTAGGCGGCGGACGAGGTGTTGATATTCCGGACCAGATTCCACACTTCCGCCAGATGGCCGCTGAAGCTGGACGCAATCCAGATGATATCGAAATCAGTGTCTTCGCCGCGCGCCCGGTTGAGGAGGAGTTGAAGAAGCTCGAAGGTGCGGGCGTCTCGCGCGTAACGTTTGATCTGCCGTCCGCGCCTTCGGACGAAATCCTGCCACTCCTGGATAAATTGGCCAGAATGATCTGATTGGAGGGCCGTCTCTATGCGTATCTGCGTCGATCCTGACAAATGCGAAGGCCACAACCGCTGTTATTCATTGGCACCAGAGTTGTTTGAGGTCGATGACCTGGGCATCGCCAGTGCATTGAATGATGGCCATGTGCCTGCTGGCCTGGAAGACAAAGCAGATTTGGCCATCGCCAATTGCCCGGAATTTGCCATCACCATCGTTGAGGAGTAACGCCCGATGAGCGACCGTGATCCAAGTGATATCAGCCCGCGCGAAGGTTGCCCTGTCCATGATTGGGCGACCGACTTCGATGTGATGGACGAAGGCTACATCAAGGATCCCGCACCTGTATGGGAATAACTTCGCGATAAGTGCCCCATAGCCCATACCACTCGCTGGGGCGGGGCGTGGTTGCCAACGAAATATGATGATGTGCGGGAAATGGCGCGGGCAGCACCCACGCTCTCAAACCGCTCCCCAGGCGTTATTCCGCCGGGGCCAGAGATGCGGGACTTGCTGATTGCAGAGGTTAAAGAGTTCGGCTCAGAACTCCCGCCAATCTCTGCAGACCCACCTGAGCACAAGCCTTACAAACAGCTCATCCTGCCGTTATTCTCCCCAAAGGCGGTTGAAGACTACCGCGCCTTCACCGAGACCCTTGCAAACGAACTTATCGATAAGCACATCGCGTCCGGCAAAATGGATGCGGCGGTAGATTACGCGCAACAGATCCCGCCGCGCGTCATCGCCTATATTATCGGCATTGATCCAGGCCGTGCCGATGATTTCACGGACTGGACGTGGGGGATCATAGAACTCGGTCAGACTGATCCTGAAGCGCGCATGAAGTACCGCCGCCTGATCCGCAATTTCTTCCAGGAGATGATTGAAGAGCGACGCGACAACCCCCGTGATGATGCAATCTCCAAGCTGATGGCGGCTGAAATCAACGGCGAGAAACTTAGCGATTACAGCGTGATCGGTGTGTGCTTCTTGCTGCTGGTTGCTGGCATCGATACGACGTGGAGCTCAATCGGGTCCGCGCTTTGGCATTTCGGAACCCATGAAGATGATCGCAAACGTCTTTATGCAGAGCCGGAAATCTTGCCGACTGCTGTTGAGGAATTGCTGCGGTATTACAGCCCCGTTGTTATGGCCCGTCGTGTTCTGGACCCCATAAAATTCGGCGAAGCGGAGATGGTTCCGGGTGAGAAAGTCATCATGAATTTCCCTGCCGCCAACCGCGACCCAGATGTGTTCGACCGCCCAGATGAAGTCGTGCTGGACCGCGAACGCAACCGCCACATCGCCTTCGGTGTTGGCATTCACCGTTGTGCTGGATCGAACCTCGCGCGGATGGAAATGGACGTAGCACTGCGTGTTTGGTTCGAGCGGATTGGCGCGTTCGAAATCACCGACCCCGAATTGGTCCGTTGGACCGGCGGCCAAGTGCGCGGCGTTCGAACTGCACCGATGCGGATCTCTGCGCGATAGTCACATCTCCTCGTGTACTTGGCCATAGGCCAGCATCGCGAACAGACCAGTGCCGCCAATAATGTTACCGATAAGCGTTGGCGCGATTAGACTAGTGATTGCGGTTCCGAGGTTCATTTCACCGTTCAGCACCATTAGGAATACCTCGTTGGATCCGGCGATGACATGCGTGAAATCACAGGCTGCGATCAGATATGTGAACAGAATGATCACGAACAGCTCAGTGCCTTTAGCGGACGGCAGCATCCATACCAGTGCTGCGATAATGAAGCCTGCGGGTATGCCAAGCAGAAGTGCCGTGACGCCACTCGATTCTGCGAAATGGCGGGAAACCTCTAGCATTGATTCTGTCAGTGCTGGCGTCGTTGTGCGTGCAAAGATGGCCAAAACAGCGGCAAGGAACGTGCCAGCCATATTGGCCGTGAATACGATGCCCCAAAGTTTTGCAGCTTGCAGGAACTTCCGGCGGCGCGGACGGGCCAAAATCGGTAGGACGACGGTGATCGTATTTTCGGTGAAAAGCTGTAGCCGGGAAAGGATGACCAGGCAAAACCCCACGGTGTAGCCAAAGTTCTCGATCAGATGCTGATAGGGACTGCCTCTAAGTTGATCATGCAACATAGCCTCAGCCAATACAGATGTGGAAATGCCGAGGCCCGCGGCCACACCTGACCACCAGAGCGAGGTCGCAGGGCGGCTCAACTCTTCTTCACCTTCGTGGCGGATGACTGAATAGATTGCGACAGCGGACAAGCTGCGGTGAGCGATCGCCTGTTCGCGCTCGGAATGCGTCAGGGCGGCGTCTGGCTGCTCGGCTTCCCGTTCAGCCTCTTCGCGCCGTTGGCGACGCTCCTTGCGCTCTGCTAGTTCAGCCGCGTCGAGCTCGCGCTCAGCCTGTTCATCGGCCCCATTCTTATCATTGCCTTCGACCGCCATTTGCGTGCCCCTAGTTACATCCATGCAATCTGAACGGCTTAGGGCGATTGAAGTTCCGCTTTAACTTGCGAGCAAGCCGCCATCCACATGCAGTTCTGAACCGGTAATATAGCTGGCGTCATCGCTTGCAAGGAACAGGCATGCCTTCGCGACATCTTCTGCTGTGCCATTACGGCCAAGCGGCACGCGCTTCAGCATTTTGGCGCGGACAACAGGGTCTGCCGTCGCACCCGATGTCCGCATGGGCGGCATTAGGCCAGGGTGGACCGAATTCACGCGGATATTTTCTGGCGCGTGGCGGACTGCTGCGGACTTTGTGATTGTCCGCACAGCACCCTTAGACGCGTTATAGCCGTGGTGAATATTGCTCTGGCCGGTATTACCAGAAATCGAGGATAGGTTAACGATTGATCCGCCGCCTTTGCCCGCCATAACGGGGATCACGTGCTTCATGCCCAAGAATACGCCATCCACGTTGACGGCCATCAACAAACGCCATCCAGCGTCATCAAAAGGATCGTCATAGGCGCTGCCGGAGACGCCCGCATTGTTGACCAGAATATCGATTTGGCCGAATGCGTCTTGGGCATTCTGGACTAAGGCAGCCCATTCGCTGTCCTGCGTAACGTCCAATTTCCAATATCGGGCTTCGCCGCCAGCAGCTTCGATCTCTGCGACGCGTTTCGGGCCTTCTTCGTCCAGAATATCGGCGATAACGACTTTCGCACCTTCTGCCGCAAAAATCTTGGCCGTTTCCGCCCCCATGCCAAACGCGCCGCCGGTGATGATAGCGACCTTGCTGACCAATCTGCCCGCCATTGCAGCCTCCCTTGCGTTTAGTTCGCGCGAAGCGGTGCGCCAGCCAAGTGCATGCCGCCGTCTGCCAGTAGGAATTCACCCGTGATGTGGCTGCCGGATTCCAGGAACATCAGAATAGCTTCGGCCATATGTTCCGGTCCGCCAGCGCGGCGGAGGGCTGTGGTGTCCTCCAGGTGCTTCTTGGTGGTGTCATAGCGCTCAGCCCCCATGCCTTCACGCAGCCATGAGCCTTGGACGAATCCTGGGCATACGGTGTTCACTCGGATTTCAGGCCCAAGCGCACGCGCCAGCGACAGTGTCATCGTGTTGACCGCGCCCTTGGACGCCGCGTAAGCGATGCAGGAGCCAGTGCCCATGACACCAGCGATAGACGACACATTCACAACGGAACCATCACCAGACGCCTTCAAGTGCGGCCGTGCAGCGCGGACCATTTGGTATCCGCCAACCACGTTGATGCGATAGATTCCGAGGAAATCGTCCGCATCCAGGCCATCGAGATCATCGTGAGCGACGAATTTGGTGGTGCCTGCATTGTTCACTAGGCAATCCACCCGGCCCCATTTATCAACGGCGGCCTGCACTAACCGGCGGCAATCAGCGTCATCGCCAACATCGGCTTTAACAGCAATCGCCTCAACGCCTTTTGCCCGGCACTCATCGGCCACGGCTTCTGCTGGGCCTTCACTGCGGGAATAGTTGATGACCACATTGCAGCCCCGGTCTGCCAACATGCGTACGGCCGCAGCGCCAATCCCGGAGGAGGAGCCGGTGACGATGGCGACTTTGCCCTTCAATCTGCTTTCCATAATGCGCTGCCCTATTTCATCGGTGAGTGGTCAGAGGGAACCATAAGCGTCGACCACATCTCTTCGATCATGGAACCACTTTGCTTCAGGAAAGCTTGCCAACCCGGATCGCCTGCAGCCCCGCCGCGTGCTTTCATCCGTGCGTCGAAATCCTTGTATGCCCAGATGTGGCAGACCTCATTTGGCTGCCCAGCTTCTGTAGCCCACATGCCAACGATCTTCGAGTATTTTTCCCGATGTTCCATGGCGTCTTTGAAGATCGACGTCCATTTGCCCATAGCACCTGGGCGGAGGCGATAGTTACGGAACTCATACAGATTGCCATCGCTTGCTGGTGCGGTAGGGGCGATATGGGCGTTCAGTAGGCGGATATCCTGGCGCAGCATGTGTTCGCGCACCAGCGGCAGGTACTCGTTTCCCCAACGTGGATTCTTAGAAAGCTCGACGCGGAGCCGCGCGCGCTCGTTCAAGTCTGAATAGCTCCATAGATGCATGACTTGGTTCAGTGGACCAACTTCTGTCAGCCAATAGCCTTCCAGCTTGCCATAATTGTCGCCGCGAATATCACGGGCGACGGTGCCAGAGTTTTTGGCGACTAGCGGCGCAGTGCCAGGCTTAACTGTGTAGGTGCGGAGTTCGTAAATCATGCGGGCTTCCTTCAATCAAACGGTCTTGTTCGATAGGAAGCTTAGCCGTGCATTTCTGGTCCGGCTATAGGGTCTCGAACGCTTCCTTGAAGCCGTTGCTCGAGATTGGCATTTGAACATCTTCCCCATCCCGGCCACGGCCTGTGATGGATGCGTCACCGCCAGCCTTCAGCGTTTCGATGGTGGCTTCATCAAGCGACAGGATGGCGCGGCAGCCGGTTGGCAAGCATTGCTCAAACGGTAGTGGCTTCGCAGACCCAGCAGCGTTGATCTTCAAGCCGGTTGGGATGTGCATACCAAGCGGCACGTCGATCATCGCCGCCACCTGGTCGCGCTTTGGTGAATAGGCAACGATCACGACCATGATCGGCCGCTCTCCGGCTTTGACGGTCTGAATGAGGAAGCAGCGTTCTCCCTTTCCAGCCTTTTCACATTGCTTCGCCCAATCCCCAAATGTCTGGGTTTGTGCGAAAGCTGGGAGGCTCAAGCTCACTGTGAGCATGATTCCAAAGGCGATGAGACTGTTGGCGACGCTTTTCATGGCTTGGATATCCTCTAGGATAGCTTGAATCGCAAGCAAATTTTTTTGAGCACCCCACCCGATGACCGGCGGCAACAGTGGCCCAAGCGCACCGATACGGGACGAAAGCGCTGCTGGCCTCACGGCGCGGTTTGGCCCTGCCTACCGCTGGTTGGTCACTGCGACGGGGCTTTTCGGCGCTTTTGCAATGGTCTTGTCTGCGACAATTGTAAACGTCGCTGTCCCCCAAGTGCGCGGCGCATTCGGCGTAGGCCAAGACGAAGCGCAGTGGATGGCAACAGCATTCCTCGCCACCATGACTGCCAGCCAATTGCTGAATGCTTGGATGATAGCAGCATTTGGGAAGCGCGGCGCATTCTTGTGGACGCTGATTGTCTTCACCATAGGCGCGTTTATTTGCGCCACGGCGACCAGCATGACGGCGCTTATCATTGGCCGCGTTATGCAGGGGGCTGCCGCCGGGATCGTCCAGCCGTTGGTGATGGTGACGATTGTGGAAGCATTTCCGGCAGACCGGCGTGGTTCGGCCATGGGGATTTTCGGTAGCGGGGTGGTGCTTGCCCCTGCGATCGGTCCTGCCGTCGGCGGCATTGCTATTGATGAGCTTTCTTGGCGGTTCATGTTCATGTTGCCACTACCCGCCGTGTTCATTGCATTTATTGGCGGCTTGGTTTTCATGCCTGCCAAAACGGATAAGCGCGCCCGCCCACCGTTTGATTGGTGGGGGTTTGGGCTGCTGCTCTGTACGCTTGGGATCGCTATGAACGCGATTGCGGGAGGGCCGCGATATGGCTGGTCGTCAAACAATATCGCTGGGCAATTGGCGCTCTCAGCATTTATGGCCGTGGCGTTTGTGTATTGGCAAACGCGGACACACGCGCCGATTCTATCGCTCGATCTTTTCCGCAATCCGGGCTTTGCATCTGCTTTAGCGGTGGCGTTCGTATTTGGTGCGGGTAATTTCGCATCCAGTTATGTGATCCCTGTGTTTGTGCAGGATGTTCAGGGCTATACCGCGACCCGCGCCGGGATGCTGTTAATGCCTGCGGGGCTATTGCTCGTTGCTGTGCTGCCAATTACCGGGCGACTTTCCGACAAAGCGCCCGGACATATCTTGGTGGCGATCGGCCTTGCGTTCTTCGCTGCTGGTGTTGCGGCGATGAGCACCGGCGACGCCCATGTTTCATTCTGGACGTTTGCTGGATTCGTGGCGCTTAGTCGATTTGGCCTCGCCTTCATCCTGCCATCGCTGTCCGCTGCAGCCTTCAAGGCGCTGAAGCCGGATGAGTTGGCGCGTGGTTCTGGCAATATGAATTTCATCCGCCAACTTGGCGGGGCGAGCGGCACCAACTTGATCGTTGTGCTGCTACAAATGCGGCATTCATCCCACAGTGAGGAAATGATGCGATCCCAGACGCCATCCAATGGTGCTACGCGGGAGTTGATGCTGCAATTGGATGAGAGACTGAGCGGCGCTGGCCTTGGGCAAGAGGGCACCACGGCCATCGCGAACAACTACGTGATGCAGATGATTGATGCTCAAGCGCTATCTTTGGCCTTCCAGGATTGCTTCCTGGCCTTGGCGGTGGTGTTCACAATCGCCATTGTGCCAGCTTTTGTGCTGGGTAAGTTTGGGAATAAATAGGGATGATAGGCTGATGGGCGCGTTAGACAGGCTGTTTGTCGTTGATTTAAGTCGCGTACTGGCGGGGCCGTTCTGCGGTCAGATGCTGGCTGAAAATGGCGCGGATGTGGTCAAGGTAGAATCGCCGGAAGGGGATATGAACCGCGGCTTCCCAATGGTTCTGGGGGAAGGTGAGAGCACGAATTTCCTGTCGGTCAATCGCGGCAAGCGGGATGTAACACTAAACCTGAAGCACGCAGCCGCGCGTGACCTGCTGGATCAATTGATCGCCAAAGCCGACGTTCTGATCCAAAGCTTCCTGCCCAATGTCGCAGAGAAGCTGGGAGTTGGCTGGGAACGCATTCATGCCCTGAACCCGGACCTGATTTACGTATCCATTTCGGGCTATGGCGCGGAAGGGGAACTCGCGAATAAGCCTGGCTATGACACGATGGTTGCGGCCTATGTTGGGATTACCTCTCTGACAGGTGAGCCTGGTCGTCCGCCCGTCAGGCCCGGCGTGACGACAGTTGATCTCTCTACCGGAATGCTTGCGTATAGCGGCTGCATGACAGCGCTGATGGCTCGGGAGCGCGGAAAGGCCAGGGGGCAGCGGGTGAATGTCTCGCTGCTGGAATCTGGCGTGACGCTGCTAGGCTTCCATGCGGCGTCATATTTGGTGGCAGGCCATGTGGATCAGCGGGAAGGGGCAGGATACAGCACGCTCGCACCCTATGACGCCTATCGTGCCAAGGATGGTGAGCTGATGCTGGGCGCACCGACCCAAGCGATGTGGCTCAAAACTTGCGCTGCGCTTGGTGCGCCAGAATTGGCAGATGATCCGCGCTTTAAAACGAATGCGCTTAGGTGTGACAACCGCGACGCGCTCCGCAGCAAGATCGAGCTTCGTTTGGCGACCCGCAATGTCGATGAATGGATCGTCATCCTGGAGGATATCGGCGTCGCGACGGCCCCGATCAATACGATTGATAAAGTGCTGAATGATCCTCAGGTCCGCGCAAACAATATGGTGGTCGATTGTCCGACACCCGAAGGGGGTATGGTTCCGCTTGTTGGGTTGCCATTCAAGCTTACTGGCACGCCAGGAAACCCAGGCGCTGCGCCGCCTGCAAAGGGTCAACACAATCGAGAGGTTTTCGGCGGTATGCTAGGGCTGGACGATGCCGCAATCGATGCGTTGATCGCGGCAGGCGCCGTCTAATTGCTTGGGGGCATGCACGCATGGCCAATCTGACTGATTTTCTGGGCTTTCATGCCCGCGCAACTCCGGATCGCCCAGCGCTCGTGTTCGCGGGTGAGACGGTCACCTATGGTGCGATGTTCGCCCGCGCTCGTGCAGCCGCCGCGTGGCTTGAAGGGAAGGGGGTGCGCCCTGGGGATACAGTTGCGCTTTGGATGAAAAACAGCCCGGCTTTCTTGGATCTCGTATTCGGCGCAAGCCACCGGGGTGCAGTGTTGCTGCCCATGAATTACCGGCTAGCTACAAGTGAAATCGCTTATATTTTGACAGACTCTGGCGCCAAGCTCTTGGTGGCGGATGCGGAATACACAGGGGAAGCGACCCAGCTTGAACGGGAAGCCGTCCCGCGCGTCGCGATCCTGGATGATGCAGCGCAACTGGATATTCGGCACGTAACTGGGAATGCTGAAGCGCCTGAAAAGCCAGTCCCGCGGGCTGAGGGCGACCTCATGCGCCTCATGTACACATCCGGTACGACCAGTCGTCCGAAAGGTGTCATGCATGCCTATCGGCAATTTTACTGGAAACATCTGGGACAGATCGCAGCGCTCGGTCTGTCATCCGATACACGTCTCCTGACAGTCGGGCCGCTTTATCATGTCGGCGGGTTAGATTTGCCGGGGCTGTCGATCTTCGCGCTCGGCGGACTAATGGCACTGGAGCGGGAATTTGATCCCGAAGCTGCACTGCGCGTCATTCGGGATAATGATCTAAACGGTGCTTGGTTCGCACCCACAATGACCAATATGATCCTGGCTTTACCGCCTGAGCGTTGGGCCGATGCCGCCAGTTTACGGTGGGTAATCGGCGGGGGCGAGCGCACACCTGAAGCGCGCATTCACGCCTTCGCCAAAACATTCCCCAACGCCCGCTACATCGATGCTTATGGCCTGACGGAAAGCAATGGTGGCGATACGTTCATGGAGCCTGGCCGTGAGATTGAGAAGATTGGTTCCGTCGGGCGGCCAATCCCACATCTCGAACTCGCGATTTTGGATGATGCAGGCAAACCCGTTGACGCTGGTGTGGATGCAGAAATCTGTCTGCGCGGCCCTAAGATCACGGCTGGTTACTGGAGCGACGAGACGAAGACAGCGGCTGCATTCCATCGGGGCGGATGGCTGCGCACCGGCGATGTCGGCCATGTTGATGAGGACGGGTTCCTATTTCTGACAGATCGCATGAAGGACATCATTGTTTCTGGCGGTGAGAACATCGCATCAAGTGAGGTTGAACGGGTGATCTATGATTTGTCCGAAGTGCTGGAAGTCGCTGTGATCGGCGTTCCAGATCCGCAATGGGGCGAAGTGCCTGTTGCGGTGGTTACGGCCCGGCCCGGTGAGACGATAACGTTAGAAGCGCTTCAAGCACATTGTCGGCGTCAACTGGCAGGCTTCAAAGTGCCAAAACAACTTGTGCGTAAAGATGCCTTGCCGCGCAATCCTTCTGGCAAAGTGCTAAAGCGTGTGTTGAGAGATCAATTACTCAAGGAAGCGGCCACATGATCCGTATCGCAATAGCAGCTGCGCTCGGCGCTTTGGTGAGTCTGGCGGGGCCAGCATCCGCTGATGATCGCCACGCTGGATATTACTATCCGCAGCCGCAATCCACAGAAGTCTACTATCCACGCGCCACGCCGCTGCCCGAAGCCAATCGTGATCGGCGGTTGGGCTTTGTTACAGGCATTACGACGGCCCAGCTGCGCGCACCTTACCCGCCAACCCATGTGCTTTATGCCAAGGGTGCGGAATCCGAAAAGTTGGTAATCGTTGCGTTGCAAGATGGCTATATCGACACCATCTACCGCGCCCGCGCGCTGCTCGCGGCTATGACAGCCCAGGCCCGCGCCATGCCGATTTTCACAGAGCTGGAGGCCGAGAGCACCTACACATTCTTTGATATGGCAGTGCTGCTTGGGTTCAAGCAGATCACAATTTCTGACGGTCAGAGCTTCGCCCATCAGGTGACGTTCGAGTAGGGCTTACATCATATCCGCGTTAGCGTCGGCGTTGCTCAGCACGGGGTATTCGCGGGGATTAAAAAGCTGATAGTGCCACCACTCTTTAAGGTAGCAATCCCAGCCCGCTGCGGTCATCAAGCCAAGCAGGAGGTGGCGATTGCGCTGTGCTGCTTCTGGAATATCGGCTTCGTGCCAAGCGTTTTCTGCAAGTTCATCGAATGGTCCGCCCATATCCAGCGGTTGGCCAGTGCGATCAAGCAGCGTTAAATCCACCGCGACACCTCTGGTATGTGGCCCGCCCCTGCGCGGGTCCGCAACGTAGGGAGAGCCTGGAACGGCTCGCCATAGGGCCCATTGCGCTTCAAGCGGCCGGAACGCGTCATACACCCTGAACCGATAGCCCAACCGGCGCGCAAGGATGATGGCGGCTTGCAGTTTCTCTGCGGCATCTGGATGGAGGAGGGCGCGGGGGCGGCGATAAATCTGCTGGCCCGTAAAATTGTCTGCGGTCGCGTAAGCGATCTCTAGCTCGACGTCGAACGTATCTGGGGTAATTTCTATCAGCATGGCTTGGCGGTACGACGGGCTGGCGCCTTTGGTCAAGCTTCGGCACATTCTAGGCACACGGATTCTTTTCGATGGAGCATAAAGCGATGACCAGTCCCGTTCGGGTCGAACAGACTGACGGCGTTTGCACGATTACCCTGGCGCGGCCAGAAAAAGCCAACGCACTTTCCGCTGAAATGGCACATGGCGTGTTGGAAGCGGTTGAAGCAGCACCCGCGAATGGTGCCCGCATTGTGATTATCCGTGCCGATGGCAAACATTTTTCCGCCGGGTTCGATTTCGGTGACTTTGAGGCGCTGACAGACGGGGACCTTGTGCTGCGTTTTGTCGAAGTGGAGGCTATGCTGCAGGCGGTTCACTACTGCCCAGTGCCTGTTCTAGCCCTGGTGCAAGGCCGGGCCGTGGGGGCTGGTGCTGATTTGGCATCCGCAGCTATGCGGGTGATCGCGACGCCTGAGACCAGCTTTTTCATGCCGGGACCGCGCTTCGGTGTCATCCTGGGAACGCGCCGCCTTGCACGGCGGATCGGTGCGGGCCGCGCCCGCGCGATCCAAACGGAATCGCGGCCTATCAAGGCTGCAGAGGCGGTTGAGATTGGATTGATCGACGGTGTTTCAGCGACGGACGACTGGCCGGCTGAGATATCAGTGTTTACCGGAAAAATGCAGACATTGGACGCTGAAACTGCAGCGGCGCTAGCAGAAGCGACAGCGATAGATACGCGCGATGCAGATATGGCCGCACTCGCCCGGTCCGTCATGCGGCCAGGGATCAAGCAGAGAATCGCCGATTTCCGGAAAGGTGCCTAAGACGCTGTGGAGATTTCCAGCTTCGGCTTTGGCTTCTGAACGCCGGCAAGGCTGATGATTTTGTTATTGGCGGGCCGGGTCAGTTCCGGTCTGCCATATAGGTAGCCTTGCAGATAAGTCACGCCTTCGCGTTTCAGAATTTCGGCCTCAGCTTCCGTTTCAACACATTCGGCTACCGTCGTTAGGCCAAAACCACGGGCGAGACCGAGGAGCGTGCGGATGAAAAGCTGATTATCCGGCTTGTCTTCAAGATCAGTAATAAACGCGCCATCAATCTTGACCATATCTACGGCAAGCGCCTGCAGATTGCGGAATGACGTGTAGCCTGCCCCAAAGTCATCCAGTGCAACTGCACACCCGAGGTCACGCACGGAGGAGACGAAGCGCGCAGATTCTTCCAGATCCTGCAGCACTACAGTTTCCGTGATTTCGATCGTGAGGCGGGACCCGACTTCTGGCTTGCCCCTCAAGTAACTCACGAGTGTGCGCAACCATGCTTGGTCGCTGGCTGTCATGCCAGAAATGTTAAGCGTCAAGCGGACATATGGATCGTTGAACAGTTCTTCCATCGCCAGATGCAATGTGCAGCGATCAATCTGACGCATCAGGCCAAGCTGCTCGACCACTGGCACGAAGGCTCCGGCCGGAAGAATCTGACCATCAGGACGGCGCATACGCAGAAGACACTCATATAGTCTTGCGTCGCCGGTCATCGTATCGACAATGGGCTGGTAGGCCAGGATAAGGCGATTATCTAGAAGCGCTTCCTGCACTTCCTTGGCAATGCTTATATCCTGACGAAGGCTTTGGCGCTGCATTTCTGTCAGCTGATAGACCACGTAGTGATTGCGGCCTTCTTTCTTAGCCTGCCGCAGCGCCATTTCGGCTCGGGACATGATGTCGAAGGAGGTTTGGGCAGAGGTTGGGAACACGATTCCGCCGACAGACACGGTAATAGCTACATCGCCGATCACGGTCTTGATGGGGGTCTCGCGCACGCCGGAGATGATTTTTTCAGCAGTTTCCGCCGCTGATTCTTCATTGCTATGATCGAGCAATAGGCCGAAGCAATCGCCCTCAATACGGCCCACGATATCGCTGGCCGCTGTTAACTCGTCCAGCCGTTCCGCTAGGCCAGAAAGCACGGCGTCGCCAATCTCAAATCCGAAGGCGTCATTGATGAGGGCGATATTGTCGATGTCGACCGTTAGGAACGCTCCGGTGCGGCCAAAGCGTTTGCATGCCGTCAGCGCATAGTCGATTGCTTGGCGTAGGCGGAACCTGTTGAAGTGGCCGGTGAGGTCATCATAATTTGCAAGATACTCAAGCCGTTGCTCAGCGCGCTTCCGATTGGTGATCGCGCGCAGAATTCCGCGCATAACCAGGGGACGGCCATCAGGCATGAATTCAGCATGGCCACGCTCATGCAACCACATGAAATCACCATTACCGGCGCGGATGCGGTATTCGCAATCAAAGCGGGCGCCAGACGCAAAATGGCGAGAAAGGCGCTTTAGGCGTTCTTTGAGGTCTTCGGAATTGATGCGGCCGTGGAATAAATCCCCGGATTCGACCTTCTTAAGGTCATCGAGCTGAAACATAGCGCTGGCATCACCGGTCCATGTCAGTGAATCCCGCGCAACATCCCATTCATAGACTACATCGCCAGCTGCATTTAGCGCAGCTAGGAGGTCCGTTTGGATGGATGGGGCTTGGCCCGCCATTCGTTTCACACCCTTAACTCAAGAGGCGCATGCCTACCCAGTGCAGGCATCCATGTCGCGTTACGGAGACAATATTGCGCAATGGTCTTTAATACGGAGTTACGACGAATACCTGGTGAATTCCGGAGCGAAGTGCAACACCGCGGGCAGATTTGGTATCTGTCTGATGCACAACGTGAAACGGTGTCGCCATGTCGAACTATACGCATCTCACGCCCAGCGAGAGAGATCAGATCGCTGCCTTGAAGGGCGC
>JBDQJI010000061.1:0-23956 GCA_040263875.1 Alphaproteobacteria bacterium
CAGGCTCTCTTGACTATCTTGTATTGCTCGACGGATCGCCGCTGTCGTGCGGGCGCTCCCGTGAAGTACCTGTCCCATAATGCGTCCTTCCAAACTTGGGAAAAGAGTGCACCATAAATCTCCGGGACTAAACACCTAGGCGTCGTTTTTTCGCTGCTTTGGACGGCTTTGTCGGCCGGCGATGTATCGGCGCTTTGGCAGCTTCACGCAGTAGCGAAATCAATCGCTCCAATGCATCACGACGATTTAGTTCCTGCGTTCGGAACTGATTGGCTGTGATGACAATGACGCCGTCTTTGGTCATGCGCCTGCCCGCAAGCGTTCTAAGTCTTAGGAATACGGCGTTCGTTAGGGCTGGGCTTCCCCGCGCATTGAAACGCAATTGTACCGCGCTCTCAGTCTTATTGACCTTCTGCCCACCGGACCCTGGCGAGCGAATAAAATGCGCTTCGAGTTCGTGTTCGCCAATGCTGATAGACGGGGTGACTTCAATCATATTGGCGAAATACTGCGCCGCTTGGGCGGGCCTGGATCTGGCCGCCGCGCTGGCAGGCGAGCAAACGCTTGAATCAATGTTTGGCGCGTTTCCTTTGGGTCAATCACATCATCAATGCCAAATCCCGCTGCGGCTTGTGCAGGGCCAATCCGACTTCTGGTTTCGGCTATGAGTTCAGCGCGGCGTGCAATAGGGTCATCGGCAGACTCAACGTCTCGCTTGAAAGCGACATCAATCGCGCCCTCAATCGACATGGCGCAGATTTCCGCCGTCGGCCAGGCGAAGGAATAATCGAAGCCGAAGCTCCGGCCCCCACCCATTGCGATATAGCCTGCACCGTATCCTTTGCGCAGCGTGATCGATATCCGCGGTACAGTCGCGTGCGCCATTTCATAGAGCAACCGCCCGCTGCGCTTCCCAAGACCTGATGCCTCAGCCTGGGAGCCAATGGCGAACCCAGGGACGTCGATCAACGTGATGAGCGGCAGGCCAAAGGCGTCTGCAAGCGCTACGAACCGGGCCGCCTTCTCCGATGCCCGCGCATCGAGCATGCCAGCGCGGCGCTTGGGTTGGTTGGCAATGAGGGCGACGGGACGACCATCCAAGCGTGCAAACATGGTCACGATGTTCGCCGCATAGTTTGGCTTCAATTCAAACCGGCTATCGCCGTCCACCAATCCATCAATGACATCGCGGACATCATAGGCTTTTCGAGGATTGGCCGGCACTGTTTGCGATAGCACGTCAGCCGAGAGTGATGGAGCAACAGCGGTTGCGATCGGCAAAGGTGCGTTGGCGTTCGACGGCAAGTAGGAGAGGAACCGCTGCGTCGCATCAATGGCTTCAGCTTCATCTGCTACGGCCAAATCCGCCAAGCCGTTCTTGTCCGCTTGTACGACGGCGCCGCCAAGCGCTTCCTTATCCAAATCCTCGCCCATGCCAGCTTTCACCAGCGCTGGCCCGGCCATGCCCATTTGCGACTGGCCACGCACCATGACCACGAAGTCGGCCATGCTGGCGTAATTGGTCGGCCCGGCAAAACCTGGGCCCAAGATCGCCATTGCCATTGGTGTCCAGCCTGAATTCTGGCCAAGCAAATGGAAAACGCGCGTTCCGGCGGCAAAGTGCCGGGAGTTTTGGCCATCCTGAATACGATGCCCGCCGCCTTCCAGCATCATGACCAACGGCATGCCGCCCTGGGTGGCCCGTTCGATCGCCGCGTTATTCTTCAAGCTGCCAGCAATACCGGTCGAGCCGCCATGTACTGTGAAATCATGAGCAACGAGGCTCACAGGCCGACCATCCACGAGCCCTGAGCCAACAATAACGCCATCAGCCGGCGCTTCGAGACCCGCGTTCCAGGGATTATCGTGGTGCGGTTTTGCGAGGCCGCCAGTTTCCAGAAAACTACCCGTATCCGTCAGCTTCGCTATTCGCGCCCTCGCTGACATTTTGCCATCACGCACACGCTTTGCCATGGCAGCCGGGCGCGCGTCATCGAGCAGTGCCAGTTTCAGTGCTTCAATTTCTGCGGCAGCGTCCTGATCTTCGGTCATGATGGTACTCTATCGACTTGGTTGCGCAGTGCCTGGCTTTGAGGCCCTGACTGCCGCCTTCACGACCGGTGTATCTTCCCAAGACGGCGCTTTCATCATGGGCTTTCGAGCCAGTGCGGCCTCAATATAGGGTGCCAATTCTTTCGCCTTTTCCGCCTCTCTCTCTGCGACTACGGCTTTGAATTGCGGCATGACTTTGTCAGCGAACAGCTTCATAGAATCCGTGATATTTTCGTGGCTATTGCGGCCAGCCTGCTGCATCAAGATCACCTGATCGACGCCAGAAGCCTGCAGGCTTGTGAGATGCCGGATCATATCATTAGGTGTTCCGATCCCCTGGCTATCGTATTCGCCACGCGCCTGGGCCGCCTCAATCAAGCGGTCTGAGGCGTCGCCCCTCGCCTTGATAAAATCACCCCACATATCGGAATGACCAGGCACAAAGTCTTCAGCGACCAGCTTTTGCTGGGAATAGCGGAAGAACTCAAAATTGTCCTTGCCCCTGCGGATCGCTTCAGCTCGGTCCTCATGCATGGAGAACGCTGAGACCATAGCGATGTTGGCGTTGACGGAACGCCCCAGCGGCACGCAAGCATCAGACTTGATGATGCCGTAGTAGATATCCGCCCAGGCCTTCGCTTCATCAGGATCTATGAATGAGAACGCCAGTGCGCCGATGCCATTCTCGGCAGCGACTTTGATGGTGTCCCGGTTCGTGCAGGCCATCCAAAGGGGCGGATGCGGTGTTTGCAACGGCTTTGGCAGCACATTCCGGGCGGGCATGGAAAAGCCTTCGCCCTCGAAACCAGGATACGGCTCCAACGTCATCATGTTACAAATCTGCTCCGCCGCTTCCAGCGCATGGGCGCGTTTGGTGCGAGCGGAAATGCCGAATGCGCCCAATTCCAGTCGTGTAGCGCCTTCGCCGATGCCGAAGTCCACGCGCCCGTCCGATAGCAAGTCAAGTGTTGCAATCGTCTCTGCCGAGCGAGCGGGGTGATTGTAGTTCGGGATCACCTGCTTGATGCCATGGCCAAGCCGGATGGTCTTCGTTTGCCCGGCAGCCGCCGCCAGCAAAACTTCAGGGGCAGAGGAATGGGAGTATTCATCAAGGAAGTGATGCTCTACCTCCCAGGCATAATCGAAGCCAAGCTCATCCGCCAAAACGATCTGCCTCACAGCATCCTTGAATAAGCGATGCTCATCACCGTCATTCCAAGGGCGAGGCAATTGCAGTTCATAAAAAACGCCAAATCGCATGGGGCCGTCTCCTTGAGCTAAGTTTGGCGGGTATTCTTGGCCAAGTCTGCAACGGCGTCACCCCCTTCTCATTTGCTATGCGCCGCACGCTTGCCGCTATCAAAGCGAAAGCCGCACCCGTATACCCCTATGACGAACAGGAGACGCGCGCCTGTTAGGACCAAGCCAAATGCCTGATATTTCAGAAATCGCCTTGCTTATATCCGTTTGGGCGTTGCCAATTCTGTTGGCAGTAACACTGCACGAAGCAGCCCATGCATACGCCGCCCGCTGGCTCGGCGACGATACGGCTCATGTGCTTGGACGGACCACCCTCAACCCGTTGAAACACATAGACCCTGTTGGCACGATTTTGCTGCCGGGGTTTCTCGTCGTATCGGGTTCTGGGTTTATCATTGGCTATGCGAAGCCAGTGCCGGTCAATTTTGCGCGGCTGAAGCCCTATAGATTGGGCGTTGCCTTGGTGGCGTTAGCTGGGCCAGCAGCCAATATTCTGATTTGCCTAGGGGCCGCACTTGCCCTCTATCTCTTGCCACTTTTCCCGACTGAGACCGGTCGCTGGTTTGCGCAGAATATGGAGAATGCGCTGATCATGAACGCCCTCTTGGCGGCTTTTAATATGCTTCCCCTGCCGCCGCTTGATGGTGGACGGGTGCTTATGGCGGCGCTGCCACCAGCTTACGCCCGGATGCTCGCCCCCTTGGAGCGTCACGGCCTATTCATAGTGTTGGGCCTAGCCCTGATCCTTCCTGCGCTAACCGAAGCATTGGGCATGCGCTTCAATCCTGTTGGGGATTGGACGCGGGCCGGTATCGATATCATCGTCAACGTCGTACTAACGGTAACTGGCTTCATCTGACGGCACCAAGCTCAAGCCGTATCTGGATTATAGACCTTGATTGGGCGGTAGGTTTTGTAGGCGGGCTTTTGGTCCGCCCACATCACGCCGCTAGCCCCGCCGCCATCGACAACGATGGACTGGCCTGTAACAAAGCTGGCCCTGTCGCTCGCCAGGAACATCGCCATCTGCGCGATATCATCTGGCATGCCGGCCCTGGGAATTGGCTGCCGCTCCACATAACTATCGAGCCGGTCTTCAATCAATGAGTCTGGCCGCCCGACAGTGTTGGCGGATAATGCCGTTGCGATATAGCCGGGGCAGATGCAGTTGACCCGGATCTTATCTTCGCCAAGCGGCATGGCTGCTGTTTTCGACATATGGATTACAGCGGCCTTTGCGGCTGAATATACCAGCGGACCACGCCCAGCAGTCACGCCAGCGATAGATCCGGTATTGATAATCGATCCCCCACCTTGCTTCTGCAACACAGGTATTGCGTGCTTCATGCCGAGAAATACACCTTTGACCAAAACGTCGAAGGTCATGTCGAATTCATCGGCCGGGATATCTTCCAGTCGGCCAAGCGCGCCGCCGAATCCGGCATTATTGAACACGCAATCGAGGCGTCCCCAGGTGTTAACTGCAGCGTCAATTGCGCTTTTCACTTGGTCTTCCTGACGGACTTCGCAGGCAACGAATACTGCATTATCGCCCAATTCCGCAGCCAGTGCTTCGCCGCGTTCCTGTTGCATGTCCGCAATAACTACGCGAGCGCCCTCATTCACGAACAGGCGAACGCTTGCCTCACCGATACCACTGGCACCACCAGTGATGACCGCGACCTTACCTTCTAATTCCGCCATAGCTCTCGCTCCCTCGTAAGGCCTGTTATTCCGCTGCGGTTTTCATATTTGCTTCCGCCCGGTCCATGGCCTCCCAGTCATAGGTTGAAGGCTCCTTATCCCGGAACCGCTGCACGGCTGCTTTGTGATATTCGCTGTTCTGCGCAATCGCCTGCCCCATTGCTTCCATTTCCAGGAGCGTTTTGTGATCATGGTTGAATGACTGGTTCAGGATGTTCTTGGCGATGCCGAGTGCCACAGGAGAAGCCGCCCGGAACCGACCAGCCAATGCGCGGGCTTCAGCCATTGCAGTCTCCTGCCCAACGATCTTGTAGACCATGCCCATTTCCTTGGCCTCTTCCGCCTTCACCTTGCGTGCAGTAAAAACCAGTTCCTTCGCCGCCTGAAGGCCGACAAGCCGTGGCAATACGAAAAACCCGCTCCAATCAGGCACCAGCCCAATGCGCCCAAACGCCTGCATGAACATTGCGCGCGGTGTCGCCAGCACGAAGTCTGCGGCTAGGGCGATATTGGCACCGGCACCCGCAGCCGGACCGTCGACCAATGCAATCACCGGCAGTTCGATATTCATCAACTGCATCATTCGGTCATGGCTGGACTGCATGCGGTTGCGGTTTGGTGCGGCTGACTTATCGCGTCCGCCCATGGCCTTCACATCACCGCCTGCACAGAATGCACCACCGGCACCCGTCAGAATGATCGCCTTTACGCCATCGCCAGCTTGGTCCGTGCATTGTTGGAGCGCGTCGCTTAATTCTCGGCCCATTTCTCGGGACAACGCATTCATAGCCTTAGGCCGATTGAGCGTGATCGTAGCGATCTCGTCAGTGATATCGAAAATTACATGCTCATATTCGGACATTTGTATGCTCCTGCGTCTTTGGTTCTGGCCAGTGCTTTAGGCGATGCGGAACAAAAGCGTATCTGGCAGTAGCGCATTCGTCGACAGCGCGTTCAGACCGCACTTGCCGACACAGTTAGTGCAAACCACACTTAGCGTTCCTGCGTCTCTATTCCGGCCAGCAGCAAATGCTATGGAGATCTCACGATGCCTTTCTTTGAACGCGGCGACATTCGGATCTATTACGAAAGCCATGGCGAAGGGTTTCCAGTGTTGGCGCTGGCGGCTGGCGGTATGCGCTCGGCCATGCCGTTTTGGGAAAACGCCCCTTGGAATCCACGCAAGCGATTGGTCCCGGGGTATCAAGTGATCACGATGGATCAACGGAATGCTGGCCAATCAACCGCCCCTATCAGCGGAAGCGATAACTGGCATGACTACCGGGATGATCAGCTGGCCCTGCTCGATCATCTCGGCATCGAACGGTTTCATATTGCCGGCATGTGCATTGGCGGATCGTTCATTATGGAACTGATTGAGGCAGCACCTGAACGCGTCGCGTCCGCAGTTATGCTTCAGCCGATTGGGTATGAGGGCAATCGGCAAGCATATTTCGATATATTTGATAGCTGGGCGGCGGAGCTGAAAGCAGCGCACCCGACCGTCACAGACGCAAATTGGACGCAGTTCCGCCAGACAATGTTTGGCAGTGAGGACCTTTTGTTCAATCTAACAGAGGACCATGTCGCCAAGTGCCCTGTGCCGCTCCTAGTCCTTATGGGCAAAGACATTTATCACCCGGAAGCAATCTCCCGAAGGATCGTTGAGCTAGCACCACAAGCAGCGTTGGTTGAGCACTGGAAAGAACCGGAGCATGTCGCAGCTGCAAGTGCGGCAGTGGCGGACTTCCTCGCGAAACATTCCTAGAGCGGCCTATCGGTCAAAAAACGGCAACACTATTTCTGCCCAGAGGTCAGGCGTATTTACTGGTAGGAAGTGCCCAGACGCCAGTGTTTGATACTCAGCACCAGGGATAGCGTCCGCCACCTCACGCATAGCGCTAGGAGTCAGTAGCGCATCATCTTCCCCGCCAAGCACCAGCGTTGGGCATGTAATCTTGGCTAAATTCGCCCGTTCATCCATGCCTGCAAGCATGCGATTGTGGCTAGCGTAACTGCTTGGGTCGTTCGATATCCAGCGCGCGCGGTATTCCTGGAACGCAAATGCATCTAACCGATGTTTCGGCAAGAAAGAACGATCAAGGCTAGTATCGACCTGGCCACGCATGCCCTTTTGTTCAACCTGATCAGCCCTAGCACGGAGCAGCGCTTCAATACCGCTAGCACCGCCGACCGCAGGGCTTGAGACAGCTAGCTTTTGCACACGCTCGGGCATGCGCGCAGCGAAAGCCAATGCCACGCCGCCCCCAAGCGCGGTTCCCGCCACATCTGCGGGGCCAGACAAATCAAGCGCGTCCATGAGTGTAGCTAGATCTGCGCAGATTACGTCCACCGAAAGCTCGCCGCGAATTTTCTCAGATTGCCCGGCACCCCGCCAATCCCAACGCAATACGCGTCGATCGCTAAGATGCGGCATGACCCGATCCCAACTCTCCAACGCGCCGCCAAGCTCATGGATTAGGACAAGCGGCGATGCATCGGCGGGCCCCTCCATTCGGTAATGGAGCATTACGTCATTGGCTTCGATCCAGGGCATTTGGGTTTCCTCGATGTGAGTAAGCTGTTTCGGCAGATAATTCAGTCAGAGCCGCGCGGTGCCAACATGGATAAATCGACAGCATCACCCATTGCCAGATATCCGGCACGGTTGGGGTGTAGACGGTCAGGCGGGCCGCCGAGTGTGCTATCCGGCTGGAATTCTGCTTTGAATTCCCCTGTGGCCGCGTCCATTGTCGCTGCCTCAAAATCGACCACGCCATCGAAGATGCCGGACGTTCGGATAAAGGCGTTCACTTCCCTACGCCGCGCATCGGTCTCCGGCGTACCATAGACTTCCCGAGTTGCGTTCAAACTCGGCGGTAATGTACCGACAATGACCTTGATCCCTGCTGCCTGCATGCGCTTAGCGCCCGTGCGCAAGCCTTCGATGACCGCCTGAGCAGTTGCAGACGGCGTTCCAGGAGCTGCAAAGGCCTGACCAAAGTCATTGACGCCCTCCCCCCAAATCACATGGGTGATCCCAGCCCGGCTCAGAATATCGCGTTCAAGTCTATCCAGAGCGCTTGGCCCGCCGTTAAAGGGCGGCGGATACGTTGCCGGGCCGACCACCTGATTGCCACCGATACCGACATTCACCACCGAAACATGATTGCCATAGGCTGCATGTAAGCGACGAGAAAGGCGATCACTCCAACGATCATCGCCATTAAGCGTTGCGAACGTTCCATCCGTTATAGAATCGCCAAGCGCCGCGACGACGGTGGCGCCGCTCGGCGCAGCAACATCCAGCCCATCTAAGAAATGCCAAGCGGTCGTTGTGTAAGGGAATGCAGCATCAGTTTCATCCTCACTCAGTACGCCACTACCTGGTGGCGAGATATAAGAGGTAGTCATGGCCTTTGCATGCCACGTCAACGGACCCGTTTCGCCCTCAACATGGAAACTGACGGCCAACTTGCGCCCGATCAATGCCGCATCAGACGGGCCTTCAACGAATGGTAACTCAATCGGGTCGCTCAATATTTCATTGCCGCATGGAAGAGAAATATTGTCTGCGCCCGCAAATCTTGCGCGGGCCGTTGTGCCTGGAACGAGAGCCCCAGAACCGGCATGCAAGGCCACGCGAACCGCGCCAAGTTTGATCGGACGGTCACCATAGGCATTAGAAAAACGGAGCCGAACCAACCTGCCCCATAAATCTGGTCTGACCACCATACGGAACGTCTGGTTACGGGCGCTGTCACCGGGCAAGGCAAACGACTGGTCTGGCAAAGCCGCTGGCACGCCCGCTGGTGCCGGCCCCTGCATTGCCGCAGTCCATGAAGAGGCCCACTTTGCATCTGCCGGTCGATCTTTGCGGTCCGCCGCATTCTCGATACGCGTGGCGTTCATTGTCACTCATCCCCGAAGCCTGATTCTGTTGATAGGGTAACGCATGGATCATCCATATGCGTCTATGAATGAAACCACCGGCCAACAGCTTATTGGGGCAAACATGCGCATCAAAGGAAGTCTGGTTGCGAAGAAAGTAAATCCAAGCCACAAACTGCTGGTATGGAAGCTATAACGTGGGACGTCTCTGATTAGAGATTTTTGCAGAATGAGTAGTCAATCAGAAACGCGCTATGTCGTGGTCGCGATGTACCACTTCGTTGGCCTCGATGACTTCGAGGACATGAAGCCGCCGCTACTTGATCTCTGCATCGCGAATGGCCTGATGGGCACGATATTGTTGGCGCGAGAAGGCCTAAACGGGACCATTGCGGGGCCGCGCCAGGGCATCGATAACCTGCTGTCTTATCTCCAAGCCGATGCACGGTTCAGTACACTTCGTTACAAAGAGTCATACACCGACACTCTTCCGTTCCGGCGGATGAAAGTTCGCCTCAAGCGGGAGATTGTCACCATGGGTGTGCCAGACACTGACCCCGGCGAATTGTGCGGTGAACGGGTAGACGCGAAACGCTGGAATGAACTCCTGCAGGACCCCGATGTGCTGACCATCGATACCCGCAATGCCTATGAGTGCGGCATCGGCTCGTTTGAGAATGCTGTATCGCCCAATACTGAGACGTTCCGGGAGTTTCCAAAGTTCGTTGATACAGAGCTTGATCCACAGAAACACCGCAAGATTGCGATGTTCTGCACTGGCGGTATTCGCTGCGAAAAGGCGACAAACTACCTGATGAAGCAAGGCTTTGAGGAGGTCTATCACCTGGATGGCGGTATCCTCAAATATCTTGAGACCGTGGAAAAGGATGAAAGCCTCTGGCACGGCGAATGCTTTGTATTTGATGACCGCGTCGCCGTTGATGAGAACTTAGCGCCCGGTTCCTATGAGCAGTGCTATGCGTGCCGCCGCCCAGTCTCAGAAGCTGACCGGCAATCACCGCATTATCAACTTGGCGTTTCCTGCCATCATTGTCATGGCAAACACAGTGCGGACAAGATTTCCGGCCTGAAAGAACGGCAGCGGCAAATGGAAATGGCGGAACGTCGCCAAGATCAGGACGACTGACCTGCTATGAGCCCTCACCCAACCCTATATTCATTCCGGCGCTGCCCCTATGCGATGCGGGCGCGGATGGCAGTCATGCAATCTGGTGTGGTTTGTGAGTTGCGGGAAGTCGTACTACGCGACAAACCGGCCTCCATGCTTGAGCTATCGCCCAAAGGCACAGTGCCAGTTCTACAATTGGTTGACGGCACGGTGCTGGAAGAAAGCCTGGATGTCATGCGTTGGGCACTTAGCGTCAATGACCCTGACAATTGGTTAGACACGCTTGATGAGTCTGGATCATTGCTTACTCAGCTCGATGGTGAATTCAAAGATGCGCTCGACCGTTACAAATATCATGTGAACCACACCGAACATCCCCAAAGCTTTTACCGGGATAAAGGGGCCAAATTCCTAGCGAACCTTGAAGGCAGGCTGGCTGCCAATGGCGGTAAGGCGCTATTTGGTACACGCCTAACATTCGCTGATATCGCAGTGTTCCCGTTCATCCGCCAATTCGCCTTTGTTGATAAGGCATGGTTCGATGAAACACCGTACCCTTTGTTGCGGAACTGGTTGAGCAGCCACCTGAAGAGCGAGTTGTTCCTCTCCGTGATGACCAAATATCCCGCTTGGCAGCCTGGGGACGATGTCTTGCTGTTTGGCCCGATCTAAGCGTCTATCAAATCACAAGCACATATCGGAATTGAGGCAAGCCTGAATGCAGTATCATCTAAACGGATACCGTAGCGGTGATCCTTCTGTCGCAGAGCGCCTTGAAGATGGCTCTGCCCGTTCCGACGCTGTAGATGTGCTGATCGTTGGCTGTGGTCCGGCAGGGTTGACGCTTGCAGCGCAATTGTCGGCATTTCGTGAAATCAGAACGCGGATCGTGGACCGCAAGCCAGGGCCATTAGAGGTCGGCCAAGCAGACGGCGTCGCCTGCCGTTCCGTCGAAATGTTCGAGGCGTTTGGGTTCGCTGAAAAAGTCCTGAAAGAGAGTTACTGGGTCAACGAAGTCGCGTTCTGGCGACCAGAAGTAAATGGCACTGGCTTGACCCGTGCGGACCGCATTCAGGATGTCGAAGATGAGCTATCCGAGATGCCCCATGTCATTCTCAACCAAGCGCGCGTGCATGACTTCTACCTTGAAGTCATGCGGAATTCACCAACTCGCCTTCAGCCAGATTACAGCCGTGAACTGGTATCGCTAACGCTTACGGATGATGCAGTCTTTCCTGTCACTGGTACCTTCAAATGCCTTGAAGGCGAAGCGAGTACGGAAACTATCCGTGCGAGATATGTCGTTGGGTGCGATGGTGCGCGAAGTGCTGTCAGAAACGCCATGGGCTATGAGCTTAAAGGTGAAGCCGCCCGGCAGCTTTGGGGAGTGATGGATGTGCTGGCCGTCACGGATTTCCCAGATATCCGACTGAAGGCCGCCATTCAATCAGCAGACCACGGCAGCATCCTGATCATTCCGCGCGAAGGCGGGTACATGGTGCGGATGTATATCGAGCTGGATGAACTGCACGGGGATGAACGCGCTGCAGACAGTAATGTTTCTTGCGAGATGTTGATCGAAAAAGCTGGCGCAATCTTGGCCCCCTACACCTTGGAAGTGAAGGAAGTGGCGTGGTGGTCCGCCTATGAAATCGGCCAACGGGTCTGTGATGCGTTCGACAATGTCGCCGATGAGAACCGTGGTGATCAGACGCCACGCATTTTCATCGCTGGCGACGCTTGCCATACCCATAGCCCGAAAGCTGGCCAAGGCATGAATGTGTCCATGGCGGATACGTTTAATCTCGGCTGGAAATTAGCAGCAGTGCTGCGCGGCCAGGCGGTGCCATTCTTACTTGATACATACTCTGAGGAGCGGCGCGCTAAAGCTATTGAATTGATTGAATTTGATAAGGATATGGCGCGACTGTTCAGTGCCAAACCAAAAGACGCTGCCGAAGCTGCGCAATTCCAGCAATATTTCAAGAAACATGGCCGTTACACGGCTGGCGTCGAAACACGATATGACCCGTCCCTGATCACTGGCACTGGCATGCATCAAGCGCTGGCAGCAGGGCTAAGAACCGGCATGCGCTTTCATTCAGCGCCGGTAATTCGCCAGGCTGATGCGAAACCTATGCAGCTTGGGCATGCACTTAAGGCTGATGGCCGTTGGCGATTGATTGCATTCGCCGCAAAGGATGACGCTGGACAGGTCGGCGGGAGCATTGCCACGCTTTGCGACTTCTTAGCGAATAACACTCGAAGCCCAATCCACCGCATCACACCCAAGAGTGCCGATATCGACAGCGTCCTAGACCTGCGTGCCGTGTTCCAAGCTTCACATCGAGAGATGAATGTTGAGGCATTACCGCCGCTCCTTAAACCCACCAAAGGCAAATACGGGCTGGTCGACTACGAAAAGGCCTTCTGTCCTGATCTAAAACACGGCCCTGACATTTTTGATCAACGCCAAATTGACCGGGCAAAAGGCGCATTGGTGATCGTGCGCCCCGATCAATTTGTAGCAGAGGTCCTACCACTGGATGCCTTTGACGACATCACGACATTCTTCGGTGAATTCATGGTCGCTGTGTAATCTCAGGCACCTCTAAAGTCATGCGATATTGCGACCGCCAGCGATCTGCCGCACCCTGGCAGTGCTACATATGATGACCAGATAAAGAAGAAGCCCCATGCTTTCGCGCGAACAGAATAACATGCTGACTCAGACCGACGCCGATACGCCCATGGGCGCCTATTTCCGGCGGTTTTGGCAGCCGGTCGCCTTGGCGGAAGAACTGCCCGAAGCAGACGGGCCACCCATACGGATCAATGTTCTGGGCGAAGAACTCGTCGCCTTCCGGGATAGTGATGGTCATGTTGGCGTGCTGGACGCCCATTGCCCGCACCGTGGTGCCAATCTTTTCTTTGGTCGCAACGAAGAATGCGGCCTCCGGTGCGTCTATCACGGCTGGAAATTCGACCGCCACGGCAAAGCGCTTGATCTGCCCAACGTGCCAGCAGACAGCAATCTGCACAGAACAGTTAGAACGAAGGCTTATCCGACGCAGGAATTCGGGGACATCATTTGGATCTATATGGGCCCGGCAGCTAAGGACTTGCCCGGCGGTGCCTTGCCGGACGCACCCAAATTAGAATTTGGGTGCGTACCTGAAAGCCATCGCTTCGTCACCAAGCAACGCTTCGATTGCAACTGGGCACAGATTATCGAAGGTGACTTAGACACAGCCCATTTCAGTTTCCTGCATATGCCAGCGCCCATTGAGCCATCGGTCTACCACCCGCACAGCACGGCGGATGAAAAACGCCTGCGCTGGATGCGCGATGACCCAATGCCGCAGTTTGAGGTGCTGGAGCATGAATGCGGCTTCGTCGTTGCCGGCGCCCGCTCAGCCGACGGGCAAAAATACTGGCGCATGACCCAGTATATGTTTCCAGCACACGGCACAGGTCCATCGACAATGCCCGGGGAAACCTATCACGGCTTCACCATCGTCCCGATATCAAACACTGCATGTTGGGCTTATGCGTATTCCTGGAACCCAGAGCGCCCCCTTGGCGACGAAGAACGGGCAAAGCTAGATGCAGGTTGGGGCCTAGTCTGCGAGCGTGACGAGAACTACATGCCTGTCCGCAACGCTTCCAATGACTTCATGATCGACCGGAACGAGCAGAAGCATCGGACATTCACCGGCGTCAAAGGATTGGCTGAGCAGGATTCAATGATCCAGCACAGTCAAGGCCCAATCGTTGATCGCACCCGCGAAACGCTAACTGGCACGGATGCAGCCGTAGTCCGGTTCAGAACGCTTTTGCTGCAAGGCGCGCAAGCCCTTGCAGATGGTGCTGAACCAGATGCTCCCTACAAAGCCGAAGCGTTTTGCACCCGGCCTGGCAGTTGGCTTGCCGCGTCCGAAAAATCCCTCGACGTTGTAATGATGGAGCGTTTTCAGGACCCTCTGGGCCGCGTCCGTGACGATGGGGCGGCAGCGGTAGAATAGGTTCCCATTCTCCCAGAAACAGAGCGATTGGGGATCAACAAACAATGAGCGACAAACCAGATATCGTTATCCGCGGCGGCACAGTGGTCGATGGCTCAGGCGGGCCAATGTTTGCCGCAGACGTTGCCATTTCAAATGGCTGCATTTCCGCTGTCGGAACGATCCCGGAGAGTGGCATCGATGAGATCGACGCGTGCGGCCGTTTGGTCATGCCCGGCTTTGTTGACGTACATACGCATTATGATGCGCAAGTGACATGGGCCAACCAGATCACTCCCTCTTCATGCAATGGTGTCACCACCGTGCTGATGGGAAATTGCGGCGTTGGCTTTGCGCCGGTGCGGCCAGAAGACCACGACATGCTAATTTCAGTGATGGAGGGCGTGGAGGACATTCCCGAAGTCGTCATGCGGGAGGGGTTGCCTTGGACATGGGCCAGTTTCCCTGACTATCTCGATATGCTGTCTACACGACAGTTTGACGTAGATGTCGCCACTCAGGTTCCCCATGCCGCACTCCGTGTATTCGTCATGGGCAAGCGCGGCGCTGAGCGCGAAGAGGCGACGGCGGCGGATCGCAAGGCAATGGCGCAACTGACTGCTGAGGGCATTCGCGCTGGCGCTTTCGGGTTCTCGACCTCACGGCTGCTGCAACATCAAACAGCAGAGGGCGAGCCAATTCCGTCATACGGTGCCGCAGAAGCAGAACTTGCTGAAATCGCCGATGCTGTAGCCGACGTGGACCGTGGCTGGCTCCAAGTCGTTGGTGACTATGGAGCTGCAATCGACCAGGAGTTTGGCCTGCTCACCCGCTTGGCTAAAAGATCAGGAAGGCCTCTCACCCTCACACTCTTGCAAACGCACGCCTATCCCAAGCAATGGCAAGACCTCCTCGCCAGGATTGCAGCAGCAAACGCAGATGGCATTCAGATTACCGGCCAAGTTCGAGGGCGTCCGACAAGCACCCTGCTCGGCTTTGAGCTTTCAGAGAATCCTTTTCTTGGCTGCCCAAGTTGGCAGGAATTGGCACCCCTACCGATTGATGACCGCGTCTCTATCCTTCGAGATCCTTCATTCCGCGCGCGCTTGATCGCTGAGCCAGCAGGCAATTCTGCGCAAATAAAGCGACTACGAGATTGGGACTGGATTTATCCATTCGGCGACCCGCCAGAATATGAACCAGATCCAAGCACGAGCATCGGGGCTGAAGCACAGCGCCGCGGCGTAGACCCTGCGGAAATTGCATACGATCTCATGCTTGAAGACGATGGTCGCGCCATTCTCTATCATCCAATGACAAACTATGCGGATGGCAGCATGGATGCTGTCCATGAAATGCTCGGCCATCCGAACACATTGATTGGCCTTGGTGATGGCGGCGCGCATGTCGGCATCATGTGTGATGCGACCGACATGGCGCACACGCTGACATACTGGACCCGTGACCGTGAGCGTGGCCGAAGACACGGGCTTGAAGA
This sequence comes from Alphaproteobacteria bacterium, assembly GCA_040263875.1. Taxonomy (GTDB): domain Bacteria; phylum Pseudomonadota; class Alphaproteobacteria; order Bin95; family Bin95; genus VMCJ01. The sequence goes on from JBDQJI010000061.1 coordinate 15,539, forward strand.
CATGGTGCGGCGGCTAACATCCGCAAACGCCAGGGCTATTGGGCTGCAAGATCGCGGCAGCATTGCGCCGGGCATGCGGGCTGATATCAATGTCGTGGACTATGACGCGTTGCAGCTGAATGCGCCCGAAGTCCATTATGATCTACCAGCGGGCGGAAAGCGGATCCTGCAACACTGCACAGGCTTCGACGTAACGCTTGTGGCGGGTATTCCGACATGGCGCGACGGCAAAGCGACTGGTTCCCTCCCCGGCCGTTTACTGCGAAGTGGCCGTTGATGATCACTGGCGACAGAAACACATGAATTGCGCATTTTTCAGCTAAAGGGTGAGTGATGTCTTTCGAAACTGGCACATCAACGTTGTTGTATGAGCAGGATGGGCCTGTCGCCATTATCACGATAAATCGGCCAGAGGTTCGCAATGCGCTGGATAATGAGACGGCGGATGCGCTAACCCGTGCGCTCAGAGCCTTCGATCAAGATGATGCCTTGCGATGCTGCGTACTTACGGGCGCTGGCGGCTTCTTCTGTGCCGGTGCCGATCTAAAGGCGCTTGCTACCGGCCAGGACTATCGCGCCTGGGCAGGCGACCCCGATGGGCCATGCCACGATACACTGTCCAAGCCCGTCATCGCCGCCGTCGCTGGATTTGCCTGCGCTGGCGGACTTGGCGTTGCTTTGCGGTGTGACCTCCGCGTTGCCGAAGAAACAGCGACCTTCGCTGTCCTGTCCCGGCGATGGGGCGTGCCGATGAGTGACGGGACCACCGTGCGCTTGCCTCGCTTGATCGGCGCTGGGCGCGCATTGGATATGCTTTTGACCGCACGTAAGGTTTCAGGAACGGAAGCCCTGGCGATTGGCTTGGCAGACCGCCTTGTTCCACCGGGCCAAGCGCTTATGAAAGCAATTGAACTTGCGCATGAAATTGCTGCATTCCCACAAATCGCAATGCGGTCAGACCGTCTTTCAGCCATCAAGCAATGGGATATGTCGCTGCCCGATGCGTTCCAGCAGGAGCTGGAACTCGCTGCCGAAGCGCGACGCGAGGAAGCGCAACCCGGCGCTGAACGCTTCGCGGCGGGCGACGGGCGGCATGGCGGAAAGGCCAACACCTGATGCGCGCTGTCATTGGCCATGATTTCGGCGGCATCGATTCATTGAAACTTGAAACGACATCGCCTCCTGAAATGACACCGTCTGGCGTGCGGATAGCAATCCACGCGGCAGGCATCAGCTTTGCCAACCTTCTGGTCATCAAAGGTGAACACCAAAACAAAGCCATTCCTCCGTTCACACCTGGCACAGAAATCGCCGGCGTCGTGACAGAATTGGGACCGGCGGCTGGCGGAAACCTGGGCATCGGCGACCGGGTTTGTGCGGGCCTACCATCAGGAGGCTTCGCGGAGGAAGCGGTTGTCGAGGCCAACAACGTCTTTCGAATACCAGACAGCCTTCCATTCACAAAAGCGACGCACTTCCCGACCATCTACGCGACAGCCTACTGCGCCCTCCAGTGGCGGGCACTGATCGCACCGGGCGAAACCTTGCTCGTCCACGGCGGTGCAGGTGCCAGCGGCCCCGCCGCGGTTGAGGTTGGTGCAGCGCTTGGCGCACGTGTCATTGCGACAGTTGGCAGTGCGGAGAAGGCTGATGCCGCCATCGCCCGTGGCGCAGCGCACGCCATCAACTATCGCGACGAAGCGTTCAAGGACGAAGTACTTAGATTGACCGAAGGGCGCGGCGTTGATGTCGTTTTTGATCCCGTTGGCGGCGATATGTTCGACCAATCACTGCGGTGCGTGGCGCCACTGGCCCGGGTTTTGACGATTGGCTACGCGTCTGGCCGCATACCGCAAATTCCGGCCAATCTTATTCTGGTCAAAAACATCAGCATTATCGGCTTGTATTGGGGCTTCTACATGGCCTGGGGTAAAACCCAAGCCTCCCCCGCACTGCGTGCCCGGGCACGGGATATGTTTGATGAAATGTTCGTGCTGTTTGAAGAAGGCAAAGTACAACCCGTCATTGACAGCACCCTGCCCCTCGCTGATTTCGCTCAAGGCTTGCGGCGCATCCAGAGCGGCAAAGTAATAGGCAAGATTGTTCTCGTACCCGAGCGCTGAGAGGCCACAATGCTTCTCAGCACAGGGCATACTTAACCAGAATTTAATTGGATTATCACACCGCCTTCGGGCATAGTCCGAGCAGCAGACTACAGCAGAGGAGCATCCCCATGCGTATCGGTAAACTACTCGCAAGTCTCGCATTAATCGGCGGGCTCGGCAGCTCGCTCCCTGCAAAAGCGGAGGCGAACATGGACTATTTGAAAGAGAACGCGAGCAAGGAAGGCGTCACCGTCACTGAGAGCGGATTACAGTATCGCGTCCTGCGCGAAGGTACGGGCGAAATGCCCGTGGCAAGCGACACCGTAGAGGTTCACTACAAGGGCACGCTGATCGACGGCACACAGTTCGACAGCTCTTTCGACCGTGGCCAAACGATTGAATTCCCGCTGAATGGCGTTATCGCAGGCTGGACCGAAGGCGTTCAGTTGATGAAAGAAGGTGCACGGTATGAGTTCGTGATCCCTTCTGACCTTGCTTACGGCGAACGTGGTGCCGGTGGCGTCATTCCAGGCGGCGCAACACTCATCTTTGAGGTCGATCTAATTTCGATCAAGTAGGCACTCAAAGCCCGCCCCAATGAACAGTGATTGGGGCGGGCATGTGGTTCAACTGCACTGTGCCGATCTGCCAGGCCAGTTGATCCAGAAGCATGTCGTACGGCCCTGGTGATACATCTAGCTTGTAAATGTTCGGCTCGGTCATAGTTAGTCGGCCTCCCCGCTCAAGAAAAGCCTCACGTAGTGATGCTATTGAGCTGTTGTTCATAGGCGGCCAATTTCTGCAAACTGCATTGAGTAAATCTTCCGAGACGGAACGTTCCTGCTCTTTCAGGTTAATGTGCAGCGGCACGACTGTTTCTATCGGTACACCACACAAGATTTTAGGCAGAGTCAGCTTTAACTCCTGTGTTTCTGCGCTTCCGGTGACCAGATATTGCACGAGCATGACGCCTCGAACTCTAGCGCAGGCGCTCAAAAACTTGCCTTCCTCCAGCAAGCCAACCTGATCGAAAAAGCGCGGCAGATATGGCCAGAGCAACACTGCGCCCGCATTAGCAACGCATATCGGATCGTTCGAACTAAGATTGGCGCTTCGGCAAAGCCATCCGTTCTGCATCAAGTTTCCTCAATATTAGGTCTCTTAGCGCGCAGAGTCTGGTTCAGGTTAGCTTTCGCAACAAGTGCATTGGCCTTGCACCGATGGGCGCGCTCAATACTCTAAGCTATCGTCGCCCTTCAATCCGCCACTGGACCCCTCGAATGCCAGACCCACTTCGCCTCGCCCTCGTCTCCGACATCCACCACGGGGAGGACAAGCTCACCAAACGCGGGGCTGCCGCCCTTGGCCTGCTGGAGGATTTCCTGGCCTTTGCAGGTGATTGGGGCGCGGACATGATTGTGGAATTGGGCGACCGCATCTCCGATATCGACAAAGCCACCGATGAGCTTCTGGAGCAGGACGTTGCTTCCCGTTTCGTCAACCTGAATACACCCCATGTCCATTTGAATGGAAACCATGACGTCGCCTTTCTGGGCGAAGCTGCGAATGCGGAGACCTTGCGGCAAGAAGCTGGCAGTCACGCCGTGATGCTGAATGGCTGGCGCTTGGTTTTCTGGCAGGCGGATGCCTTCATCCCCTATCCAAGCCCATTCACTATCCGTCGCTCGGACTTGGATTGGCTGGCCACAGAACTACCGAAAAGCGATGCGCCGACAATAATATTTACCCATGTTCCATTGGGCGAAGGCTCTATGGTTGGGAACTATTGGTTCCAGAACAATGCGGCCCATGCGGGCTACCCGAACGCTTCTGATGCACGGGCGATCATTGAGGAGCATGGCCATGTTGTCCTGTGTGTTTCTGGGCACGTGCATTGGAATTCCATGCATCGGGTCAATGCGATTCCCTACGTAACAATCCAGTCCCTTTCAGAAAGCTTCACAACGAATGGCGAGGCTTCTGGTGCCTGGGCAACCATGGAATTGGATGGACCCCAATTGCGTTGGCAGACCTTTGGCCGTGATCCAATTGAAATGACTTTGCCTTTGCGCAAGCCCGAGGAATGCTGGCCGGAACCGCTACCGCCGCTTCGGCACCTGAAGCGGGCATGGCGCGAGAGCGCAGCGTTAAGTGGCATCAAGGCGTTGGTTTTTGACCTGGACGGCGTTCTCTACCGGGATGCCGATCCAATCCCGAACGCACCTGAATTTGTTGCATGGGCCAACGGGCAAGGTCTAGATATCGTTGCCGTCACCAACAATGCAGGCCGAACGGCGGCGGACTATGCCGCGAAGCTTGCAAAGCTTGGATATGACATTCCAGAAAACAAGATCATCACAGCAGGTATGGCAACTGCGCGCTGGCTGGCGAACCGAACTCCTGGTGCCCGAATTCATGCACTTGGTCCCGCAGCCATGAAAGCTGAACTACAGGCAGCCGGATGCATAGAGGTTAGTGACGATGCCGATTTCGTTGTCGCAGGCATCACGTATGAAATGACTGTTGGAGACTTATCGCGGGCAACACGGCTGCTGCGAAACGGTGCCAAGCTCATCATCAGCAACCCGGATCAAACCCACCCCACCCCCAATGGCTATGCGCCAGAAGCAGGTGCGGTTCAGGCCTTCTTGGAAGCGTCCGGCGGTAAACCAGCAGCATGTGTCAGCAAACCGAACGCGTTTATCTTCCAGATGGCGCTGGATCTGTTGGGCACATCCGCCGAAACGACATTGATGATCGGTGACACGCCCGAAACCGATATCCAAGGTGCGCGTGCGATGGGCATGCCTTCAGCCTTAGTTGAAACTGGCAACCCTACTGACGGCGCCCCCGATCACCCACCAACTGTCCAAGTGGAGGATCTCGCAGAGCTACAGGTTCTGCTGGCTGCCTCTCGATAGCAGGCTGCATCCCGCTGCCTCTTGGCGATGGATTGGCTTAGGATATGATTTGAACTTGATAAACAAAGGAATTTGACCGGTGAATATAGATACTGGCTCCGAAGAACTCTTGTGCGATCTGACTGATCGTGTGCTGACCGTTACGTTGAACCGGCCAGAGGCGCGCAATGCCTTGTCGCCAGATCTGATGTGGGCTTTCCGTAAGGTGCTTGCAGAATATGGCGACCATCCCGATGTCGGCGGGCTGGTGGTTACCGGCGCAGGCAGTGCATTTTCATCCGGCGGTGACGTTAAGCGCATGGCTGTCCGCAAGGATGGTGAGCAAACGGCAGAAGAAAAATTCTCAGAGATGCGTGCCCGCCACCACGAAACGGCAGGTGCGATCCGGTCACTCAGAATCCCGAGTGTCGCTGCGATCCCAGGGCCAGCCGCCGGTGCTGGCCTGGCACTAGCACTTTCCTGCGATATGCGCGTCGCCGCAGATGGCGCCTTCATGACGACAGGTTATGCCCGTGTCGGACTGCCGGGTGATTATGGTGCAGCGTGGCTGCTAACAAGGGTCGTCGGCCCCGGTCGTGCACGCGAACTGATGCTGACTAGCGAACGCGTGACGGCGGACCGCGCCCTCGCCATTGGCCTCGTCAACCGGGTTGCGCCCGCGGAAAAGCTAATGGAGACGACGCTGGAATTGATTGCACCGCTGGCGAATGGGCCGCGCATAGCTTACGGCTACATCAAGGATAACTTGGAAGAAGCACTCCAGATTGACCACAAGACCGCTATCGACCGAGAAGCCGAGCGCATGCTGCGATCCCAAAGCACTCACGATCACAAAGAAGCCGCACGCGCATTTGTCGAGAAACGCCCGCCCAAATTCGCGGGACGCTAAGCCCTGAGCGCCTCGGAGAACCGTTCCAGGTTCTCCGAGGCGATTGGTTCTCTAAAGCAGACAGCTAGCTGGCAGCCCGTGTACTCGACATTGATTGAACCATGTCCATGACGCGGAGGATGTTTTCGCCCCATAGCTTTGCGATATCCGCTTCGTCATAACCTCGGGTGAGCAGTTCACGGGTCACATTCATGGTCTCATCTGCGCCGTCCCAGCCTTGGACGCCGCCGCCACCGTCGAAATCTCCGGCAAGACCAACATGATCGATTCCCACCACCTTCACGGCATGGTCAACATGGTCAACGAACTGTGCCAGCGTTACGTCAGGATGATCTGCCCGAATTTGGGTTCGCTCCACAGCGTACTCATCCAGCAAGCTAGGTGACGCTTTTTGGAAAGCTGACCCTGAATTCAGGCCTAAACGGGTACGAAGCGCCATTAATGCCTTGCCCGCCGCGGGATCGACATCCCCGACATATGAGCGAAACGCCACCATCTGCGCCACGCCGCCAGCGCCAGCAATCGCCTGAAGCTGCGCGTCGTCCAGATTGCGCGGATTGTCATAAACTGCCCTGGCACCTGAATGAGACGCGATCACCGGCGCACGGGATAATTCCAGCGCTTCAAGCCCTGTCTGCCGACCAACATGGCTTAAATCGATCATCACACCAGCCGCATTACAGGCTTTGACCAAAGCACGCCCAAGCTCTGAAAGTCCTGCGTCATGGTTTTGATCACCATTAGCCGTACTTGGATTGCTGCTAGCCCCAAATTGGTTATGGCCAAAATGCGTGAATGAAATGTAGCGAACACCGCGGTCAGCCCACATCTGCACGTCAGCTACGCTCTCGCCAAGCGGATACGCGTTCTCCATCCCGATGAGACCGACCAGCCGTCCCGAAGCGGCAACGGCCCTTACGTCATCAGCGGTGCGAGCCATTCCGATCCGCTCAGGATAGCCACGTAACATCCGCTCGATACCGCGATATTTATCTTCGGCAGCTTGGCGGGCTTCACCGTAGCCAGCTTCATTAAGCGGCCCCTGCCCCGTGTAAACGATGAAGAATCCGGCATCTAAGCCGCCGGCGCGCATACTCGGCAGATCAACTTGCGCGCGTGTGAACCCACCAGGATCAAGCGCTGGCGTTGCGAACCCAGGGCCAGTGTCGATATGGGTATCGATCGTCAAAAGGCGATCATGGATGGCGCGAACCTCATCCTCAAGCATTCATCAACTTTCTAATTGCGTCCTAAAAACAGCACTTGTATGCGTAGCTTCACGTTCACTCCGCAGCGACTGCTGATGCTTTATCCAGCAGTGTCAATCGCCACATTTCACGGGACGAAGCCTCGTAATCATATCCCGTTGCCGCATGGATCGTGCAGCGATTATCCCACACAACAATATCGCCCGGCTGCCATTGCCATTTCACTGTGAAGTCTGGCCCCGTTACGTATGGCAGCATATCCCGCCATATCTGCACACTGTCATCCTCAACACCTTCCAGATCACATACGTCCAGCTCGTCTGGCGAAATCTGCTGATCTTTCGGCAAAATGGCGCATGTTGAACTATTGAGCCCATACAGCGCCGGGATGCCACTGACAGGATGTTCCAGGACGATAGGCACCCGGTTTGGCGGGTTCGCCGCGCGCTGTTCCGGCGTCAGCACCGGGTATCCAGGCGAATATAGGCTGATCTTTTTGTCGTGATGGGCGACAGAGCAGACTGCTTCCAGATGCGCTAACTGTGCTTTGGTTTCATCGTCTAGGCGCGCATAGGCTGTGCGTGTGTCTGCAAACAACGTTTCGCCACCTGAAGTGGGCGCTTGCCTGCAATGGAAGACTGAACCGATGGGTGGATGTTGGCGAAACGTAGAATCTGTGTGCCAAACGGGCCTACGGGTTTCGGGGTTGTAGCGAACGTCGCTGTCATTCTGCAGCTGTGGGACAATCGCCAACTGCGCCGCTGGATTGCCCGCATCATTCTTGATGTTCCCAATCCGCAGAATCGGAAAGCCTTTGACCATTTTGTCTTCTCTGGCGATCTGCACTTTATGCTCGACATCGCCAAAGACATTAGACCAAGCAACCAGTTCTTCAGGTGCAAGCTCATGAAGATCATCCCCACGAACAGCCAAGAGTCCGCCGTGCTGCGTCCAAAGATCATAAGCTTCACGTTGAAAGCCCTGATCCTTTAGATCGCTACGCGATACGTCTTGGATGACTAGGCCAAATTCCCCGTTAAGGGCCGACATGCTGTTCTTCATGGCGTCAAATCACTCCGTTATGGGTGTAAGCATTCATCACACCCCATCTGAAATTCCTTTATCCATATCCTAAGAATAAAATTGGCTGCCAACAATCACCTCAAGGCAGGCTGGCCTAACCATGCCTTCCAATCATTGCACTAAATCCAGTAGGATGATGGCCCCTTCAGTAAGGCTCAGAATCCAATCGGCAAACCTGCCCATCGCCCTGGATTTGCCGATGTGATTGAAAC
>JBDQJI010000062.1:0-23732 GCA_040263875.1 Alphaproteobacteria bacterium
TAAACGCCTACAACTTCGCACGCAGACTAAAAACCTTGAAAGGTCTCACCCCATTCGAATATGTCTGCAAAGTCTGGACTGAAGAGCCTGATCGGTTCAGAATAAATCCGACCCATCAATCTCCGGGACTAAACACCTAGAATAGCCAACATAATGGCGATCAAAATTCCGGACCATTGATCCATCTGCAACTCGCTCCAAAGGAAATAAATAGCGTGCGCGATGCTTCAAATACGGCAGGCAGACGCTGCCACCTCAGGCTGTTGCGAAGCCTAAAGTTACTGCCCAAACTATACCAGCGACGTGCAGTAGTGAAAGACATGAAGAGTGATCGACTATGACTGATGATCTCATTACCTATGAGCTTAAGGGCAATGTTGCGCTGATCGGCTTGAACCGCCCTGACAAGCGCAATGCTATCAATGAGGGCCTGCTGAACGCGTTAGCTGCAGCCGCTATCCGTGCAGGGGGAGAAGCCAGGGCGGCAGTGTTGTTCGGCCATGGACGCAATTTCTCGGCTGGCCTTGATCTAGCTTGGTTGGCAGAGCGTATTCGACCGGGCGCGCCGTATCAGAAGCCCTATATCGGCTCACTTTGGCACCGGACGTTCAATCTAATCTCTCGCGGACCGATCCCCTTCGTGGCGGCACTCCATGGCCCTGTGATTGGCGGTGGGCTGGAACTCGCGAGTGCAGCCCATATCCGCGTCGCGGCTGACAATGCCGTGTTTGGCTTGCCGGAAGGCCAGCGCGGGATATTCGTTGGTGGCGGCGGGACTGTGTGGGTACAGCGGATCGTCGGCAATGCGACCATGACGGACATGATGCTGACAGGGCGTATCCTGAATGCCGAAGAGGCCCGTAATGTCCGTATCGCGCAGTATGTGGAGCCTGCGGGGACAGAGAAAGAAAAGGCGCTGCAGCTGGCCACTAGGATCGCCGAAAACACACCAACGACCAACTGGCAGATCACCAATCTCCTGCCGCGCATGAACGATATGTCCCACGAAGATGGGCTGTTTATGGAGTTCCTAAACAGCAACATGATGAAGCCGCCTGAAACAATTGGCCGACTGAGTGCATTCCTAGACGGCAAAAGCCCGCTGCCGCTGGATAAGAAAAAGGCTGATTGAGGCGTTTACGAATAGGCGGAATGGTTCTCTGCCGTAATGTGGTCCGTGCCTGTCTGGCTATGGAGGTGCTCAGGGCCGAATAGGCGCACTGTCAGCCTGATTAAGCTCGCAGCGCCCGCCATGAGCAGCGATAGCGGCCCAAGGAATATGAAAAACTTGATGAACCAGCGGTGATTGATGCCGTTGGTGTCCCCTGCGCGCTCGTTGGAGAGCCAGGCAAGATCGAAATACATGTAGGCGTAGAAGCAAAATATCGCCATGAAAGGCATGAACAGCACAACACCGCCCAGCCACTCAATCCAAAGCTTGGTACGCGGTTTGAATCCCGGGCGGAATAGATCAAGCCGTACATGGGCATGGCGGGCATGGGCATAGCCCAGCGCACAGAACGTCACGATGGTGTGCAAATGCCACTCAGCATCCTGAAACATTGGTGAGTTGATCAGGACGTGCCAGTCATTCTCAATCACGAAGGACCAAGTGCGGATATAGCGACGGCCAAACGCGTCGAACACAATCAACAAAGCAAGCGCCAGCATGAGCCATGCAGAGGATGCGCCTAGCCAGAATGCAGGCCGTTCTATCCAATGAGCGACCCGGAGACTGGCCCTAGCGAGGCGGTCTCTCCTGGGATCCCCAGCAGCCGCGATATTGGTCTTGCCCTCACTCAAAACGGTTGGCTTTCAAACAGCAGCTTCGGCAGGCTAAGCACGAGACCTGGCTGCCACATCACCACGGCGACACAACCCAGTTGCAGCAGCACGAACGGGATGATTCCAACCGATATCTGCTTCATGCTGATCCCTTCCGGTGCCACACCCTTGATGTAGAACAGCGACAGGCCCATCGGCGGCGTCAGGAAGGATGTTTGCAGCGTGATCGCAACCAGGATCGCGAACCAGTAGACCACATCCGCTTGCGCGATATGCACCCCGAAATTGAGGGGTGCCACGATAGGCCCAAAGATTGGCATTGCGATCAGCAGGATCTCCAAAACGTCAAAGAAGAAGCCCATCAAGAAGATCAAACCGATCACAAAGATCAAGATACCCCACGAATCCAACTCCCCAATATTGATGAGCGCTAGGATCGCTTCCTCGCCGCCCAACATCCGGAAAACATAGGCAAAGGATGTTGCGCCGATGAACAATACGGCGACCATGCCGATGGTCATCGACGCTCTCGTCAAGCTTTCCCGCAGACCAGAGAAATTCATGCGGTTTCTGATGGCCGCTAGCAGTAGCGCGCCCAGCACGCCCACTGCCGCAGATTCCGTAACGGTGAAAATTCCACAGAGAACGGACCCCATCACCAGGGCGATCAATATAGCTGTCGGCACAATCCCGCGCGCAACCAACAGCGCAATCGCCGTCCGGGACGGGGTTTGTAAAACCTGCACACCCGGCTGCGCCTCCAGAAACTGCTCAAGCGATAACTTCGGTGCGGCAGCTGGATTCAGGAAGGCGTAGGCGCCGATATAGAGCAGATACAGACCAGCCAAACAGAGCCCCGGATAAATCGCGGCAGCGAAGAGATACCCGTATGAAATTTGCAGCATTTCGCACAAAAACACGAGCAGGATGCTTGGCGGAATCATGATGCCAAGCGTGGCCGACGCTGCAATCGTTCCAAGCGCTAGGGGTGGATGATACCCGGCTCGGAGCATTGGCGGGAGCGCTATCAGCGTCATCACAATGACGGACGCGCCGACAACGCCAGTGATCGCCGCGAACAGAACCCCCATGATTGTGACGGAAAGTGCTGCGCCGCCAGGAACGCCACGCAGCAGTAAACCAAGCGCCAATAGCAGGTCTTGCGCCAGCCTGGATCGCTCCAACAATACGCCCATTAAGATGAGGAGCGGCACTGCAATAAGCTGCAGGTTCTCCGCGAAATACCAAACCCTTGGGACCAGATTGAAGAACTCGATCATCTGGAAGAGATCGAACGCCATGCCGATAAAGCCGAAAAGAATGGCGACCCCGCCCAGGATGACACCAATCGGATAGCCCGTCAGCATCAACGCCAGCAATGTCACAAACATCAGGAAGGGAAGAATCAATTCCTCCAAAGGCTTCGTCCCTATATCTCGCCTAAAATACCAACTCTAGTTCTGCATAATAACGGACCGGCACGCGGACGAACACCTTCCCTATTTGGCACTCACACGGGCATTCGCATCGGCCAGTTCAGCCTCCAATGCAATGCCAGCTGACGCTCGACTGCGGGTGAGGCCTGCTATCAGGGCATATGCAGCGGGTGTCAAAAACAGCGTGAATACAGCCGCAATGCCAAGGCCGCCGAAGACGACCCAGCCGATGGCGGCTCGCGCCTCTGCCCCCGGCCCACCGCCTACGATCAGCGGTAGGCCTGCAAGCACCGTGGACGCAAGGGTCATGGCGATGGGGCGCAGGCGTTCTGTCGCTGCCTGCAATGCCGCCTCGCCAGCCGTCAGTCCCTTGTCCCTGAGTTGGTCTGCAAATTCGACCAACAGAATGCCGTTCTTAGCCATGATTCCAATCAGCATGATCACGCCGATCTGGCTGTAAATATTGATCGTCGTATCCGTCAGCCAAAGTGCATAGATCGCAGCGCAGACCCCAAACGGCACGGTGACCATGACCACGGCCGCACTGGTCAAGCTTTCGAACTGCGCCACGAGCACCAGAAACACGACGACCAGCGCAATAATATATGTGACCATCAATGCGCTGGAGGTTTCATCAAGCGCCGCCGCCTCCCCCAACAATAGCAACCCGACGCCAGGAGGCAGGGTTTCCGTCGCAAGCGCTCTCACCTGATCGACAGCACCGCGAAGCGACAAATCAGGGGCGACGGATGCATCAATCTCCACAGCGCGGCGCTGGCCATGGCGATCAAGTTCCGCCGCAACACCCGCTTCTGAAAACGTTACAAGCTGTGACAGCGGAGTTAGGTGGCCAGTTTCTGAGCGCACATACAGATTGAGAAGATCATTGGGGTCTCGAACAGCACCTGCGGCGGATTGCAGGATGATTGGCACAGCCTGATCATCAATGGTGATTTCGGTAATCTCGTCTTCGTCAATCAGCGCACGCAGCGTCGTTGATAGCGTTGACATTGATACGCCAAGATCAGCCGCCCGCGCCCGGTCAATGGTGATGGAGAGTTGCGGTTGGGTTGCCTGGTACTGCACACGCACACCAGAAAGGCCTGGCAAATTGGTGAGTTCCAGCGCGAATGCATCCGCCGCTTCTGCAATCACAGGATAGCTCGGCCCTGTTAGCGCCATCGATATCCCGCCATCAGACCCGCGCCTGAGACCAAGACTATTACCGGAGCTAACCCTAGCCTGTGCGCCAGCCAGCATTGTCAGCTTTGGCCGGATACCAGACTCGATCTCACGCTGACCGGTTTCTCGCTCATCCCAATGCTTGAGGCGCGCACCGATGTAACCCCGGTTCAAATCGTACCAACCGGTGACGGAATAAATGCCCTCAGCGTCACCCGAGTCCAGCGCCGGATTGAACATCTGCTCAACGGCTTCGACCTGCCGGTCAGTGAAATCGAGCCCTGCTCCGTCTGGCCCCTGAAGCCTCACGACGACCGCCCCGCGATCCTCCGGCGGCGTCAGCTCTTCACCAAGCTCGCCGTAAACCAGTGAGGCACCAGCCGCCAGCACAACAGCGCCCACGAGCGTCAGGATTGGAACAGCAAGCAGTGGCCGCAATATCGATGTGTAACCCCGCAGTATTCTACCACCCAATCGTCCCGTGATGCCGCCATTTCCGCCGCCCAAGCTTGGCAGTCGGGCCGCCAACATCGGACAGACAGATAGCGCTACGAATGACGATATCGAAACGGTTATCGCCAGGACAAAGCCGAACTCTGCGAACAGGCGGCCTGCGTCCGATGGCAGAAATGAAATTGGCACGAATACGGCAATCAACGTTACTGTCGTTGCGATCACCGCAAAGAAAACTTGTCTTGCGCCGATGACGGACGCAGCGCGCGCACCAGTACCATCAGCACGCCGCCGCTCAATATTCTCGGTAACAACAATGGCGTCATCAACGACCAACCCTGTCGCTAAGACAAGCGCCAAGAGCGTCACCAAATTAACGGAATACCCGATCAGCCAGATCGCAGCGACGGAGCCCATCAATGCAATCGGGATTGCTGTGGCCGGGACCAAAGCCGCCGTCAGCCGCCCCATAAACAACCAGATCACGCAGACGACGATGATCAAGGCCAGCGCCAGAGACGTCAGCACCTCCTTGATAGCACCACGGATGAAATCAGCATCATCGCTTGTCAATGCAAACTTTAAGTCTGGAAAGCGTTGCTCCAATTGCATCAACGCCTTCTGCACTTCGGTTGAAATGCCGACGGTATTCGACTGCGCTTGCCGGATAATACCAAGGTTCAGCACCAAGCGACCATCAAGTCGCGCCACGCTTTCCGGTGTGGCCAAGCCAAAATAGACGCTGGCGAGATCACCCAACCGCACAGGATCAAGAATCATCAAGCCTTCAATCCGCGCTGGATCAACGACCGTGGCGTCAGCTCGGACGAGGACTTCGATCTGCCCAGCAGAAAAGCTGCCCACCGGCACATCGAATTGGGCCGCCGAAAGCACGTCCGCCACTTCGCCAACGGACAGGCCATATGCTGCTAATCGCGCAGGCGAAACTTCCACACGTAGCACGCGTTCACGCGCACCAAAGACCACCACATCGGCCACACCATCAACGGCGGTTAGCTCAGGAATGATTTCGTCGTCAGCGCGCCTTGTGAGAACATCTATCGGGTCTGTGTCACTCCACACAGCGATATTCATGATCGGGCGCGCGTCCTGCTCTGCCTTCACCACGAACAGGTCTTCGACACCGTCCGGCAATTGCGGCAGCACGCGGCTGACAGCCTCACGCACGTCATTCGCGGCGTCGGCCAGTTCCCGGTCTGCACGGAACTCCGCCCGCATCCGGAAATTGCCTTCTTCGGAGGATGAACGCACTGCCACCACGCCAGCGACACGGGCAACTGCGCCCTCCACCAGAGAGGTGACCTCCGCATCAACAGTCGTCGGCGACGCGCCCGGATAATTGGCGCGCACTGTAACGATTGGCCGGTCGATATCCGGCAACTCACGAACTTCGATGCCGAACAGGGCGGCGACGCCGGCTATGATGATCAATAGATTCATCACGCCCGCCAGAAACGGGCGGCGGACGCTTAGTCCAGGTAGGCCGCCGGTGTCTGAGCCACTCACCGTGCATCCCCAAGCACTTGCACAGCTACGCCCGGGCGTAGCCGCTGTGTGCCCTCAATCACGACCAGATCGCCCGCCACCAAATTGCCATCCACCAGCACCGCGCCGTCTAACCGCCGGATTAAGCGGACTGGCACCTGTTCAACCTTGTCATCAGCGACACGCCAAACATGCAATGAACTTCTGGAATATTGGACTGCCAATTCCGGCGTGCGCGCGTAGGTCCTGCCAGGGAAATTGATGCGGACAATGAATGAGGCGCCGGGGCGCAATTGGTCATCCGGGTTCGGCACTTCAGCGCGCACGCGGATACTTCGGCTGGCGGCGTCAACGCGGTTGTCCACTGCAGTGACCATTCCAGTGAAAGAACGGTGCGCGGCAGAAGGCGTGGTAACGGCGAGCGGCATGCCTAGACTTACGCGCTCTAACAACGCCTCCGGCAGATCAAACTCGACGACGATGGCGCTGCGGTCATCATATCGGGCAATGGCGGCGCCGGTATCGACCCATGTGCCAACCTCGACCTCAGTCAGGCCTGCAACACCATCGAACGGTGCGCGAATTGAGCGGGTTGTGAGCCTTTGGCGCGCCTGCGCCAGCTCCAACCGCGCGACTTCGGCAGCCGTCCGCGCTTCGTCGAGCCTTGCCGCCGCCACATTCCCGCGCCGCTGCAGCTTCGTGAACCGATCGCGAATACGCACAGCTTCCGCCAGCCGTGCTTTCGACAGACCGACCGCCAGTAATGCTTCCCTGGATGCAAGCTGGACCAGCACATCACCTTCAGCAAATCGCTTGCCAGGTGCTAAGGCCAGCTTCGCGATCTTGCCATCCGTCTCAGAGCGCAGAACGACCGACCGCTTGGCCCGGCCAGTGCCAACCACTTCAACCGTCAGATTGTCCGCTGCCGTTTCAACGGCTGCGACAATCACGGGCGCGCGCCTGGACCGCTTCTTCTTTTTACGATCAGGCTGCTCAATCGCTGAACCTGTATTAGATGAGGCTGGGCCAAACTGCGTCCACACACCAACACCGACAGCGATCACCACTGCTGCAATAGCGCATTGCTTCCACATCGATATCCGGTTGGCCAAAGGCACACCTTTTTCACACAGGCTAAGAATTCAACCGCAGTATAGGGCCAGTGCAGCAATACATCAGCGAAATAATAGGCTGTGCGCGCATATCGCTATGTTGAGCTAGCCCAGATGTTCTTTGAAGAAAGCAATCGTGCGTGACCAAGCAAGCTTAGCGGCGGCTTCGTTATAACGAGGCGTTGAATAATTATGGAAGCCGTGGCGCGTATCTGGATATGTCTGCATTTCATGCTGAACGTCATTTGCCTTCAATGCAGCTTCAAAGGCAGGTCGCATGGCGTTAACGCGTGCATCATCCTCCGCGTATTGAACAAGCAAGGACGCCTTTATCTTAGAAACATCCTGAGACTTTGCGGCAGCGCCATAGAATGGGACGCCTGCGTTTAGTCCTTCGCCCATCTGCACTGCGAGATAATTTACTGCGCCACCACCAAAGCAGAACCCAACAGCGCCCAATTTGCCCGTGGAAAGCGGATGCGCTTTCACATACTCAGCGCTGTTCAATAAGTCTGTCATGAGCTGGCCACGATCCAAGCTCCGCTGCAGCGCCTTGCCGTCATCATCATTGCCTGGATAGCCGCCGACTGGGTACAGGCCATCTGGTGCCAAAGCCAAGAAACCATCCAAGGCGGCTCGACGGGCGACATCCTCAATATATGGGTTCAGGCCGCGATTCTCATGGATTACGACAACAGCCGGGAATGGGCCCGGCCCTTCCGGCTTCACCAGATAACCTTGCATCTTGCCCGACGTGCCGCCCGGGGATGCATAATCAACATATGTGGCCTTGATGCGCTTTTCTGTGAACGACACCTCTTGCGCTTCCGCATAGCGCGGCAGCAGCGCTTGCGCCATCACAAGGGCGGAACCACCACCAATCAAAGTGAGCGCCGCAGCCTTGGATAAGAATTCCCGGCGCGGCATATCCGTATGGCAATACTCATCATAGAGATCGAAAACCTGCGGATCGATGTCATCTTGCTGCATCTGTCGTCTCCGTTGTTGAATTGCACCTCCAGTTAGATTAGTGCGGAAAACGAACATGACCAAGTAGTGCAGGGCCAAGCCGTTGCAAGCCCGGCGCATTCAGACAACAGTTCATAAATCGCATCGCTTCCCAACTGCATCGGCAAGGAGCAAGCCCCATGAAGTTCGCCCTGCACTTCAGCAATATCACCTTCCCAGACCCAGAGGACGCCAAGCGGCTGGCTCTGGCAGCGGAAGCGGCTGGATTCGAGTCCATTATCGCCGTTGAACATGTGGTCGTGCCGACGGATTACTCCACACCCTACCCGTATAATGAGACCGGCCGCTTGCCCGGAGGCATCGACATGCCGTGGCCGGACCCTCTGAGCTGGCTGACATATGTGGGCGCGGTCACATCCACCCTCAGGCTGATTACAGGGGTTCTCGTGCTACCCCAGCGCAATCCATTGGTGCTCGCGAAGCAGCTGGCGACGATTGATCATTTGACGGGCGGACGCTTGGAACTTGGCATCGGTGTTGGCTGGCTGCGAGAGGAGTTCGATGCGCTCGGTGTGCCGTTTGAACGACGCGGACGGCGCACGGACGAATACCTTGAGGCCATGCGCGCCCTCTGGGCCAGTGATGATGCCAGCTATGAAGGTGAATTCGTGAACTTCAAGGGCATGAGCTGTAACCCGAAGCCAAAGCATAGCCAGGTACCGATCATCGTCGGTGGGCATTCAAAACCAGCAATCCGCCGAGCCGCGCGTTATGGCAACGGCTTCTTTCCAGCGACAGGCGCTGGGCTAGCTCCATCCGGCGTGATCCAGGCTCTCCGCGCCGAAGCCACAGCTATTGGGCGTGATCCGGCTGAAATTGAAGTTATGACCGGATGCCCGGACGCACTGCCCGGTTCTGGCAAAGATCCACTCGCCGCAATCGCGGCTAGCGCAAAGGCTGGCGTTGATCGCATTGCTTTGCCGTTATCCGCGTTTGGTGAAGACCTGGAAGACAGCCTCGCCGCTTATGGCGAGGCTGTCATCAAGCCGGTTAATCGAACTTGAAGTATTCTGGCAGCTTGTCTTTGGCCGTTTGGAGATGCTCGGCATATTGATACATGCCGCCATTATAGTTGCCATCTTGCCGCCGATTTTCCTGGCCTTCGAAGTTATAATAGCCCGGCGTGCATTCCTTGTTGCGGTCTGTAGTACCCCGGAACTTGATGACTTCGTCCACCCACCACTGCTCGGTTTCCGGTTTAGCGTCGATGGTCGTGTGGCCATTCTCACGGGTGTATTTAATGCACTCCGCAATGTGGAAGCCTTGGGTTTGCAGCATGAAAGTTACGTTGAACTGGAATGATGCTTGGTAACCACCCATGATGAACATGTTCGGGTAACCTGCTGAATGCACGCCGAAAACTGTCCGCATGCCTTCGGAATACTTCTCATTCAGTTCCAGATTATTCTCGCCGCGAATATCATTATAAATGCCCGTGACCTGCACCTCGAACCCGGTCGCGTAGATCAGCACGTCAACCGGATATTCCTTGCCTTCAAACACCACGCCACGCTTGTTGATTTCTGTGACGCCCTGCCCTTTGGTATCCACTAGATGGACATTGGGCCGGTTGAATGCCGGCAAATATTCATCGTCGTAACATGGGCGCTTGCAGCGATGCATATACCAAGGCTTCAGCGCTTCAGCTGTCGCTTTGTCTTCAACGATTGAATCGACGCGGGCGTGGATCCGCATCTGGTGCTCAATATTCTGGTTCTCATACCGCTTGATGCGCTCCTCACGCGGCAGCTTCTCAATCTCCCGGCGTTTCTCAGGGTCCGCTTTTGTGTTGAGCACGTGGCGCTTTAGCCGTTCAACCTGCCAGCCGGGCTTCAGGGAGGATGCCCAGTCCGGGTCTGTCGGAATATCGTCCCGAATATCGATGGCGGATGGCGTGCGCTGGAATACGTGCAGCGCCTTTGCCGCCTTTCCGACCCGGGGTATGATCTGGACAGCCGATGCGCCAGTGCCAATAACACCAACGACCTTGTCTTTGAGATTGGAAAGGTCACCGCCGCAATAGTCATAATCAAATCGGGAGCTGTGGAAGGAATGCCCTTCAAACGTCTCCATCCCCTTGATGCGAGATAGTTTTGGCTTTGCAAGCGTGCCATTAGCAACAATGACAAAGCGCGCCGTCAACTTATCGCCTCTGTCTGTCTCAAGGCGCCAAATCTTCTCTTTCTCATCCCAGTGGGTTGCTGTGACCGTGGTCTGAAAGACGGCCAGATCATACAGGTCATATTTCTTCGCGATCGCTTGGCAGTGTGCGTAAATCTCTGGCCCCTTCGCGAAGAAGCTGTTCGGCACGTAACCCAATTCGTCCAGCAATGGCAGATAGTCATAAGCGGAAACATCGCACGCCGCACCTGGATATCGGTTCCAGTACCAAGTTCCGCCCACATCACTGCCGCGCTCTACGATACGGATGCTCTCAACGCCGCGTTCCCGCAGGCGTGCTGCCGTCAGCAATGCGGAGAACCCGCCGCCGATAAACAGGCATTCGACGTGATCAGTGATTGGTTCGCGCTCAGTCTGTTCTTCGGCGTAAGGATCGACCTCATACTTAGCCAGATCGCCTTCGAGTTCTGACGTATATTGGCTCAGGCCCTCTGGACGGTACTTCAGCCGAACATCGCGCTCTTCGGCGAATCTTTGCTTGATTGTGTCGTAATAATCCTGCGGTTTATCGCTGGGCACCGTCGGATCAAACGCGACCCGCGCCGCCATCTTATTCGGATCATTCTTGCGCGCTGGCGCGTCTTTCGTTCCTGATTCAGCCATTGTCTGCTCAAAGCCTCTTGCAGATTAAAGAACGCCATAGCGCACAGGAGCTACCCCTCGGTGGCCGCACTATTGGCTAGGCCCCTATCAAACACCGGTCTGCCAATGATGGCAATCGCAGGCCACCTGCTTAAGCCAACACTACTTCACTGCATCGGTCAGGATAAACGCGATTTGGCAAGGCTCAGTGCCACGGTTGGACCAGGCATGATTGGTGCCTTGTTGGACAACGGTATCGCCGGCTTTCAGCAGATACTCTTCATCGTCCATCATCATGTAGATTTCGCCGGTCAGGATCACCGAATAGTCGAGCGAGTCCGTGCGATGCATGAAAGGATGCCTGGCATTCTCGACAACATTATCACCAGCACCCATCTCAGCGAAGGCAGACTTGCCATCCAGCTTTGCCAGTTCTTCCGGGTTCTCCGGATCGAATTGGACGATGCGAAAGACCGAACCATGCTTCGGTGGCTGGAGCTTCAGCGGCCCGTCAACTGGATCGTCATGGCGCTCCATAGCTGCCGGCGTCTTATCGTTCTGCCAAAGATTGGTGAGCGTAACGCCGGGGCGGTTTGGGCGGCTGAGGATGCAGGTCGCGTTTGAATCCATAATGACAGTGGCGACGCCATTTGCGTCATGGCCGGTTACGACACGGCGGATAGGTCTAGACATAGCTGTAGTCCCAAACAGTGAATTTAGCTAATTGCGCGGCCAATTTAATCCAACCTATTGAGGTTCTTTGTCTTCTGGCAGGTCAAAATCATACACCCGTCTACCGGAGATGAGACCGTACTTGCGCGCGATCATCACCGATGCCGCAATGCCGCTTAAACCCAAGACGGTGTAGAGAAAAGTCGGTCCTGCGTAATAGGTACAATATGCACAGACCAATATGACGCAGACAACGAAAAAGCGGAACGCATATCGGGTTTTAAGGAGCGGTAGCATGGCATCGACCTTTCCCTTGTTCCCTAAAGCTTACCCGATTACGCGCCCCTTTGGGGTTTAAAGCATGTTCCGCCTTATTTGCGACGTCCGACCACCAAAGCACCACCTAAGCTGCCTTCTGCGAAAGCCGTTTGGAACACACCATTCTTCTGCATCATGATCGTGAAAACACGAGGACTGAAGCGATCTGAAATCTCTGCTTCCATCTTTTTCAAGCGCACCATCACGCCATCGTAAAATCCGGCAAAGACGCTGCTGATATCCTCACTCACAGTCACCTGGACGCCATGGCCTTCCATCGTTTGCTCATATCCAGCTTGGGTTTGCAGATTTGGCGCTGACAATGCATCAAGCACTTCAGCCCTACGCGCTTCCGTCATCTTATCGGTTTCAACCCAGTCGGTGAGGCCAATAGCACCGTTCTGCATAACTACCCTTGCGGCTTCTTCGAGTGCGGCATCCTTGTCAGGAACGTGACAAAGGGCATCCTGGCTGAATACGGCGTCGAAAGTTCCTTCAGCGAACGGTAACGCTGTGGCATCACCTTCCATAATTTGGACCTGGTCTGACAATCCGGCTTCCAATACCCGTTCGCGTGCCGTCGTTACATTGGTCGCCACTAGGTCAACGCCTGTGACCTTCCGGCCATGTTCGCTTGCAATTCGCATGGCAGGGCCACCTAAACCGCAGCCAATATCCAACACATGCGCGCTCTCTTCTGTCCCACTTGCAGCAACCAGCCGATCTGTTCCGTCAGCGCCGCTCAGCGAGAGAAAGTTCTCACTGTAGAGCTTCTCGATCATTGCTGATCCAATTGCATTGTAATTCGTTTCGAGCGCCTTTTTGAGGGCATCGGCCATAGATTTGAGCTTTCGAGCTACGGTTATGTGAATGTGATAGCCTAAAACAAAACTATCGAAAATATAACCGCTTAAGTTCTGCCTAAATGATCAGCCCTATTCGCTAACAGTAAAAACTTCGGCTATCTCGAGATTTATCGCAGCAAAACAGAGCCATTTTGAAAGCGCATTTATGCGCTCAATCTGGCGATTACCAACGGTTTCTATGAACAGAGACCCACAGTGCTTTGCCCAACGTGGATTTAGGTGCGAACGGGAGTATTAGTAACATACAAAACTGCATCGACGCGTCTATCATGGAGCGCTAATCTTAATTCCGGCCTCCAATCTCCAAAGGAAAATTGATCCATGCCTAGCCCCCTACCCCGTGCCATCACTGCTGAAGAAATTGAGACCTATCAGCGGGATGGAATCGTGTGCCTGAGAGGGCTGTTTGATGCGGACTGGGTCACACTCCTGCGTGAATCGATTGAAGCGGATAAGGCCAATCCGTCTGGCCTCGTTAAGAGCATCAACGAAGACGGGGCGACGGGCAATTTCTTCAGCGACACGTTTATTTGGCATCATATCGATGGCTTCAAACGTGCCGTGTTCGATTCCCCGGGTGCAGAAATTGCGGGAACGCTAATGGGTGCGAACAAGATCAACGTGATCTTTGATCAGATACTCGTCAAAGAGCCGGGCACATCTACACGCACGCTCTGGCATCATGATGGAACATACTGGCCCGTCGCAGGTGACCAAATTTCAACACTTTGGGTAGCACTCGATCCGGTCACGCCTGAAACCGGTGCGGTTGAATATATCAAAGGCTCACACCGCTGGGGCAAACGCTTTCTAGCCGTATCATTCGATCCCAATCAGAAATACACCGAAGACTTGCCCGAAGTGCCCGATATTGATGCAGAACGGGACAAGCATGACATCGCCCAGTTCACAATGGAGCCGGGCGATTGCACCCTCCATCATGCTCTCACACTGCATGGCGCGCCGGGTAATGCCAGCAATGACGAGCGAAGGCGCGCCTACGTCCAGCGCTGGGCTGGCGATGATGTGACATATAATCCGCGTCCGAATTTGCAACGCATGCTGCGCGACCCAGGCATTCCAAGCGGCGCACCACTTGATAGCGATCTCTTTCCGGTCGTGTGGCAGGCGCATTGAGCACGGTTGCCTCCTGGCGGAACCGGCACATAATTAGACACCATGGCAGGGACGCGATGCCGCGCTTAAATCCACGGCTCTATCACCTTACATATCAAGGTGACGGACATCTTCAGGCCCAATTCAACAGGCACAGGACATATCATGATCAACAAAACTGACTTCTACATCGACGGCAAATGGGTCACCCCGCAGCAAGGCACAGCGCTGGAGGTTATCGATCCTTCAACCGAGGATGCATTTGCGACCATCTCACTTGGTGGCGAAGCTGACACGAACGCCGCCGTTGCCGCCGCTAAACGCGCCTTCCCAGCCTGGTCCAAGACCCCGCCCGCAGAACGCTTGGCGCTGGTGAAGAAAATCCGCGAAATCTATAAAAGCCGTATGGATGACATGGCCGCCGCTATCAGCCAGGAAATGGGCGCGCCCATTGACATGGCGAAGCAGCAGCAGGCACCTGCAGGCCTTGGCCACATCACCAACTTCATCAAAGCTGCTGAGAACTTTGAGTTTGTGCGCCCCCTTGGTGACCACGCGCCGAATGACCGCATCGTCATGGACCCAGCTGGCGTCATTGCCATGATTACACCGTGGAACTGGCCGATGAACCAGATCATGTTGAAGGTCATCCCAGCCCTACTCACCGGTTGCACGATGGTGCTAAAGCCGTCTGAAATCGCGCCGATGAATGCGCTCATCTTCGCTGAAATTCTGGATGAGGCTGGTGTTCCTGCCGGCGTGTTCAATCTGGTGAATGGCGACGGACCGGGCGTTGGCACGCAGCTTTCGGGCCATCCGGACATCGACATGGTGTCCTTCACCGGTTCAACCCGCGCTGGGCGTTTGATCTCCAAGAATGCTGCTGAAACGCTGAAGCGCGTTCACCTGGAGCTTGGCGGCAAGGGTGCCAACATCGTATTTGCAGACGCAGACGAAAAAGCCGTCCGCCGTGGTGCAATGCACTGCTTCAACAATACCGGACAATCCTGCAATGCACCGACACGGATGCTGGTACAGCGCGAAATCTATGACCAGTCCGTAGAGGCAGCAGCTGCTGCTGCACAAGCTCTGGAGGTTGGCCCCGCCGGGTCCAACGGTCGCCACATGGGACCAGCCGTCAGCGGTGCTCAGTTCGAGAAAATCCAGAACCTGATCCAGGTTGGGATTGATGAAGGGGCGCGGTTGGTTGCTGGCGGTGTGGGGCGTCCAGACGGCCTGAACCGTGGCTTCTTCTGTCGTCCGACAGTGTTCGCAGATGTGAACAACGACATGACCATCGCACGGGAAGAAATCTTTGGCCCGGTCCTCTCCATCATTCCATTCGACACGGAAGATGAGGCAATCGCCATCGCCAATGACACGCCCTACGGCCTCACCAGCTATGTCCAAAGCGGCGACGATGCGCGTCGCAGCCGCGTGGCCATGGAGTTGCGCTCAGGCATGGTCGAAATGAACGGCCAGCCACGCGGCGCTGGTGCGCCCTTCGGTGGCGTCAAAGCATCCGGCAACGGCCGCGAAGGCGGTATGTGGGGCCTGGAAGACTTCTGCGAAGTCAAAGCCGTGAGCGGCTGGGGCTCATAACACGCCTCGCACTCAAAATGCCTTACTAGCTTGTGCTACGGCGGAGTCCTGAACGGGGCTCCGCCGTTGTGCGTTTAGGTGCATTTTTTGCATTCCGTGCGCCAGCTTGGCCGATCGTAAAGCGCCAGATATCCTTGTTCAATATTTCCACACTCGCGACAGCGCGGCTGGTTTTTTGGACAGGATTGCAGATGATTACGGGCAAGTTATTAGTAGCAAACCGTGGCGAGATCGCGGTGCGGATCTGCCGAGCTGCTGCGGAGCTAAATCTGAAAACCGTAGCGGTATATCCAGCCGACGACGCCTCAAGCCTCCACACGCAGAAGGCTGATGAGGCGCGCCTCCTGCCCGGTCGCGGTGTCGCGGCATATTTGGACAGTGACGCAATCATCGCCGCAGCACTTGATGCAGGCGCTACAGCGATCCATCCAGGATATGGCTTCCTTTCAGAGAATGCAGCGTTCGCAGAGGCTTGTGCAAAGTCTGGCCTAACATTCATCGGTCCGCGCCCGGAAACGCTGACGCTTTTTGGTGACAAGCACGCCGCGCGCAAATTGGCGGCGGAGGTTGGGGTTCCGACTCTCGCCGGGACATCTGCGCCAACGACGCTGGCAGAAGCGACAGCTTTCCTATCCGATCTAGGCCCCGATGGTGCCGTGATGGTGAAAGCGGTTGCGGGCGGCGGTGGGCGCGGCATGCGGCCTGCCTTTAGCGTTGATGAGCTCGCCGAGGCATTCGAGCGCTGCCATTCAGAAGCGCAGTCAGCCTTCGGCAATGGTGACCTTTATGTTGAGCAACTGGTGCAACAGGCGAGCCATATCGAAGTGCAGTTGATTGGCGACGGCAATACAGTTTCCCATCTCTGGGAACGGGACTGCTCCTTACAAAGGCGGCGCCAAAAGATTGTCGAGCTAGCTCCAGCGCCCGGCTTGAATTCAGACGTACGAGATAAGCTGATCGCGGCTTCCCTCAAGCTTGGTCAAGCAGCGCATTACCTAAACCTCGGCACAATTGAGTTTCTTGTTGATGCCGACACTGGCGCGTTTTTCTTCATTGAGGCCAATCCTCGCCTGCAGGTCGAGCATACCGTCACCGAAGAAGTCACCGGCCTGAACCTCGTCGAACTACAGCTCAAGCTCGCCGATGGCCAGAGTCTAGAAGCACTTGGCCTTACGCCTGACAAGGTCCCTAGCCCGCGCGGTATCGCGATGCAGCTTCGGATCAACACTGAAACCATGGGTACAGATGGCGAGGCCAAGCCCGGCGGCGGACTTATCACCGCCTTCGATGCGCCGTCAGGCCAAGGCATTCGCGTCGACAGCTATGGGTACGCTGGATACAGCACCAATCCAGCCTATGACTCCCTATTGGCAAAGTTGATCGTCCATACGCGCTCTAACAAGCTCCAGGACGTTATGAACAAGGGCTACCGGGCGCTTTGTGAGTTCAACATTACGGGCGCGCCAACGAACATTGCCTTCCTGCAGAACCTCATTCGTAATCCCAGCGTTCAGGCGGGTGATGTTCACACCCGCTTCGTCGAAGACCATGCAGCTGATTTCGCGACTTCTGTTGGCTCAACCCACCCCAACCTCTATTTCACACCCGAAACTAAGGGGGACGGATCAATCGCTGGCCGTGCTGGTGCCAAAGTAGATGGCGCGGACCCGCTCGCCGTTCTTTCATACGGCCAGGCAAACCAATCAAGCAGCATGGCGACAGCAGGCCCAGGCGCGCATGTCGCAATTGCAGACGGAATGACGGTAATGTCGGCCCCCCTACAAGGCACAATTCTCTCTCTTGCAGTCGCCATCGACGACACAGTACGGCGCGGAGACCAGTTGGCGATCATGGAAGCCATGAAGATGGAACATGTCGTGGCGGCAGACTCCTCCGGCATTGTCCGCGCGCTTCATGTTGAACCCGGCGACACGCTCTGGGATGGACAGGCGCTGATGACGCTTGAGCCTATCGATGATCATGGTACGGCTGAGATTGTGGCTGACGAGATTGATCTCGATGAAATCCGGCCCGATCTTGCTGAAGTCTTGGCGCGGCAAAACCTGAACTTGGATGAAAATCGCCCCAATGCCGTTGCCCGGCGGCGGAAGACGGGTCAACGCACCGTTCGGGAAAATGTCGAAGACTTGATCGATCCAGACAGCTTCGTCGAATACGGGCCGCTCGTCGTCGCAGCGCAACGCCAGCGCCGCGGTCTTAAAGACCTTCTTACCCGCAGCCCTGCTGATGGCCTCGTCACAGGGGTTGGTAAAATCAATGGCGATCTGTTCGACGATCCAGATGCCCGCGCTGCTGTCATGGCCTATGACTACACGGTCTTCGCTGGAACCCAGGGTGTCCATAATCACTGGAAAACTGACCGTCTGCTTGATGTCGCCGAACAAGGGCGGATGCCTTTCGTGCTGTTCGCAGAAGGCGGCGGCGGGCGCCCGGGCGATGTGGATTATGGCGGATTTGTAGGGCAGACGACCTTCAGCCATTTCGGCAAATTATCTGGCCTAGCACCCATGATCGGCGTCGTTTCTGGCCGCTGCTTTGCTGGCAATGCGGCACTATTAGGCGCTTGCGATGTTATTATCGCGACAGAGAACGCCAACCTTGGCATGGGTGGGCCTGCCATGGTGGAAGGCGGCGGGCTTGGGGTCTTCACCCCGGAAGAAATAGGCCCAATGTCTGTGCAGGCCCCGAACGGCGTCATTGATATTCTGGTCGCCGATGAAGCGGAGGCCGTACAGGTCACGAAGAAGTATCTTTCTTATTTCCAGGGCCGCCTGAAAACTTGGGCCGAGCCGGACCAGCGGCAGATGCGGCGAATCGTGCCAGAGAACAGATTGCGTGTTTATGATGTCCGTCAGGTCATTGAGACCATGTCGGACGAAGGCCAAGTGCTGGAGCTTCGGCCCAGCTTTGGGTGCACCATGATAACGGCGTTGATGCGTGTAGAAGGCCGCGCTGTCGGGGTTATCGCTAATAATCCTGCAATGCTGGGCGGTGCCATTGATAGTGATGGTGCCGATAAAGCTGCACGGTTCATGCAGGTGTGTGATGCTTTTGATGTACCTATTCTGCATCTCTGCGATACGCCCGGCATCATGGTCGGGCCGGAGGTTGAAAAGACGGCGCTGGTCCGCCACGCAGCACGGATGTTTGTTGTCGCGTGCAATCTGACTGTTCCCTATTTCACGCTCATCACCCGGAAGGCCTATGGCCTGGGTGCAATCGCAATGGCGGGTGGTAACTTCAGAAGCCCTATGTCCACTGTCGCTTGGCCTACGGGCGAGTTTGGGCCGATGGGACTTGAAGGCCAGGTCAAGCTTGGCTACCGGGCCGAGCTAGCCGCAATTGAAGACCCTGAAGCCCGTCGCATTTACTACGAGAAAATGGTCGCCGAAGCCTATGAAGATGGCAAAGCCTTGGAGCGGGCCACACGCTTTGGCATCGATGACGTCATCGATCCGGCGCAGTCCCGCCCTTGGCTTGCGAACCTCCTAGCGTCCAACCGTCCGCCTCCACCTCGTACTGGTAAGAAGCGGCCAATGATCGACGCTTGGTAGGCGCACTTTCCTAGACGCTCAACGCAGCGGCATCGATATATGATGAGTTGATGTACGTCTCTGCCCGTATGGTGCCGCGTGTGGGTAAGGCGCGAATAAGGGCGCTAACGTCTATCAGGGTTTGCACCGCTGCAACGCTCACGGTGCCGTCAGCTGGAAATATTGCTTTCGCAACATATTCATCCCAAGCGCGCTCATTGTAACGCAGTGCGACCCCGCTCTCGCTGACCGCGATTTTGCTGCTCTCTACATGGTTGGCGAAGACCCATTGATGCGCCTTGATCCAGCCACGCATGAAAGCGGTAACGGTTTCCGAATTCTCCCGCGCCCAGCGGCGATCAACATTCAATGACGAAAATTGGAAGTCCGGGAACACACTGCTCATATCGCCAAGGTCTGAATATCCAGCGTCGAGCGCGATGTGATTGAGCGGCACGCCCTGTAAGCCCGCATCAATTTCACCGGACTGCAATTGCTCCCATCGTGCTTGAATGGGACCGCAGGGAATCAACGTATAATCACGCGGGTACTCCAAGCCATGGGCAGCAAAGATTTTCATGATTAGCGATGAGCTACCAGCAGCGATTGAGGAGACGCCCACGCGACCGCCCCGCAAGCCTTCAATGGACTTGATGTGCTTAGCGCCGATTAGCGAGAACGGCAGCTTGTTCAAATTTCCGCCAATGATTTCCTGATCGCCACCTTGCTCCCGGTCAATTATCACATGTTCCGTGGTGCCGCGAGAAAACTGCACATGGCCATCCCGGAGACGCTCATAAACGGCGTCAATCGTTTCATGCACCTCAATCTCAACATCCAGACCCTCATCCGCAAATATGCCTTGATGCTGCCCGGCCCAAAGCGGCAAATTGAAGTAGTTGAAGGACAAGGTCGAAATCTTGACGGGACGCATAACGCGGACCTCCAAATGATTGAGCATGTGCTTTTACGCTGAACAGGATCAATTGACCTGCACAGCCCAAAGCCACACCATAATCTGCGCGGATGGATGTCCACCGTGGTGAAGCCAGTCCATCTGATAAGGGAGCCGAAACGTGACAGATATTTTTGAAACCGCCACGGTAAAGGCGAGCGGAATACGGACCGATGGCCCATTGGCAGATGCTCTATCTGGCCGCAGTGACATCCTGACGATGACGCAGCAGGCCCACGACGCCGCATTGAAGCCTGATGAACCTGGCGGCATGTCCCACAAAATGCGCGCCGCATTATCCTGTCGTATGGCACGATTGAGCCAGGAAGAACCCTTGGCAGCGCACTTTGCGACATTGATGGATAGCACCAGCGGACCAACGGAGATCAACCAAATTGCTGATCCCGCTTTTGATGGTGGCGGCGACGTCTGGCTGCGTGCAATTCTGCGCCATACCGATTTGGTCACAACGGATACTAAGGCCGTCATTGCGGCGGATATCCCAGCGCTTACAGACGCTGGCGTATCAGAAGATGACATCGTGCGACTATCAGAACTCGTCGCGTTCTTGAGCTATCAGATACGCTTAACCGTCGGCCTCAGGCTCATCGGAGACGCCGCATGAGTGACCCAATCCGCGAGTTCACCGCAATTGTTCCGCACTGGCGCCCGCGCGTCACGCCGATCAAGCTTGAAGATGCAACGCCAGACCAATTGGATGCGCTGAAGGTCACGCCGTCGAATACGAAGGTATCGGAATATGTTCTGGTCCTTGCCCGCGATAGTGAAACGCTGCGAGAGCGCACGCCCTTATTTAACGCCATCATGTACAATCGTGGCGGGCTGTCCCGTACGGAACGGGAATTGGGGGCCGTCGGCGCATCTATCGTCAACCGCTGCGTCTATTGTGCAGCCGTCCATGCCAGCCGCTATAATCAGCTGGCAAAAGATGTCTCCGTCATAGAGCGTATCTTTGCTGATGGTGAGGCCGCCGAATTGAATCCGCGCCAGACCGCAATCTTCAGCTTCGCCGTCAAACTATCCAAAAGCCCACCTGATGTATCGAAGGATGATATGTCCGCCCTTACCGCTGCCGGCCTCGGGCCAGACGAAGTCCTGGATCTGGTCCTATCAGCAGCCCTATTCGGATGGGCGAACAGGCTGATGCATACCTTGGGCGACCCTATCGAAATTGCGGAGTAGACCTAAGATAATTCATGGACCTTCCGGCTCAAGGTCACATAGGCAAATTCTAAGGTCTCAATGGCTATCGTGTCGCCCGATCCAATAAGTCTCTCAATCGACCATTTCACCGGCCATGCACGGTGGGCGACCCACGTTAATGCATTGGCACCTCTTGAGTCCAAAAGGCTGACACTGATGTCTTACGGTTCGATTTTCTGCGTTAAACTCCCCTCCAATGTCTGCTGGCACCATGCAAACAGGCGGGACTTGTGGGCCAATTGACCGCGTTTCAAAACCAAGTTGGAGTGCTTTATCGAACCAGGAAGTTTATGGACGAAACGGTTCTCGCCCCCTTCTTCGAGCTCACGAACCTGCCGTTCGTCACCCAAACCACTCACTTCCTGAAATGCTCCATCGATAGCCTCAGCGCCGGGGCCGATTAGTCTGACGGCGAAGCTGAACGCAGTCGGTGGATAATAATTGCTCATGAAGCAACACTCAAAATCTTGATCCGTTTAATGTTTCCATGATTAGGAAGTCTGCATCTTCTGTTGGAACGTGAGAACAATGAACTCAGCGGGCCGCGTAATTGCAACCTTAACGGTGATATTCATATAACCGTCGAGAACATCTTGCCCTGTCATTGTACTGCCCAACCCCACCGCCACGTCAAAAGCATTTGCGGGCGTTGCCCCAGCCAGGGCGCCCGCTTTCCATTGATTGTTCAGGAAATTCTCGATCATTACTTTCACGGTTTGCCAGGTCGAAGCCACATTCGGTTTAAAGACATAGGCTTGCGCAGCGTACTTTATTGATTGTTCAAGCATAATCATCGTGCGGCGTACATTGATGTATCGCCAATCTTGACTATTGCCATCCAAAGTTCAAGCGCCCCAGACCAATACACCCCGACCGGCAAAAGTACGGATTGCGTTGATCGCCTTGCCGTCTAACGGCACGTTCAGGTCTTCTTGTTCAGTGCTAGAGATATCAACAGCGGGCCGCACTACAGAATTCATACTTGTATTCGCTGGCGCTTTGAACACGCCTAAAGATTGATCTGTCTGGGCAAATATTCCAGCCATGCCGGCGCTTGGCGGCATTCGGTTGAGCATTGCCAAAACTTGGCTCATCACGTTCTTGTAGCTAGAACTGAAAGCCATTGCGGATTGGTGAGTTTCCTTACCTTTGGCTGGATCAGCCTCTTCAATGGCTTGGGCCAGTGCTTTGATATCTTTGTTACGTGCTTCAGCAGAACTACCAGGCTGAGCGTCCGCGTCTATTTCATCAGCAACAAACTGTGAGAGCTTCTTGCGTAAATTTGGCCCAATGTCATCTAACCCAATCGTGGACGCATCAAGAAGATTGGTATCGACCCATGGATAATATGCCATGCCATATGAGGTTGATTTACTGGTGATTTTTGAACGAAAGCCGCCCTCGCTGCCAGAAATGACATCGGTCTTCGCGTCCAAATTTCGTTCTGCATCGCCGCCCAAAACATCCAGGATCGCGACCCTGCTCATCAAGTTCCCGCAATGATCCAAATATGCATTCGCGACCTTGGACCATTCATCAATTTCCAAGAGTGCGGCGTCGGGTGCCAATATGATAGATGGTTCTGGCTCCCCTGCCAGAAGCTTCAAGGGGTTGTCCATTAACGCGGACGCAGAAACAGGGCCGTCCCCATATCCACCGACCGAAACAATCCAGCATGTGCTGCCGCCATTACTGAAGAACAATCGCAAGCCGAGATACATCAAAAACCGGCTGTCTGAGACGAACCCAAGTGCGCCTGTATCTTTATCTGATTCAACAATCGTGTTCGGACCAGCGCCAAAGATCGAATGGTATTCCGCTAGCGATGAAATGCGCGTAGGCACATTCTGCAAAGCTTGGGCACCACGCTTTGCCTTTTCGGTATAGCCGACGAACACCGGTATTCCGGTGGGTACTTCGACCACTGAATTCGGAAAAGCATCTTTTTCAACGATGTATACGCCCGGTGTCTTCATTTGCGGTCCTGACACAAGAAGCCTCCAATCGCCGATTAATGACGCTGTCCGGCGTCAGGTCCTATGAGACAGATTGAGGGTATAATTTAGAGGAGGATTTTGGTCTCATCGCAGTGACGAAGGAACGAAGATGAGAGCAAAATCCAACAGTCCGAAGACGTCGGGCAGCCGTGCCGTCAAAGA
>JBDQJI010000063.1:0-23721 GCA_040263875.1 Alphaproteobacteria bacterium
CGCTGAAAGACCTTGGCGGCGCGCGCTACCTGGCGGAACTTGCCGCCGGTGCCGCCAATGTGGTCGACGCTGCCGACTATGCCCGCATGATCAATGATCTGTATCTCCGCCGTGAACTCATCGACATTGGCACAGATACCGTGAATGACGCCTATGGCGCGGACCCGGACCTTGATGCTGATGCGCTTATCGAATCGTCCGAACAGCGGCTGTTTGATTTGGCCGTTTCCGGCATGGGCGAATCCGGGTTTCAGTCCTTTGCAAATACCTTGGCCAGCGCAATTGAAATGGCCGAGTCCGCATTCAAGCGCGAGGGCCAACTGACCGGAACACCGACAGGCTTTAAGCGCCTGAATGATTTACTTGGCGGCCTGCAACCTTCTGATCTGATTATCCTGGCTGGTCGTCCCGCAATGGGCAAAACCGCGCTTGCCACGAACATTGCCTTTAATGCTGCAAAAAGCGTCGTGCTGGATGAGGGCGAGACGGAGAAGAAACACGTCGTTGCCTTCTATTCCCTCGAAATGTCATCCGAGCAATTGGCGCTTCGTATTCTGGCCGAGCAATCTGGCGTTCCATCAGACCGTGTTCGGCGCGGCCAAATTGACCAGTACGACTTCGACAAAGTGTTTGAAGCCGCTGAAGATCTCTCCCGCTTGAGCCTGTTTATAGATGACACTCCGGCAATCACCGTCTCGGCGTTGCGCACACGTGCCCGGCGGTTACTGCGGACGGAGAAACGTCTGGACTTAATTGTGGTGGACTATTTGCAGCTGATGCAGCCCCCGCGCTCGGCAAGGTCCGACAACCGCGTCCAGGAAATTTCAGAGATCACCCGTGGCCTAAAAGCCATCGCCAAGGAAATGAATGTTCCGGTGATCGCGCTTTCTCAGCTTTCCCGTGCTGTCGAGCAACGCGAAGACAAGCGGCCGCAACTGGCTGATCTACGTGAATCAGGGTCGATTGAGCAGGACGCAGATGTCGTGATGTTCGTGTACCGCGATGAATATTACCTCGACCGGAAAGAGCCCGCGGAGAACACCGAAGAACACGCCCAATGGCAGGCCGAAATGGACCGCGTTCATGGCCTGGCTGAAGTCATCATTGCCAAACAGCGCCATGGGCCGACGGATAAAGTAATGCTGGCCTTTGAAGGTGCCCGCACCCGCTTCAGCGACCGCGAGGAACATGCTGGCGATTACGCCGGCTATGAATGATTTGGCGGACACTGGCGAACCAGGCCTGCTATCCATTGATCTGGCCGCCATTCAGGCCAATTGGCTGCTACTGAATGGGCGCAATGGCGCAACTGAAACAGGTGCGGTCGTGAAGGCGAATGCCTATGGCCTGGGCTTGGAGCCTGTCGCCGAAGCGCTTTGGACTGCCGGTGCCAGGCGGTTTTACGTAGCGCAATCCGGTGAGGGTCAGCGCCTACGCCGTGTCCTGCCAGACGCAACAATTATCATCCTGGCGCCAGTGTTACCCCAAGGCTTCGCACGATGTCGCGGATCTGCCTTGATCCCGTCATTAAATGGGCCAGACGCACTGGAATTCTGGCGGGATGATGTAAAAGCGAACGGCTCTGCTCTTCCTGCAATGCTCCATATCGATACTGGCTTGACGCGTCTCGGCTTTGATGATGCTGCGTTTCCTGCTTTATTCGCTGCGCTCTCGAATACAGAACACGCTGCCATCGCCGAAGTCTCCACCCATCTCGCCTGCGCGGATGAACCATCGCATCCACTGAATATGGAGCAACTGGAACGCTTTCATGCGGCGACCGCCAATGTTCCCGCAGCCATCGTCCGCAGCTTCGCGAATTCCAGCGGTATGTTCCTGGGTGAGGCATTTAATAGGTTCGGCGCACGGCCCGGCATGGCGCTTTATGGGTTGAACCCAACACCCGCGCAGCCAAACCCAATGCGCCCCGCCGTCAACTTGCGAGTCCGCATATTACAGACACGCGTTTTGAGCCGAAATGAGTGTGTGGGCTACGGTGCCACAGTATCCGCCAAAGCCGGCGCGCGCATCGCGGTGATTGCAGCAGGGTATTCGGATGGGTTACATCGCTGTATCGGCGGCGATGGCCGCATTTGGATCAATGGCGAAGCTGCTCCTATTCTGGGCCGCATATCTATGGATTTGATTGCGGTCGATGTCAGCCATATGTTGGAAAGCCAAGTTGTTCCTGGGGGTTGGGCCGAAGTGATCGGACCACATCAAAGCGCAGACGATCTTGCCGCAGCCGCCGGCACTATCGGCTATGAAATTCTAACAAGCCTGGGTGCCCGCTATGAGCGCCGCTACCTGCCCGCAATGCCGGAGATATCCGCTTGAACCCGCTTGCTAGCATTGGTGCC
The DNA here is from genome assembly GCA_040263875.1 of Alphaproteobacteria bacterium. Classification (GTDB taxonomy): domain Bacteria; phylum Pseudomonadota; class Alphaproteobacteria; order Bin95; family Bin95; genus VMCJ01. Next base: position 2,361 of record JBDQJI010000063.1, read on the forward strand.
GTTGTCCTTGCGTTTTTCACAGCGACTGGACGCGTCGCAATTTTCGCCGGGCGCGCGCTTTATCATGTCGTAACGCCGCCCATGCACTTCCGACAGATGCTCAGGCAGCTGGTTGATGTCGGCTATTACTCGCTGCCTGTTGTAGCGCTGACAACATTGTTTAGCGGCATGGTGCTGGCGCTTCAAAGCTATACCGGGTTTGCCCGATTTTCCGCTGAAGGCGCGGTCGCCAGCGTCGTTGTCCTCTCCATGACCCGCGAACTGGCCCCCGTGCTGGCTGGGCTAATGGTGGCAGGCCGGGTCGGCGCTGCAATGGCCGCCGAAATCGGCACTATGCGCGTGACAGAACAGATTGATGCGCTGTCCACGCTCTCCACCAACCCGATGAAATACTTGGTGGCCCCCCGCATCATCGCTGGCGTCCTAACGCTGCCGCTGCTGGTGCTGGTTGGCGATATTATTGGCGTGATGGGCGGATATTTGGTCGGTGTATATCGGTTGGATTTCAATCCATCCGCCTATGTGCAGCAGACTTGGGCATTCGTGGAAACGCTGGATGTCATGTCCGGCCTCGTCAAAGCCGCCGTCTTTGGGTTTATCGTAACGCTGATGGGCTGCTATCACGGTTATAACAGTCGCGGCGGCGCGCAGGGCGTCGGCATTGCAACTACGAACGCTGTTGTATCCTCCGCCATCCTTATCCTCGTCGCGAACTACGTGCTGACAGAAAGCTTCTTCAGCAAATGAGCAGCCAACCCAAAATATCGTTCGAAGATGTGCATCTGGCCTTTGGGCCGAAGCAGGTGCTGCGTGGCGTAGACCTGGCCGTTGATCCTGGCGAGTCCCTCGTCATCATCGGCGGATCAGGCTCTGGCAAGTCCGTACTGATCAAGACAGTGCTTGGCATTACCCGTCCGAATAAAGGTATCGTTGCAGTAGACGGTGAGGACGTCGTTGGCGCCTCTGCCCGGCTCCGCAACACCGTAAATGCCAAGATTGGCATGCTTTTCCAGGGTGGCGCATTATTCGACAGCCTGCCCGTTTGGGAGAATGTCGGCTTCGGCCTGATCCAATCCGGTGCTATGGACCGCCAGCAAGCACGCATCAAAGCTATCGATACATTGGCCCGGGTCGGCCTTGATGAACATGTCTCGACACTGTTGCCGGTAGAGCTTTCCGGCGGCATGCAGAAGCGCGTCGCCCTTGCCCGCGCTATTGCTGACGAGCCTGAAATAATTTTCTTCGATGAGCCCACAACTGGCCTCGATCCGATCATGAGCGACGTCATCAATAAACTGATCGTTGAATGCGTCCGTGATCTGGGCGCCACCGCCGTCACCATCACTCATGATATGCGAAGTGCACGCACGATCGCTGACAAAGTCGCGATGATCTACGAAGGCCAAATTATTTGGACTGGTGGCGTTAAGGACCTGGACGCGCCAGACCATGAGATGGTGGACCAGTTCGTTCGTGGCCGAGCGGAAGGGCCAATCCAGATGGCCGTCCGGCGCTAGCGCGGAATGGCCAGAAGTACCAGCCAATTCGTATGTCAGTCCTGCGGCAGCGTCACCCGGCGCTGGTCGGGTAAGTGCGAGAACTGCAACGAATGGAACTCCATTGTTGAGGAAGCGCGGCCGGAATCCGTGCCTGTTGGCGGCAAAGCAACCGCCGCCCGCCGCAATCGCCCAGGCGCTCGCTCCCTAGAACTTGAATCGCTGGCTGGCGGCGGCCCCCCTGCCCCTCGCACACCAACTGGCCTCGCAGAATTTGACCGCGTATTAGGCGGCGGATTGGTGCGCGGTGGTGCCGTATTGCTCGGCGGCGATCCAGGCATTGGCAAATCAACGCTACTGCTACAGGCGCTTGGCGCTGTCGCCAAATCTGGCCGCGAAGTCATCTATGTCTCAGGGGAAGAGGGTGCGGACCAGATCCGCGACCGCGCAGATCGTCTCGGCCTTGCAGATGCGCCGCTGCTACTCGCTACAGCAACATCCACAGATGCCGCAGCAGCGACGATCGTCAACACGCCTAACCTGGCGCTGATCGCCATTGATTCCATCCAAACCATGTATGTGGAGGGCGTCGAGTCGGCACCAGGGTCCGTCGCCCAGGTCCGCGCATCGGCTCAATTGCTGATCGCGGCAGCCAAGCGTGCTGGCGCATCGCTGCTGCTCGTTGGCCACGTAACAAAGGACGGCGCAATCGCTGGCCCCCGTGTGCTGGAGCATATGGTTGACGCTGTTTTGTATTTCGAGGGCGATACGAGCCAGCACTACCGCATCCTCCGCGCAGTAAAAAACCGCTTCGGACCAGCAGATGCGCTTGGCGTATTTGAGATGACAGGCCTTGGCTTGGCCGAAGTGCCCAACCCCTCCGCCCTTTTTGTTGGTGAACGTGAAGGACGGGAGCCTGTCACAGGGTCCGCTGTGTTCGCAGGCTTCAGGGGGGCCAGGCCGTTACTGGTTGAAGTACAGGCGCTTGTCGGTGCGCCCGGACCAGCCTCGCCGCGCCGTGCCGTCGTTGGCTGGGATTCAGCTCGTCTCGCCATGACGCTTGCCGTACTTGAAACCCGTGCTGGTCTGCCATTTTCCGGGCGAGATGTGTTTTTGTCTGTCGCAGGCGGGCTTCGAATCGATGAGCCTGCCGCAGACCTTGCTGCCGCCGCTGCGCTCGCCTCCGCACTGCTGGAACGGCCAACGCCGAAGGACTGCGTCTTTTACGGCGAATTGGCGCTCTCCGGTGAAGTTCGACCCGCCCCCCAAGCTGATGCGCGACTAAAGGAGGCTGAACGCTTGGGCTTCAGCCGTGCCGCTGCTCCAGGGGACGCCAAGATGAAGGGCGTCAAGGTTGAGACAATCAAGCGTGTGGATGACTTAGTGACGCTTTTGGCCGCACAGCCCTTGCTTCGCGCGCCGAAACCGGCAGATTGGCCCGAAGACGAATCCTAAATCCCGCATCCTGAAATCTCGCGGCTGATATCCAAACTTTGGATGAGGCTGCCCTGCTGATGGATGAACAATCCGGGCGTTCGAAATATGTTGGATGGCGGCATTCATACTCTTGATATCATCGTAGCAGGCGTTATCGCTGCAAGCGCTATTTTGGCGTTTCTGCATGGTTTCGTGCGCGAAGTTTTATCAATCGGCACATGGGTTGGCTCGGGCGCTATCGCTGTCGCTGGCTACCCTTATATGCGGGAGCTGACAGGCTCCTATATTCCCTCACCATTGATTGCAGACGTGGCGGCAGGCGCGCTCTTGTTCGTTGGCGCATTCCTGATCCTGTCGATCGTTGCCCGAATCATTGGGCGCGCGCTAGAAAGCGCGGAGGGATTGAGCGCGCTTAACCGATCATTCGGCCTGCTTTTCGGCCTGGCCCGTGGCGGTCTGATTGTAACCGTGGCCTATCTCGCATTCTCCTGGACAGTCCCACAACAGGACCATCCTGAATGGGTGACGGAAGCGAAAACCACGCCGCTCATCAAAGAATTTGCCACCGCAATCGAATCGATGCTGCCACCTGAATGGCGTGCCAAAGGCCAGGACGCAGCACAGTCCGCAAAAGATATTGCCGACACTGCAGATAACACGCGCCGCCTTTCAGCCCCGCAACCGGCGCAAAACGGCGGGCAGCAGCCTGCTGGCGGCAGTAGCTACGAAGAGCGCGAACGGAAGAGACTCGACGACCTCATCCGTAACCAGCAATAGTACCCGCCTGAACGCCGTCTGCCGGAGACCAGCCCAATGCAATCCCCTGAAGATCAGGACGCGCTTCATCAGCAATCCGAGACCTATGACGATGATCGCATGCACGAAGAATGCGCGATCTTCGGTGTCTGGAACGCGACTGGTGCTGCGAAGCTCACCGGCCTTGGCCTGCACGCACTTCAGCACCGTGGACAGGAAGCCAGCGGCATCGTCTCTTATGATCGATCCGAAGGCCGCTTCTATTCCCGTCGTGGGCGCGGACATGTGGAGCGTGTATTTGGCAATCCAGACCGCATGGAAGGCCTCAAAGGCGGCGGTGCCATTGGCCATAACCGCTACGCCACCACCGGCGAGGATATGATCGGCAATATCCAGCCGATGTTCGCTGAGTTTGAATTTGGTGGCTTTGCCGTCGCCCATAACGGTAATCTCACCAACGCGATGTCGATCCGCAAACGATTGGTCAGTGACGGCTCGTTATTTCAATCTACGAACGACACCGAAGTCATCATCCACCTGATTGCGCGCAGTGTGCGGAATACGCTGGTCGAGCGCGCGATTGACGCCCTACAGCAGCTAGAAGGTGCCTATTCGCTGGTTGCCCTTTCGCGCAAGAAGCTCATCGGCGTGCGTGATCCCATGGGTGTGCGCCCCCTGGCGCTAGGCCGACTGCCGGGTACAAACGGCAAGGAAGACGCCTGGGTACTATCTTCAGAGAGCTGCGGCTTCGACATGATCGGCGCCAAGTTTGAGCGCGAGATCGAACCCGGCGAAATGGTTGTGATTGACGACCAAGGCATCGAGAGCTTTAGGCCGTTCCCACAAGCCCGTCCGCGCCCCTGCATTTTTGAGCATATCTATTTTGCACGGCCTGACAGCGTGATCGGCGGGCGCTCTGTCTATGAGTCCCGCAAAAGCATTGGCCGTGAGCTGGCCCGGGAATCCCATCCCCCCGGCGGTATCGACGTTATCGTGCCTGTCCCCGATTCTGGCGTACCTGCCGCCCTTGGCTACGGTAATGAAGCTGGCGTTCCGTTCGAGCTTGGCATTGTCCGCAGTCATTATGTTGGGCGAACGTTTATTCAGCCGAACCAATCAATCCGCGATCTGTCTGTAAGAATGAAGCACAGCGCAAACGCGGAAGTACTGCGCGGCAAAAAGGTGGTTCTGGTGGATGATTCCATCGTGCGCGGCACCACTTCCGCCAAGATTGTCGACATGGTCCGCAGGGCCGGAGCAGCAGAAGTGCATATGCGCATTTCCAGCCCGCCGACCGTCAACCCTTGCTTTTACGGCATCGACACGCCGGACACGAAAGAGCTGATCGCCGCCAATTACTCGGTCGCCGAAATTGCAGAGAAGATCGGCGCAGATAGCTTGGCCTATGTCTCGACAGACGGCCTCTACCGCGCGATGGGTGAAGAGCAGGGTCGTATCAATGACCGCCCGCAATATTGCGACGCTTGCTTCACTGGCGCATATCCCAATCGTTTGGTTGATAAAGATGCCGGGCTCGTCGGCGCACTTTCTGGCCGTCCAATTGAGCAGGCTGCCGAATGAACGATAATCCCAGGCTGCAAGGCCGCATCGCGCTCATTGCAGGCGCGTCACGGGGCCTTGGGGCCGCCGCCGCCGAAGCCCTTGCCGCTGAAGGTGCTCATGTGATCCTCGTCGCGCGCACCCAAGGCGCGCTTGAGGCACTGCATGATCGGATTGTTAGCGCAGGCGGCAAAGCCACCATAGCCCCCGTTGACCTGACAGACGGCGACGCATCAGACCGCCTAGCACTTGGCATTGCTGATAGATTTCAGCGCCTGGATATTCTGGTGCAAACGGCGGCGATCCTGGGCGTGCTCTCCCCTATCGCCCATGTGCCACCTGAGACCTTTGAAAAAACGCTTGCCGCTAATGTCACAGCGCACTGGCGTTTGATTCGAAATTTTGACGCGCTGTTGAAGCGCTCACCCGGCGGCCGGGCCATTATCGCAACGTCAGGGGCCGCAGCAGGTGGTTTGGCGTATTGGGCACCATATGCCGCCAGCAAAGCCGCACTCGAAGCCATGGTTTCCTGCTGGGCCGAAGAAGTCCGCCATACCAATGTTCGCGTTAATTTGATCGACCCCGGTGTCATGGCCACAGGCCTCCGCGCCGAAGCCTTCCCCGGCGAAGACCCAACAACCTTACGCAAACCAGAAGCCATCGCCCCGATGATCGTGGATCTAGCGCTGCCAGAGCTCGAGTTGCACGGGCAGGTTATGCGGGCGGGCTAGTCGTCTTTAGCGCCATCAGGCACCCCAAATACATTTGCCATACTCACCTCCCCCGATCCGCGACGGAGAGGTTGTTGCTGGGTTGGTGCTGGTGCCCAGCCGGTTAGGAAGATGATTTCGAAGGGGATGTTGATGCGGCCATCTGGGCCTGCGGCTTTCTCTTGCAGCAGCTCCAGCGCACGCATCAGGACTGCGCGGCGGAGAGGGCGGCGGCTGCGTTCATGCAGGATGTTCGTTTCCGCCATGCTGCGCAGGTCCTGCAGCAGCTTGAACGGATTAGCGTAGGACACGGTGATCGTTTCCGTATCCGCCACGGGCAGTGCGAACCCAGCACGCTGCAACAGACCTGCAGCATCACGGATATCAATCGTCGGCGCGATATGGGGGGATACTGGCGCATCCAACGCTGCCTCAGCCTCCAGAAACGCAAGCCGGAGCGGATTTAATGTTTCCGGGCCAAAGATGGCGCCGAGGAACAAGCCGTCTGGGCGCAAGGCACGACGTATCTGCACGAGCGCACCCGGCAGATCGTTGACCTGATGCAATTCATTGGCTGCGAACACGCAGTCCAACGCGCCATTGGCGAATGGCAGCGTCTCTAACGACATCACCGCGCGCAGCCCTGCATCACGAAGCAGATCCGTCGCTGCATCCACCTCAATCAATGTTTCAATGCCGCCCCTGCCCTTCAGCACATCCGCTGAGACACCGCCTCGCCCATTGGTCGAAAGAGTGACCGGGAAACGGGCTGTCAGGTCATCCAGCCGCTCAGCCATGCGCTCCGCAATTTCCCGATGCAGGAAGCTCGAGCTTTCATAGTCCGGCAGGGCGCGCAGGCGCCTGGTGCGGATGAGGGATGGGTCGAAGATCAAGGATGATTGCGGCATGAGATGCAGTCTGGCGAAGCCTTGCTTGAGCGGCGGGGCGCACGGGCTTAAAGTCTTATCATATATCTATAGACCAATCCCCTGAGAGGCGAGCCTAAGCGCATGTCAAAAACTATCTCCGCTAAAGCCCTGCATGACCTGATCCAGGCCAATGCCAGTGAATATGCCGTTGTCGATGTTCGCGGCGAGCGCGCATTCTCTGACGGCCACTTGATGCACGCGATCTCCGTGCCGCTTGGCCGGTTAGAAGTGATGATCGGCGATTTGGCACCGCGCCTCGCAACGCCGGTCATCCTAACTGATGTTGATGGCTCCATGGCCACCCGCGCCGCCGAACGACTTGAGGGTGTTGGCTATACGAATGTCTCTGTGCTTGAAGGCGGCACCGAAGGCTGGCGCGAAGCGGGTTATGAAGTCTACGGCGGTTTCAACGTGCCATCCAAAGCATTTGGCGAATTCGTTGAACATCACTTCGACACCCCATCCGTCTCCGCTGAAGAACTAAAAGCGATGATGGACGGCGGCGAGAAGATGGTCGTGCTCGATAGCCGCCCTATGGATGAATACAATACCATGAACATCCCAACTGGCGTTTGCTGCCCCGGTGGTGAGCTGGTTTATCGGTTGGGCGAAATTGTGCCTGATGCCGATACAACTGTCGTCGTGAACTGCGCCGGACGAACACGCAGCATCATTGGCGCGCAGTCCCTCATCAATGCAGGCGTGAAGAATAAGGTTGTCGCCTTGCGCAACGGCACCATGGGCTGGCACCTCTCTGGGTTCCAGTTGGAGCATGGCAATACCCATGCGGCCCCGCAGGAACTTTCCGGCCAAGCCATCGACGCCGCTAAGGCCCGCGTGGCCGATGTTGCCAAGCGGTTTGAGGTTGGGCAGGTTGATCTGGATACGGCGAAAACCTGGCTGGCGGATGATAGCCGCACCACCTTCCTGCTAGATGTCCGCCACCCACATGAGTATGAGGCGGGCCACTTACCGGGCTCCATCTCCTCCCCCGGCGGTCAATTGGTGCAGGCGACAGATCGCTATGCGGGCGTGCGGGGCGCGAGGCTCGTGCTGGTCGACGATCCAAACCTGGTCCGCGCCACAATGACGGCCCATTGGCTGACCCAAATGCATTGGGACGTACATGTACTGGCTGGCGGATTGCCTGCAGGCGGGCTGGAAGTGGGCAAACAGCCTGTGCATCCACTTGGCATGCCGACAGATATTGAAGGTCTCTCAGCCACAGCCGCGAAGGCCAGGCTGGACGCTGGCTGGGTTGCCGTAGATGTCGCGACGAGCCGGGACTACCGCAAGGGCCACATCCCAGGCGCTTGGTGGGCGACCCGTGCACGTTTGGAAACGGCAGCGGCCAACTTGCCAGATGCGCCAGGATACCTTGCTACATCTGAGGATGGCTTGGTCGCAAAATACGCTGCAGCGGAACTCGCTAAGCTTACCGGCAAACCGACGGCTTCCCTTGAAGGTGGTGCGAAGGCGTGGACCGATGCTGGAATGCCGCTCGAACAGGGTGAGACCCATCTGGCGGATGAAGCCGATGATGTCTGGCTCAAGCCCTACGAGCGCAAAGGTGTTGTTGAGGACTTCATGAAGGAATACCTCACCTGGGAAATTGACCTGATTAAGCAGGTCGAGCGGGATGATCTCGTATCCTTCCGCGCATTCTAGAACCGCTTCGCACACCTGCTAGGCGCACACTTGATCTGCTGATCCCGCCCCGTTGTCTCTCTTGTGGCCGAGAGACGACGGAGGCTCAGGGTGTGTGTCCTGAATGCTGGCGCGAGCTGGCGTTTGTGGCAGCGCCGGTCTGCCAGGTCTGTGGATTTGGATTGCAAGCCGAAGGTGCAGGCGAAGGGCCGGACGGGGATACATGCGGTGCCTGCATGGTCAGCCCGCCACGCTTTGACCGCGCCCGCGCCATGCTGGCATACGATGATGCCAGCCGACCCATCATCATCGCCTACAAGCGCGCTAGCCGGCTGGAGGCGACGCCTTTGCTGACGCGGTGGCTTCTGGCTGCAGGCCGGGATTTGCTCGCAGATGCGGACCTCCTCGCACCAACACCGCTACATTGGCGGCGATTGCTTGGGCGGCGTTATAACCAATCCGCTGAGCTTGCCCGCCGCATGGCTGAATCTGAGACTATTCCCTATGCGCCAGATTTGCTCCACCGCACCCGAGCGACGCGCAGCCAGGCCGGGCTCAGCCCCGCTGGCCGCAAGCGCAATTTGACCGGCGCATTCAAGCTGAACGAACGCTGGCGGGACCGGATTACCGGAAAGCGCGTTCTGCTGATCGACGACGTGTTTACAACAGGGGCTACCGTCGAACGCTGCTCTGCCGTGCTGAAGCGCGGCGGGGCGAGTGCTGTAGACGTCGTCACGATTGCCCGGGTTGAAAGGCCAAGGCCCGTCTAGCGTGCTTTCCGTTCCGCGACCCAGCGCACCCAATTCCCATAGAAAGCCTGCGCATTTGCACGCCATGTCTGTGGCGGCAGGTTGGCAGGATCATCATCCGGGAAATAATTGATTGGTGGTGAGATAGGACCGCCCTTTTCCAAGTCCCGCCGATACTCGATCGCCAGCGTTTCAGCGTCATATTCAAAGTGGTTGAGGACGTGGAGGTGACCAAGCCGTTCATCAGCTAGCGCGCCGATACCAGAGCCTTCAGACACAAGCAAAGGCTTCAAGTGCGGCAGCGCCTTCAAGTCCTCAGCGCGGGTTTCTGTCCAGCGCGAGACAGGCATCATCGGCGCGTCGTCCAGGCACTGCAGGAATGGCGAGGCTTTGTCCGTTAGACGATGCCGGAAGACCCCAAATCGCTTTGCTTCAAGCTGATGTTTCGGCACACCGTAATATCGATAGAGCGCTGCCTGCGCCCCCCAGCAGAGGCTAAGCAGCGGAACGCCTGCACCGTCATTGACGTCCCGGGTCCAATCCAGAACTTCCGTCATCTCATTCCAATAATTCACAGCCTCGAACGGCAATGTCTCAATTGGTGCACCGGTGATGATAACCGCGTCGAAGGATGACAATTTCACATCGCGCCAGCGCCGATAGAATCTGTCTAAGTGGCCTGGCGGCGCATTCTTGCCCGCGTAGTTTTCGGGGGCGGCCAGTGTGATCGAAACATGGACCGATGCGCGGCCAAGCATGCGTGCCAACTGCAGTTCTGTTTCAAGCTTCTTCGGCATCAAATTGAAGATGACGATATTCAGGGCATCTGCAGCAGCCGGATCATGGGCATCTAACAGTGGCACGCCTTCGGCGGCCAGCGCAGCGCGTGCCGGTAAGTCCGGCGGCAAAATGACAGCCATTGCCTTAGCTCCTCAGCCCGTTGGCGAGGCTAGGTGCGCGACCTTCACGCTTGGCGCAGGCCGCAAGGTATCGCTCTAGCGTTTCTGCGCCGTGGGGATTGTCCTTAATCTCACGCGCCAGCGCGCCATGCAGGACTTCCAGGAATTCGTCTGCAGTGGGTGTTCGGTTTGCATTTGGCCCGAACAGATCAGCCGCCTCGACGCTAACCCCGAACCGTTCCGCCATATCCCGATAGCGAGGCTTCCGGAATTCCAACAGCTCCGGAAACAGCGGACGCGCGAAGTCAATCATATCGACGCCGGCACCATCATCCGGTTGATCTTCAAGTTTAGGGCCAATAAATAGCGGATTATAAAATAACGGTTTTGGGTGGCTGCGCGCCCGCTCTTTCAGCGCTTCCTCCGTGTCCGCATCACCCCGAATGTACAGCAATAGCGAGGTATCAATCAGCGGACGGATCACTGGATCATTCGGGTTCTTCGGTTCTGCAATCTCACACAACGAACCGCTCGCATCGTTGATGAAATTGCGGCAGGCGTAAATTGACCAGGACTTGGCGATGAAGTGAGGTACGTCCTGCATCGAAAGCACTTCGGCTTGGCGATAGAGTTCCTGCCGCTCCAGAAAGTCAGCCTTGTTCAGGCCGCCCGTCGCAGGGTCGCCATACATTCCAAGGAAGGTCGATACCGGCTCTAGGTTATCGACTGAAATATTGTGCGCGATGAAAATTGAGTCTGAGCGTAGCAGGTCCGCCACGAACTGATCGCCCATGGTCATGATTTTGAACTTGATATTGTCCAGGATCGGCTCTGCCAAATACCGGGTGCCAATGCGGTAATCGGCGGAGTAGTGGTACCAATTAGCTTCTTCCTGAAGCGCCTTAGACAGTGTTGTTTTACCAACGCCAGACATGCCCAGCAGCGAAATGGCGTGGGGAAGTGCGCGGAAGGCTTCAAGATTAATCATAAGCTAGGGCCTTTCACCGGGGGTCTAACCCGGCCAAATTCCATCAGGGCCGCGGATGATAGGGCCGCAGCGGCGCATTGCAAGCGTTAGGGCGGCAACCTGCGGCAAGACTTCTGTTGGCTTTCCGGGTCCGTACCGCTAATTTCCGGCGCTCACTTCAGATCAACCGCCGGATAGTCATGCTAGATCCTGCCCTTTCAATCGCTTACGTCTGCCAATCGGAAGCGGATACCGCCACAGTGGCCGCCCATTTAGCCGGCATCTCTAAGCCGGGCGACTTGTTGGTGCTTGAAGGTGCTCTAGCAGCAGGAAAAACACATTTTATCAGATATATGTGCGACGGACTTCAGATTGAAGATACAGTAACCAGCCCGACATTCACCCTGGCGCATTTCTATGCCGGGCCCGTGATGCCCGTTCTGCATGTTGATGCTTACCGCATTGAAACAGCACATGAATTCTTAGATCTGACGCTGCATGACTTTTTCGACGGCCACCTGACGGCAATAGAGTGGGGCGCTAAGTTCCAGGATGTCCTGCCGCCTGCCCTGCACATCCAAATCGATCCGATAGACGGCGATGACAATGCGCGACTGATCACCTTTACCAGCGATGCACCATCTTGGGTCGCGCGGGCCGACACGCTTCGCGCCGCCTCAGAAAGCCTAACCCCATGCGACTGACGCTTTGTATCCATACCTCCGCAAAGTCGCCCTGGCTGTATCTGCTGAAAAACGGCCTCCCTTTTGCCGAAGCCATGGACGATAATCGCGATCCCATGAATGGCCCCACGCTCAGCCAAATGGCTGAAGGCATGTTGCAGGACGCTGGCGCCGTTGTTCGTGACCTAACCGACATGCTCGTAGACATTGGGCCAGGCCGCCTGAGCGCCGTCCGTGCGGGTGTCTCGTTTGCGAACGCGCTGAGCTTCGGGCTCAAGATTCCGCTGACGCCCGTCAATGCGAGCGGAACACTCGGTATGCAGGCGTCTTTGGCGACCGGCCTGCCCGCGCTGGTCATTCACAAATCTGCAGCCGGTGCGGCCTATGTCGGGCGTTACCAAGGTGGCGAGCTTCAGTCCCTCCGATATGGGCCATTGTCCGAGGCATTGGCTAAGTCTGCCGAGGGCCTCACCCAGGCTGCATTGGTTGGCCAGGAAGCCGATGTGCCCGGCATTACATTCAGCGATGGCGGTCCAGATATCATCACCGCAGCGACATTCGCCGCTGTGCTGGCCGCTGGTCCCACCTTCACGTCCGACCCCATTCAACCGATTACTGAGCAATCGGAGGTTATTGATGGCTGAAAGCAATTCTAAAGCCGCTGCGAGCGCCCTCCTGGCCGGTGGCGTTGCGTTGTTGCCGACAGACACCGTCTACGGCCTCGTAGCACACCCAGAGCAACCGCTGGCCGCTCGCGGGATATTCCAGCTAAAGCGGCGACCAGATGCGCTCCGCCTGCAAGTGCTTGCCGGATCATTGGCTGATCTGGAGCGGATCGGCGCCCAATTGCCGCCCGCCGCAGAAGCCCTGCTGAGCAATGATGCGATAAAGGGCGGCATTACGTTCATCTTCGCTCTGGATTCTGCTCTCCGTCCCGAATGGCTGGCTGACCGTGATGAGGTTGGCGTGCGATTTCCGGCAGACGTTTTCATCCAAAGCGTCATCAGTGAGACCGGCCCATTGTACGCCACCAGCGCCAACGCCCATGGCAAGCCGCCCGGCGAGACCGTGGCCGACATTCTGGCAGACCTTGATGGCATGCCGGATTATGTAGCGGATGGCGGCAGGCTCGTTGGCGTGAACTCCACCGTCGTCAATTTCAACGCAGACCCGCCACGCATCGAACGCTGGGGTGCTGTTGATGACCTCACCGCATACGGGCTTGGCCATGCATGAACCAAATTCACTGATCCTTGGCATCGAATCATCTTGTGACGACACCGCCGTGGCCTTAGTGGCCAGGGATGGAACCGTCGCGGCAGCGCTAACCCAAAGCCAGGCCGAAATTCATGCGCAATATGGCGGCGTATACCCGGAACTCGCCAGCCGGGCTCACGCCGCCGAAATCATCCCAACGATCCGCCAGACGTTGGCTCAGATTGATGCTGGCCCGGAGCATGTCCGCGCGATCGCCGTCACTCGTGGCCCTGGGCTGATCGGGCCGCTGCTTGTTGGCTTGAACGCGGCGGAAGGCCTTGGCCTTGGGTGGTCAAAGCCTGTGGTCGGCGTCAACCACTTGCGCGGCCATCTGCGCAGCGCGGAGTTGGATGGCGGTAATATCACCTACCCTGCCATTGTCCTGCTGGCCTCTGGTGGTCATACGCTGATGGCCTATATGGCGGACGCCAAGTCTGTCGAAATTCTGGGCGGCACCCGGGATGATTCCGTTGGCGAGGCCTATGACAAGGTCGCCCGCATGCTTGGCCTTGGATATCCGGGCGGCCCCGCCGTCGACAAGCTGGCGAAAACCGGCGCGCCAGACATCACTTTCCCACGGCCCATGATCCGGGAAGGTTTGGAGTTTTCTTTCTCTGGCCTCAAATCCGCAGTCGCACGGTTGGTTGAGCGCGAGCCGGATGTGGACAAACCAACGGTCGCCGCATCTTTCGTCGCTTCGGCTATGGACGTACTAGCCGCCAAATGCGCCCGCGCCCTGGCGGAGCGGGAGGCTGCGTCACTCGTCGTGGTTGGCGGCGTATCCGCTAGTCCACAACTCCGTGAGCGAACTGCGGACGTGTGTGCTGCGGCTGGCGTTGATCTGGCGCTACCGTCCCTCAAATGGTCCACGGACAATGGGGCGATGATTGCACTTGCAGGCTGGGATTATCTGGACATGGGCCTGGCCCCGCATCTGAAACCAGCGACACGGCTTTCCATTGAACAGTTTTGAGGGCTATCGTTCCTGCTGGCTTAAGCAGGAGCGATGGTATGAGCGATCAACGGCGTAACAGCGAAATCACGGTAAAACCGCTTGGATATGCGCTGGGCGCAGAAGTCCTGGGTGTGGAAACATCAGCTCCGCCAGCGGCCGACACAGTAGCCGCGGTTAAAGCGCTTTGGTATGAGCATCACGTGATTGCATTCCGGGGCGAGCGACTTGAACCGCAGGACATTACCGCATTCGCTGGCGCATTCGGCCCGCTGGATGATCATGCGTCCACCCCCTTCTATCGCCACCAAGACTTTCCTGAATTGCTACAGGTGACCAATCGCGAGATAGGCGGCAAGCCTTCAGAGACACGCAATACGGGCCGGAACTGGCATTCTGACTATGCTTACACTGACCACCCTGCGGCCGCCTCCATGCTGTATTGCGATACCCGTCCGCCCGTCGGCGGTGATACGATGTTCGCCAATATGGTCCGCGCCTACGATACCCTGTCGCCGAAAATGCGCGAGATCGTGGATGGCCTGGACGCTGTCTACGACATCACGCTTGTTGCCGGCTTCGGCGAGCGGAACCCAGAGAAAACAGCGGAGACCCGCCGCCTGAACCCACCCATCGCACACCCTGCCGTCCGCGTGCATCCGGAAAGCGGCAAGAAAGCACTCTATGTCAGCGAGCGCACCGCCTATTTCGATGGCATGACGATGGAGGAGAGCAAACCACTGATCGATTTCCTCTGCGCCCATGCCACCCGCCCGGATAACGTGTATCGCCATCAGTGGCGGGAAGGTGATCTGGTCTGCTGGGATAATCGCACGACCATGCACTTAGCGCTCGCCGATTTTGATCAATCCCAGCCACGCCACATGCTCCGCGCGACGCTGCTTGGCGAGAAGTCCGGATTTGTGGTTGATCCCGCAATCTGAATGCAAAACGGGCGCTTCCCCAGATTCAACCAGAGAAGCGCCCGCTTCAATTAACGCCAGTGCTTGGAGGGCGTTACGCCGCCTGCATCATGTTCCGCAGCACGTACTGAAGGATGCCGCCGTTCTTGTAGTAGGCGACCTCGTCTTCGGTATCGATGCGGCAGAGCAGCATGACCTGCTCGGATGAGCCGTCTGCACGGTGAACGGTGCAGGGCACGTCCATGCGCGGCGTGATCCCGCCAGCAATGCCAGTGATGTCGAAGGTCTCCGTGCCATCCAGCTTCAAGGTTTCACGGCTTTGGCCAGCCTTGAACTCCAGCGGCAGTACGCCCATGCCGACAAGGTTGGAGCGATGAATACGCTCAAAACTCTCAACGATTACGGCTTTCACCCCAAGCAGCGTCGTGCCTTTCGCCGCCCAATCACGGCTGGAACCAGTGCCGTATTCTTTACCGCCGATAATAACCAGCGGTACGCCTTCGGCCTTGTATCGTTCAGCCGCATTGTAGATCGGCATCACCTCGCCGCTTGGTTGGTGCATCGTGACACCGCCTTCGGTGCCCGGCGCCAACTCGTTCTTGATGCGGATATTGCCGAACGTGCCGCGCATCATCACTTCATGATTGCCGCGGCGCGCGCCATAGGAATTGAAGTCCACCGGGCGCACCTGACGTTCCAGCAGGTATTCGCCAGCGGGGCTTTCCCGCTTGATTGAGCTTGCAGGGCTGATGTGGTCCGTCGTGATGCTGTCACCCAGCTTTGCCAGAGACCGCGCGCCCTGGATGTCTTCGAAATCCGCAACCTCCATGGTCATGCCTTCGAAGTATGGCGGGTTCTGGACATAGGTTGAACCATCAGACCAATCATAGGTCTCGCCGCCAGTGACGTGGATTTTCTGCCACTGTTCTGGTCCAAGGAACACGTTGGAATAGCGATCCTTAAACATCTGCGGCGTGAGGGAGCTTTCCAACACATCGGAGACTTCAGCAGGCGTTGGCCAGATATCTCTCATGTAGATATCATTGCCATCTGCATCCTGCCCCAGCGGATCATTCAACAGGTCCGCCGTCATGGAACCAGCGAGGGCATAGGCAATAACCAGCGGCGGGGAGGCCAGGTAGTTGGCCCGAACCTGCGGATGGACACGACCTTCAAAGTTCCGGTTGGAGGAGACAACCGCACCGACCAGAAGGTCGCCCTGGTCAATCGCATCCGCAATGCCCGGTTCAAAAGGACCAGAGTTGCCGATACAGGTCGTGCAGCCGAACGCCACAATGTTGAAACCAAGATCATCCAGGTGATCCTGCAGGCCGGCGACCTCCAAGTAATCCTGAACAACTTGAGAGCCCGGCGCAAAGGAGGTCTTCACCCAAGGTTTCGGCTTCAGGCCAAGCGCGTTGGCTTTCTTCGCCAGGAGGCCCGCCGTAATCAGCAGCGGTGGGTTTGATGTATTGGTACAGCTTGTGATTGCCGCCAAGGTCACATGGCCCGGTTCAATCGAATAGCCTGCTCCAGCAACAGCAGTCGTCGTGCCGCCACCAAGATCAGCTTCAGTTTTAACGAAGGCCTTAGCTGCATCAGACAGTAGAACACGGTCTTGCGGGCGCTTCGGACCTGCAAGCGCAGGCTCAACCGAGCCCATGTCGAGTTCCAGCGTATCGGTGAAGATCGGGTCTGCAGCGCCCTTCTCACGCCACATGCCTTGTGCTTTCGCATAAGCTTCGACGAGCGCAATCCGGTCTTCGTCACGGCCTGTGAACCTCAAGTAACGGATTGTCTCCCCGTCAATGGGGAAGAAGCCGCAGGTGGCACCGAATTCAGGGGTCATATTGGCAATGGTTGCGCGGTCTGGCAGAGGCAGTTCGTCCAGGCCATCACCGTAAAATTCTACGAATTTGCCGACAACGCCCTTCTGGCGCAGCATTTCAACAACACGCAGCACGAGGTCCGTCGCGGTGGAGCCTTCTGTGAGCTTACCCGTTAGCTTGAAGCCGACGACTTCCGGGATCAGCATGGAGACAGGCTGGCCAAGCATGGCAGCCTCGGCCTCAATACCGCCAACACCCCAGCCTAGAACCGCTAAGCCATTGATCATCGTCGTGTGGCTATCGGTGCCAACAAGCGTATCTGGATAAGCAACGGTCTTGCCGTCTACTTCATCCGCCCAAACGACCTGTGCCAGATATTCCGTATTCACCTGATGGCAAATGCCGGTGCCGGGCGGCACAACGCGGAAATTGCGGAATGCCGTCGCACCCCAGCGCAGAAACTCATACCGCTCCTGATTGCGCTCAAACTCCAGATCAACGTTCTTATCAAACGAGTCTTCAGATCCGGCAGAATCGACCATGACAGAGTGATCAATCACCAGATCAACCGGGGACAGCGGGTTAATCTTCTGCGGATCGCCGCCGAGCTTCACAATGGCGTCGCGCATGGCTGCAAGATCAACAACGGCCGGAACGCCAGTGAAATCCTGCATTAGTACACGGGCTGGGCGATAAGCGATTTCGTGAGGCGCACGGCGGTTATCGAGCCACGTCTTGAATTGCTTGACGTCCTCGACCTTCACACTGCGGCCATCTTCGTAGCGTAGCATGTTTTCCAGCAGCACTTTCAAGCAATACGGCAAACGCGCGACATCGCCGATGGCGGTGGCCGCTGCGGGGATGCTGAAATAGTCGTAGGACTTGCCGGCAGCATTCAGGCTACGGCGCGTTTTAAGCGTGTCTTGACCGACGGTCGACATGGCAGGTTTTCTCCCACTGGGCGTTAAGATAGGCGCGTGTTCTGCAAACAAAGTAGCGCGCTACCGGCTAGCGTCCACACGCCAGCCGAAGGACTGCCATTTCCTACAACGATTCCCTCGACCATAGAAGTATGACGCCTTGGAACTATGGCCGAGAGCGCTATCTTAAAGTGCATGATGATTTATGGAGAATGAGCAATGGCCGAAAATTCTGCACCCGGCTTCCAGAAAAAGCCCGATCACGAAGTAACGCTCACGCCTTTCACAGGAAATGTTCAAGTGGTGTTAGGCGACGCCGTAATCGCGGAGAGCGCGCAGGCGATCAAAGTGACGGAATCGAACCACGGCGACTGCTTCTACATTCCGCGTGCTGACGTCGCGATGGATCAATCGGCTAAGACAGAAACCTCCTCCTACTGCCCATTCAAAGGCAATGCGAGCTATTACAGCTTTGGGACCGCGACGGATGCAGCTTGGTCCTATGAAGCGCCTTATGATGAATGCGCAGGCTTGAAAGATTACCTGGCATTCTATCCCAACCGCGTGAGTGATATCCGGGTAGGCTGAATAGAGCTCCTGGCTGAGGCAGCGCGGTGTCGCTGAAACACGCGTTTGGCTTGCTTGATCGTGCGCCAGAACGCTCGATCTGGTTTGTCGCTGAAACTGATACGGATGTGGCAGCGGCACACCGGCTTGCCACCGACATTGGTGACAAGCATGGGCGGTTGGCGCTTTACATCAGCGGGCCTGATGCGCCCTCGCCGCTTACACTGCAGCCACGCCCGATCCGGCTAAAGCTCGCGTTGAAACTTGCGTTATCGCAGCTCAGGTGCCGGGCCGTGGTACTCCCCGCCAGGCCATCAAAGTTCAGCACAGCACTTGCATCAGCGGCGGCTGCCAAGGGTCTGCCAGTTCTATTTTTGCCGCGGCTGAATATCAACTTCATTATATTTAACAGTCAATTACCGCACCTTCTTCGTGAAAACCCTCGCAATAAAACTGTTAAACCTTGGTCTCAAGATATTGCCAAACGGCTCAACCCGCCGATTGCATCCCTGGACGCATTGCAGACGGCGCTCGGCAGCCCAAAGACCGTCCTGTGCTTGGGCAGCGACCCGTCCTCGAACGAGGATGCTGCAGTCGACGCCGTAGAAGCAGCGGACGTGATTTTCCGCGTGAAACATCGCTGGCTGAAGGAAGGCCGCATTCGCCAAGCAGATGTCGTGTTCAGCGGCACGGTTGAGAGCGCGCGGCATGTGCCGAACGCAATTCTGCTGTCACAAGATGCAACCACAGCCTATCGCGTCGCGTGGTCCGGATTGCTGCGTGGACGGCGCATCCGCTACGGCATTGTTGAGGCGCTGGCACCCGGCTTCCATGCCCGCGATAAATCCGGTGCCCGCATGACCAATGGTGCCGCGATGCTCGCCCTCGCCGTCGCCCTGAAGCCTGAGCGGCTAATCATCGCTGGCATTGATCTCTACAGCCATCCATCCGGCGCTTACCCTGGCACGCCAGACACGGCCAACGCCTATGCGCCAGCCCATGACCGAGAGCTTGAGCGCACGCACACCCTGGCGATGCTCCGGCAGCAGGTCGCCCAATCCGGCACGCAGTCACTTACTGTCATCGGACCACTGCATGATATTGCGATCCAGGCTGGCATCGCCCTTAATACTGGCGGAAATGGTAACACGGAGACTGCCCCATGAGCATCGTCACCTTTGGCAGCGTCACGTGGGATGTCGCGGCGTTTGCTAGCAGATTGCCAAAACCAGGCGAGACACTGCTCGGCAGCGGCTATGCCCAGGGCCTTGGCGGCAAGGGGGCAAACCAGGCAGCGGCAGCAGCGCGACTTGGGGCCAAATCACAGTTCTTTGGGCGGATAGGCCAAGACCCATTCGGCCAAAGCGTGAAAGCTGCATTCGGCGAATTTGGCCTTGATCCATCAGGCCTCGCTGAGGACACGGAGGCCGCGACCGCGCTCGGCGTGATCCTGATCGGCCAGGATGGGGAGAACGCGATCATCCAGGCGCCCGGTGCCAACCGCACCGTCAGCGCCGCGGATGTGACCCGCGCCCTCCCCGCCATCGCCAAGGCCAAGGCCGTGCTACTGCAGCTAGAAGTCCCGCTGGAAGCCACATTGGCGGCAGCCCGTGCGGCGCGTGCAGAGGGTGCTTGGGTCATCATGGACCCAGCGCCCGCCCCGCAAGACGGCCTGCCCGGCTCCATCTTCATGGCCATGGATATCGTGACACCGAATGAGATCGAGGCCGAAACCTATGCCGGGTTCCGCCCGATGGACGCCGAAAGCGGCCAATCCGCCGCCCAACGCTTGGTAGACCTGGGTGCGCCCACCGCCATCGTCACCATGGGTGCCGCCGGATGCGCCTGGGCGTCAGAAACCGCCCCCTCCGGCTACACCCCCGCCTTCCCCGTAAACGCCATAGACACCGTCGCCGCCGGCGACACCTTCAACGCCGCCCTCGCCGTAGCCCTGGCAGAAGGAAAGCTGCTTGAAGACGCCATCCACTTCGCCTCCGCCGCTGGCGCACTAGCGACGACAGCGGTTGGGGCTGCGGCGGCGGCGCCTGGGCGGGATGCGGTTGAGAGGTTGGCTGGTGGTGGAATTTCGCCTCAATGACTAATGGCGCAACCGGCCTTGCCGATTTGAGACATGAATATGCATCAAACAGTAAGAAGCACGGGAGTTGTGATATGAATTACCCACCTTTCGTTGATTTGCTAGCACTTTCCGAAAACCTCAACCGAACCAACAAACATAGAAAACTGAATAAAATTCTCCTCCAAGCATGGCGTGCTCAATCATGTTTGGGTGACCTATTACAAGCAGATGAATGTTGCAAAGTTCTTAGATTAAAGGTGGATGAGAAAGACGAAATAACTGAACCTCAAGAACAAACAATTATCAAAGCGCTCCAAAATAGTGCTGTCAATTTATATGCTCGCGCCACATCAACTAGCGGAAAACTAGGAGAGCGCGGTTCAATTCAGTTAGACACTGGCCAATTAGCGAAAGAGCAAAAGGAAGATCACGAAGCTCTCATCACGTTGCGAAACCAAGCACTGGCTCACGTAAATCTTGAGCACAAAATGGGGGCTAGGCTTTGGCACAAGATATCTCTGTTTGCTGTGCTCAATTGTATTGGTCACTGGCAGCTTGCAGCAGCATCCAATGAAACAACTTGGAATCGTGAAACGCTTGAATGTCTAGAACGCATGCTTCCGTTAGCCATCAAGTTCATGCAGGGGAAATCTAGAACTAGAATTAGTGCAGCCAGTGAAGCTCTCAACGAGGCAGAGATAAGTGAGGCGACCTTCCGGAAGTTTCTATTTGATCCGGTAAAAGTCTTCGGGAGCGACGCGGTCGTTGAGCGGCTCCTCAAATCTCATGGTAAAGCAAGTGTTCGTTTTTAGGTGGAGGAATAGTAGAAGCGTGGTCGGTTTGAAGCAGTCCTTAATTCAATAAGGGGCTGGCCTAGATAGCTGAGAAAGGCTATGCAGGTCATATGGTTAGGATGCGTCGGCGGAGTAGGCTTCCGCGAAGTATTCAGATTGAGCTGATCAAGTATTTCGTTGCAGGTTCGACGGCGCGCTCAGCCGCC
>JBDQJI010000064.1:0-23240 GCA_040263875.1 Alphaproteobacteria bacterium
CCGACGTCTACTTTGGCAGAGGCCGGGACATCCTCGAAGAACGACAACGCATCAAGCGAAAGACCATCGACCAACGGCGCTTGCTTCACCGCAAAGCCGCAGCATAATCATCAACAATCAGATGAGGCCAATCCTCCGTTGAATCGAACCCAATCCTGTCTCAAATGATTTGATGACGGACAGGTGCGCAGCAAACGCCGAGAGGGCGCGAGGACTGCTATCTCTGCTGTAAAATCTCCGGCGGATCAAACGCCGTGACCGTTGGCAATTCCCCGTCGTACCGTTCAATCTCAACCATGCAGGTATGCGCAATAGGGCCTTGGGCTAGGTTGGAGGTGCCTTTGTCTGGGGTGAGCATGTTCGGATTGCCGTGTTTGCAGAGGCTGCCTGGCTGGCCGGGTTCCAGAGGGTCAAACCAAGCGCCGGTGGGAAGCTGCATTACGCCAGGGCGGATGGCGTTGCTGATGATGGCGGCGCTGAGGCATGCGCCGCGGTCATTGAACAGGCGGACAATATCGCCGTCGCTGATGTTGCGCGCTGCAGCATCATCTGGGTGCAGGGTGACGGGTTCCCGGCCATGGATCTTGGATTTCCGGCTGTGGCCGCCATGGTCCAGCTGCGAATGCAGTTTTGTTGATGGCTGGTTAGAGATCAGGTGCAGCGGGTAGCGCGTATCCGCTTGGCTCAGCCATTCCAATGGCTCCAGCCATGCGGGATGGCCGGGGCAATCTGCATAGCCAAAACTGGCGACGGTTTCAGAAAAGATTTCAATGCGGCCGCTTGGCGTGCGGAGTGGATTGGCCGTTGGATCTGCCCTGAAGGCTTCCAGCATCACGTTTGGTTTTGCGGGCGGCGGGACCTCGTGCCAGCCTTTCTGTCGAAGTTTATCGAGCGACGGCATTTCAATCCCATCGCTAGAGACTTTCTGGCGGGATACATCGTAAATCCAGCGCTGCCATTCTTCTGCTGTTCGCCCTTCGCTGAACTTCGCTTCAACGCCCATATGCCGTGCGACGCCGCGTAGGATGTCGTAGTCGTCCCGGGCTTCTCCCGCTGGCGCGCTGGCTTGTTCCATGGCGACCAGGAAACGGTCACGGGGCGTGATGGCTAGGTCTGATCGTTCGAGGTGGGTGGTGCAGGGGAGCACGATATCCGCGTGCCTTGCAGCGGCGTTCCAGCACCAATCGTGGACAAAAATGGTGTCTGGTTGGCGCCAGGCCTGCAGCATTCGGTTCAGGTCCTGGTGGTAGTGGAATGGATTGCCACCAGCCCAGTAGACGGCCTTGATGTCAGGATAGGTGTAGCGCGTGCCGTTGTATTCAAACGGCTTGCCGGGGTTCAGCAGCATGTCACTGATGCGTGCAACTGGGATGAAACGATCCACGGGATTGTCAAACTGCGGCAGGGATGCGGCCTTCAACATATTGAAATCAAGACCGACCGTGTTGACCGCGCTATAGCCAAAGCCGATGCCGCCGCCGGGCAGCCCGATTTGGCCAATCATTGAAGCCAGCGCAATCGCTGCCCAGAATGGTTGCTCGCCGTGGTCTTGGCGGGTGAGCGACCAACTGACGGATATCATCGTCCGCTGGCTGGCCAAGCGGCGCGCGAGCCTGCACAGGCTATCTGCTGGGATTTCGCTAATCCCTGCTGCCCATTCGGCGGTTTTAGGCACGCCGTCACTCTCGCCCAACAGATAAGCGCGGAATGTATCGAATCCGGTCGTATAGCCGTCCAGGAATGCTTGGTCGTGCAGGTCTTCACTTAGAAGCGTGTGCGCCAATCCCAGCATGACTGCGACATCGGTTGAGGGGCGAGGTGCCAGCCATTCGGTCAGTGCTTCTTCCAGCACATCAGTGCGGATGGGGGAAATATTGACGAACTGAACACCTGCTGCCGCTGCAGCTTGAACGCCGCTACGCTGGATATGCCTGCCGCCGCCGCCTTGGCTGATCTGGCCGTTCTTCAGCGCCACGCCGCCGAATGCCACAAAGAGCTTGGTGTTCTCCGCAATCGCCTCCCAGGGGGAGGCTGCGTAGACGATTTCCCGATAGCCGCCAAGCACGTGGGGAACCGTCACTTCCGCTGCTGCGAAGCTATAGGTATCGCGGGATGTGGTTTAGCCGCCAATGCAATTCAGGAACCGCTTCATCTGGCTTTGTGCATGGTGGAAGCGCCCAGCACTCGCCCAACCATATGAGCCGGCATAGATCGCTTCATTGCCATGCTCGCGGGAGATACGCGCGAGTTCATCGCCGACGATCTTTTCGGCTTCTTCCCAGCTCACCTGGACGAACGGTTCCGCACCGCGCTTGTCTTTCGCTGCACCCGGGCCGCTCTCCAACCAGGATTTCCGCACCATTGGCGCTTTGATCCGGCTTAGCGCATCCAGCACATCGACGATGCCGGTGCCGATGGGGGAAGGATCAGGATCAATTTCGAATGGATGTAGCGCTTTAACGACGCCCTCTTCCGCCTCAACCCGGTACGTACCCCAATGGGTAGCGGTCAATGGAAGCTTCGAATGCTCGTTCATATGGGCGTTGGTCCTGCTAAGATCCTTGGATGGACAGCTTAGCGGACTGGCACGCCCGGGACCATTCTTTCTAGTAGCCTTTGAATGGTGATCAGTCAGCCCGGAATGTTTCCACGGCTTTCTCTTGATCCAGCGTTTCCTTCATCGCCATGTTGCGGATTGCGCGCTGCATTTTCTCGAAGGCGCGCACTTCAATCTGGCGCACACGCTCGCGGCTGACACCGAACACACCGGAGAGTTCTTCGAGCGTGGCGGGGTCATCTTTCAGGCGGCGTTCTACCAGAATGCGGCGCTCGCGCTCCGTCAGGTTCTTCATGGCGGCTTGGAGCATGGCGCGGCGGTGGTCGAGTTCCTGGCTTTCAGCGACAGTAACATCCTGCGTGTCTGTGTCGTCGGCCAGCCAATCCTGCCATTCAGACTCGCCATCTGCCCGCATGGGCGCGTTCAAGGATTGATCCCCGCCTGTCATGCGGCGGTTCATCTGGACCACTTCGTCTTCCGTGACCTTCAGATCTGTCGCGATCTTTGTGACGCTCTCCGGTGCCAGATCGCCATCGTCGATTTCATGAATTTTGCTTTTCATGCGGCGGAGATTGAAGAAAAGCTTCTTCTGCGCTGCTGTCGTGCCCATTTTGACAAGGGACCAGGAGCGGAGAATGTATTCCTGGATAGAGGCCCGTATCCACCACATCGCGTAGGTAGACAAACGGAAGCCTTTATCCGGTTCAAACCGCTTTACGGCCTGCATCATGCCGACGTTGCCTTCGGAAATCAGTTCGGCGACCGGCAGGCCATAGCCCCGGTAGCCCATGGCGATTTTGGCGACGAGACGCAGATGGCTGGTGACGAGGGTGTGGACCGAATCAACATCGCCTTCTTCGCGCCAGCGCTTGGCGAGCGCGAATTCATCATCAGCCTCAAGCATGGGGAATTTGCGGATTTCCTGCAGGTAGCGCTGCAAGTTTCCATCCGCTGTCATCACGGGCATATTGCGGGGCGCTGGGGCCATTTCAGTCATCGCATTGTCCTATCAGCCATCATGCTAATCTGTCGGTTATCAATTCTGCCTTTGAATACGGCGGAATTGCGACAGACACGCATTAATAAAGCGTCATTTTCCGGAAAGGGTTACCCCAAGCGCCTTGAGCAGCGCATCCATATCATCTGGGAGCGGACTTTCGAATTGCAATGTTTCGGCTGTGAGCGGATGGATGAAGCCCAGTGTGGCGGCATGGAGTGCTTGACGCCGAAAATCTTGCGCGGCGTCGAGTGCTGTATCATCCAACCGGGCGCGGCGGGCCTTGCTGACACGGCCATATAAAGGGTCGCCGATCAATGGCCAGCTGGATTCGGCCATATGAACACGGATCTGATGCGTGCGGCCTGTCTCTAACCGGCACTCCAGCAACGCCGCACCAAGGCCACTTGCAGCGCGGGTTGTGTAATGGGTGCGTGCGTCCTTACCGCCGGAATGCACCACAGCCATGCGCTTGCGATTGCGTGGATCGCGGCCAATCGCGCCTTCAATAGTGCCAGATGCAGGTGCGGGCTTGCCCCACACAATTGCGTTGTAGGCCCGCTCTGCCGTATGTGCCACGAACTGCTTAGACAGGCCCTGGTGCGCTAGATCTGTTTTGGCAACAACCAGAAGGCCGCTCGTGTCTTTATCGATCCGATGAACAATGCCGGGCCGTTTCACGCCGCCGATCCCAGAAAGGCTTTGCCCGCAATGATGCAGCAGGGCGTTGACCAGGGTGCCGGTCCATTGGCCGGGGGCGGGATGGACGGTCATGCCTGCGGGCTTATCGATGACGATCAGGCTGTCATCCTCATAGATAACCGTTACCGGGATATCTTCCGGCATGGGTTCAGCGTCGATAGGTTCGGGCAGCTCTAAATTATAGGACTCGCCCGGTTTGATCCGGTATGAGGGTGTGACCGCGCCGCCAGATTCTCTAGCGACGGCACCGGCCTGGATCATGGCCGTAATGCGGGCGCGGGAAATGTCAGGAAACGCATCCGCCAGGAAACGATCTAGGCGCGCGCCGGCCTGATCATCTTCTACGCTTGCGGAAAGGGGGCCTGGGTCGGCCTGATCATCACTCATAATAGGTGCGGCTGCCGATCATGTTGGGCTGCATTATCTCAGGCGGCCAAGGCTGAATATCGGGACTTGCCTAGCGTGATGCGGGCTGGGGGGCAAGCAGTGCCGCACGAAATCATCATCATGCATGGTTGGCGATAGGATCAGCGGCGCCTCTAGTCTATAAGGAGCGCCTGTTTATAGAGTGAGCGGCGGTGGGTATGGCTTTGGTAAAAGCACTAGTGATTGGAATGGGCGTTCTAATCGCGGCAGGTTTCGTCGTGATTGTGGTAACGTTGGTGCAGCGAACGGGCTCGCCATCCGGCCCGCCAGTTACAGATACAGCTGCGTTGAAAGCGGGCGAACGGCTAGAAAGCGCCACGCTCGACGGGTCGCGTGTGCTTCTGCACATCGTCACGCCAAATGGCGGTGCACGCCTGGAAGTGCGGGACCTGAAGAAAGGTCAGCTTGTGGGTACAGTTCTCGTGGAAGGCGCGCCCTGACGGCATGACAGATGCCGGTTCGCCACCGCCGAATGCGCAGTTTGCGGCCTGGATGAAGGCCGTCGCTGACCATGGTGACCGCGCGGCCTTCGCCAACCTGTTTCAGCATTTCGCACCGCGCTTGAAGGCCTACATGCTCCGCCTGGGCGCGACCGATGCCTTGGCTGAGGAATTGGCGCAGGAAACCATGCTAATTATGTGGCGGCGGGCGAAGTCCTATAATCCGGAAGCTGCAGCCGTATCGACTTGGCTTTTCACTATCGCCCGGAATAAGCGGATTGATGGCGTGCGGAAGCAAAAACGCCCTGAAATTGATCTGAATGACCCAACCTTCACAACAGACCCTGAACGCCCGGACCAGATTTTAAACCGGGTTCAGGAAGCGGAGCAGGTTCGCGAGGCGATCAAAACGCTGCCGGACGAACAAGCTGAGACCATCCGCATGTCATTTTATGAAGGCCTCACGCAAGCTGAAATCGCGGAACGCACAGGCTTGCCGTTAGGGACGGTAAAATCCCGAATGCGGTTGGCGCAGCGGCGACTTCGCAAAAATTGGCGCGGTGAAGAAAACCCGCCCGAATAGCGTGATGTTGCTGGCGATGTCAGGCCGTGCGATTTTCTTGGCTGTTCTGAAAATGGAGTGACCCCATGGATCGCGCAACGTTTGAATCTGAACTGACCCGTGATGGCTATGCCTGCCGTGAAAGTGGCATGGACGCCAATACGTTCAATGACACCCACACGCACCCGTTTGATGCCCGGCTGTTCGTAACCGCTGGCGAAATCACAGTGAACTTTGAGGGCTCTGAGAAAACCTGCCGTCCAGGGGACAGCTTCAGCCTGTCCGCAAACATTCCGCACACAGAAAAGGTAGGCCCAGAGGGTGTCTCCTATGTCGCAGGTCGCCGCGAATCTTGATCTTTAAACTGGGCTAGGCGCTACTAGGCTTTAAGCGGCTCCAGCACGGAGACATAGTTGGCAACGGCCGTGCCGCCCATGTTGAACACGGCTGTCAGCTCGGCGCCGTCTACCTGCATGTCGCCCGCCTGCCCAAGCGCCTGCATCGCCGCGACGATGTGCATGGATACGCCTGTGGCACCAATGGGATGACCTTTGGCTTTCAGGCCGCCTGATGGGTTGATCGGCAGCTTCCCATCTTTCCGCACCCAGCCTTCATCAATGGCGATGCGGCCTTTGCCTTTGGGCGTCAGGCCCATGGCCTCATATTCCAGCAGTTCTGCTGTCGTGAAGCAGTCGTGAGTTTCGACGGCGGATAGGTCGTCCAATGTGATGCCGGCGGCTTCTTTGGCGCGCGCCCAAGCGAGGGCAGGGCCTTCCATTTCCAGCATGTCGCGGGCAGACATGGGCAGGAAGTCATTGACCTGTTCGGCAGCGCGGAATGTCACGGCTTTATCTGCGGACGCGGCTTCATCGTTTGCGCAAAGGATAATTGCCGCTGCACCGTCAGAAACCAAGCTGCAATCGGTCCGGCGGAGTGGGCCAGCGACTAACGGATTTTTGTCTGAGACTGTGTTGCAGAATTGGAAGCCGAGGTCTTTCCGCATCTGTGCAAAAGGATTGGCGACGCCGTTCGCGTGATTCTTGGCAGCGATCTTGGCAAGCACGTCTGATTGATCGCCATAGCGTTGGAAATACCGATGGGTCAGTTGGCCGAACACTCCGGCGAATCCGGCGGGTGTATCTGCTTCCTCGCGCACATAGGCACATTTCAGCAGTATATCGCCGATTTCTGGGCCAGGAGTGTCCGTCATTTTCTCAACGCCAACAACGAGCGCGCGGCGGGCGCGGCCGGCATTGATGGCATTCATCGCTTGGTGGATCGCGGCGGACCCGGTGGCGCAGGCGTTTTCAACCCGGGTCGATGGCGTGAAGCGCAAGCCCGGGTCGGCCTGGAATGGCAGGGAAGACGGGAAGTCCTGCTGTTGAAAACCACCATTGAAGTGGCCGACAACGACGATGTCGATATCTTTGGCTTCAAGGCCCGCGTCTTCAAGTGCAGCATTGGTGACTGCCTTCACCATATCTTCGACCGTTTCTTCATGGCGGCCAAAAGGCAAATGCGACCATCCGATCATGCTGACGGACATGGGAGCCTCCCTTTTGAATACGTTGGTCATGACTATACACTCCAGCAGTCCTTCCCGCCAGAAAAGCAATTTCGTATGTCAGAGAATTTCTTACCGTCCGGTGACCCAGCCCGTTTTGAAGCCGTGATGGGCTTCCAGCTTGCGATTTGGGAGGCTGGGTTTTGCCAATTCCGCGTACCGCTCGGCCCCCAACACCTGAACCGCGCAGGGCGTCCTCATGGCGGCGTCGTCTCCGCTCTGATTGATGCTGCAGGGATGTTCGCTGGGAATAAGGATGCGGAAGCGGGCCATCGGCGGAATGCGGTCACGGTGTCCATGGCGTGCAATTTTATCGGCGCGGCGAAGGGTGATCTTCTGGTTTGCGAAGGCAAGCTAATGAAGTCAGGCCGCTCTACTTTCTTTGCGGAGGCGCGGTTGCTGGATGGGGATGGCGGCGCGTTGCTGGCATCCGGGCAAGGGGCATACAAATTTCTGGAATAGCGAAGGGCGGTGGTTAGGCTGCCGAATTGAGCGCTGCCGCCTGTTTGATAATCCGTACGGTCTCATCCCACATGCCCATGCTTTCGATATTGGCCAGCGGAATGAACTCGGCATGCATGGCATCATCGCCGCCAACGGGTTCTCCGCTTTTCCAGACGGCTGCGAAATCCACCAGCGTGTAGTGCGTTTTGATGCGGCCATCATCATCTGGGCGAATCACATCAATGGCGTCCAGAATATCGCCGAGCACAATTTCGACGCTGGTTTCTTCCATGATTTCACGGCATGCGGCGTCTCGTACGGTTTCGCCTAGCTCCTGCAGACCGCCGGGCAGACTCCATTCACCAACACGTGGTGGCTTGCCGCGCTTGATCAGCAGAACGTGGTCGCCTTTGAGGACGACAACGCCGACGCCGACCATCGGCTTACTTGGGTAATCTCGATCACTGGACATGGCGGCGATCAGCCTGCGCTAAACGCCGCCAGTCCGTCAATCTCAGAGGCGCTCTACGCACATTGCAACGCCCATGCCACCGCCGATGCAAAGCGTAGTAAGGCCTTTGGAAGCCTCGCGCTTTTTCATTTCATGCAGCAGCGTCACTAGAACGCGACAACCGGATGCGCCGATTGGGTGGCCAAGGGCGATCGCACCGCCGTTGACGTTCAATTTTTCAGGATCAAAGCCAAGGTCACGACCAACGGCAATGGCTTGAGCGGCAAAGGCTTCATTGGCTTCGATCAGATCAAGATCGCCAACGTCCCACCCAGCTTTTGCCAAGGCTTTGCGGCTGGCAGGGATTGGGCCCGAACCCATGAATGCTGGATCTACGCCTGCTTGAGCAAAGCTGCGGATCACGCCAAGTGGCTCCAGTCCGCGCTTTTCAGCTTCTTCAAGGGACATCAGCATGACGGCCGCTGCACCATCATTCAGGCCGGATGCGTTACCAGCCGTCACGGTGCCTTCTTTGTTGAAGGCAGCGCGGAGCTTAGCCAGCGTGTCTGTGGTGGTGCCGTGCTTTGGATGCTCATCTGTATCAACAATCGTATCGCCTTTGCGGCTCTTAATGGTGACGGCGGCAATCTCATCAGCAAAACGGCCAGATGCCTGTGCAGCCTCGGCCTTGTTCTGGCTAGATGCAGCGAAGGCGTCCTGCTCTTCGCGGGATATCTGCCATTTCTCGGCAACATTCTCTGCCGTGACACCCATGTGATAGCCGTTAAAGGCGTCCCATAGGCCATCTTTGATCATGGTGTCGACCATCTGGGCGTCGCCCATCTTAACGCCTGCACGCAAGGTCATGCAGTGCGGCGACTGGGTCATGTTTTCCTGGCCACCTGCGATCACGATGCCGCTTTCGCCAAGCTTGATTGACTGCACGCCAAGGCCAACAGCTTTCAGCCCGGACCCACAAACATGGTTAATGGTGTAGGAGGGCATGCTATCTGGCAGGCCAGCGCGGATGGCGGCTTGGCGTGCGGGGTTCTGGCCTTGGCCGGCTGTCAGAACTTGGCCAAAGATCAGCTCGCTTGGCTCATCCGGCTGGATATTCGCATCGGCCATGATGGCGTTGATTGCGGTGACGCCAAGGCTATCCGCGCTGGCGTTGCTGTATGCGCCGCCAAAGGTTCCAATGGCGGTACGTTTCGCGGCGACGATTGCTACGTCAGTCATGGATGCTTCTCCCAGCAGAGGTCAAAAATATTGCTGCACTGCAATAAACGTAGTGTCGGCCTGGATATCGCGCAAGCTTGTTTATTGAGCGGCATTGAGAAGCCACTTAAAGAGAGGCCGCCATAGCCGCTCCTTCGCCCGACTGCCGACGATCATGCCAACATGTCCACCGTCAACGTCTAAGATTTCAGCTTGCACGGCTCCTAATGCATAGGCTCGAGAACTGGCAGGCGGCACAATCCTGTCTCGCATTGGGGCGGCGACCAGGGTTGGTCCAGCGTAAGACGCGTTTGTGATTGCTTGTCCCGCAACGTGCCAGTGGCCAAGGTGAGGGGCGTTCTCAGCGTACCATTCTGTCAGCACAGACTTTGCAACTGGTGCGGCTAGGTCTGGCCCGCCATTTACCCAATCCTCCATAGCGACAAAGGCGTGGGCGGCTTTGCTGGCCATATCCATTTCGGCAAATGCGCGAAACTTTCGGAGCGCAAGCGTCGGGTCCAGCGAGAAGAATAGCGTTTGCAGCACATCTGTTGGCACAGCGCCCGTGGCTTTGGCGCTCATCTGAAACATCGGTCCAAGCTTGGCGACGCCATCCGCTTGCGCCTTCGATGATGCATGGAAATCCCAGGGCATCGCAAGCAGCACAAGGGCTTTTGTGTTCTGGCTGTTCAATGCTGCAAGCGCTGTCGCTAGCAACCCACCCATGCAATATCCAAGCAGGATAGGCGGTCGCCCAGTTGCTTTGGAGACGGCGGCTAATGCTGGCGTGAGGACGTCGAGAATATAGCGGTCGATGGTCCATTCTGCTGCGTCTTTACCCGGCGCCCCCCAATCCATCAGGAACGGACGGAACCCTTCGTCTGCAAGGCCATTCATCAGGCTAGAGTCCGGCAATAGATCAAGTGCGTGATAACTGTTCACAAGTGATGGGATTGCCAGCACCGGATATCCAGGCGCGTTTGGCGCATAGTCGAGCAATTGCGCACGGTCATCGGTCCAGATAGCCGGTTGCGTGGTCTCTGGTCGCTTGAAGGGATGGGACTGGTAGCGCGAGACGCCCTCATTAAATATAGCCCAGCGGGCACTGGCCTCCTGAATTGTTGCTTGGGTTAGAGCATGCCGCATTGCGTCATCTTTGATGTCTGCGTGGATGCGTTTTGCGGCGTCATCCCCAAGCAGCAAACGCGCAGATCCATAGCTGGCGCTAGACGTGATCGCAGCCATGTAAGCGCTCCAAGCTGCAAAAGCATGCAATGGCAGCGGGCGTGGCCCGAGTCGGCGCCCGAGTCGCGAGCTGGAATGGTTTGGCGCTGCGGTCATAGGGAGACGCGACGGCAAATTGCACGCAGCGTCAATAGCGAATCTCTAGGATTCTGCCATTTAGCTTGACCAGACATCGTCTTTTTGCGATGCAACACAAATATCAAGTCGGAAGGAATAGCGCCCATGGCGTCGCGGACCGCAAATGAGACCGCCCCGATCATAATCAAGAAATATGCGAACCGGCGGCTGTATAATACCGATGCCAGCGCATATGTGACTTTGGACGACCTGCGCGTTCTTGTAGGCGAGGGCGTATTGTTTGTCGTGCAGGACGCCAAAACTGGCGAAGATCTTACCCGCTCCGTGCTTACGCAAATTTTGGTGGAAGCCGAGCAGGGCGAAGAAAGCTTGCTGCCAATCGGATTCCTGCGTCAGTTGATCGGCATGTATGGCGACAGCATGAGCGGCTGGATGATGCCGCAATACCTTGAATGCATGACACAATGGTTTGAGCAGCACCAGGATGAGATGCAGCGCAACATGCCATCTGGCCTGGGTGCTGGCTTCCCCGTCAATGCGCCCTTGGAGGCGATGCAGGAAGCGGCTGAAAAGAATATGGCTGCGTTTAATCAGGCGATGCAGGCTTTCTGGCCGCAATTCCAGCAACCAGAAGCGGCGAAACCAGACCCCAAACCATCAAATAGCAATGGTACGGGTGGGTTAGATAGTCTACGAGAACAGCTCGAGGCTATGCAGCGTCAACTCGATAAAATGGGTAAATCTTAGTCCCGTCCCAGCAATTTAGTCTTATTGGCGGGCAAGTTCTGTCATGCGCCATTTGCCAGCGTCGCGTTCGAACAGCAAAGGTGTGGCGTTCACGAGACATGTTTCCGTGAGCGGCACGCCGAGGCTGCCGCAGATCACACGCAGATTACCACCATGCGCTACGACCGCGATTGAGCCAGGCCAAGTCAGCGCCTGACGCAGGCCAACAAGCGTGCGGTGGATGAATTCATCCATACTTTCGCCGCCGGGTGCGGTCTTCCGCCAATCAAGCTGGCTAGCTGGCTTGTTCATGCAATCGCCAAACAGTCGCTCTGCAATATTAGGGTTTACCGTCATTGGTCGGTCGCCTGCGACGGCGACGCCTGTATCAAAAGCGCGCTTAAAAGGGCTGGCGACTACGAGATCAATCTGATGGGTTGCGAGTAATTTTGCAGCAGCTTTTGCCTGCGCTTCACCGGTTTCATCCAATGAAATTGTCGGGACCTGCACAATGCCGCTGGCATTTCCGGCTGTTTGCCCGTGGCGGACGAAATAGAAGCGATCAGTGGCGAGCTCGACAGGCGTTTTCGCCGCTTCAACTGTTAAATCGTCCAAGCCAATAGACATAAAGTCGTTCCATCCGAATCTGCTGTGATGGCCGCAGGATAGGCGAGGGCGGGCGGTGGACCAAGCGCAAACCGGTCCTACGCGGCATTCTGGGTGTTAATGCCGTGTCGGGGCAGGCTCGCTCGCCCATCGTGCGAGCGCCTTTTCCGCACGTGGCTTTGAAATCTGCTCATAGAACGTCAACGTGCGGTGCATTGTGTCTGCATCAACCACAGTCGCAGCAGGATTGGCTTTCCGGCTGAAAATATAGATCGCCGCAAAATCTGACTTGCTGATGCCGCAAGCTTTACACAATGCAGCAAGCCGTTCGCCGCCTGGCTCATACAAGATTTCGCGCAAGCGTCTGGGGCGCATCGCAGTCAGGCGAACCATTGCGGCCTCGAATTGAGGCCACTCTTGCCGACGAAGTGCTTCGACCATCAGCTTGATTTCACGGCCTTTGCTACCAAAACCGCCAGTCTCATTCTGCGCGTCGCCGGCCATCGCACGACCCGTCGCGCGCGTTGCGGTTTTAATGGCGGCTTCGAGGGATTCTGCCGGGATATTGAACCGTTCGACAAGGTTTTCTCTAAGGGCGTCAGAGACCAAGCCCGCTAATTGCATCGCAAACACCGGCTTTAAGTCCAGCCGTCGGCAAAGGGGTTCACGGTAGGGCTTAATTGTCTGCGCGTCGTCCACCAGGGTCCCGAATCCGGTTTCGGAAATTTCGGCACCACTGTTGTTAATCAGACAGGTGATTGCTTCAACATCCGCTGTTTCAATCATCACATCACTAAGAGCAGCGCTGATTTCTTGGCGCATGGCGATGGCAATGCGGTGTCCACTCGCTTGGTTCCGAATAACGTCTTCCAGAGCGAGGTCCGTCAGCAGGGGGCTATCCGCTAAAATCGGGTAGGCGACTTCAATATCGTCATTGATCAATGCTGCGAGCACATCATCGGGCACATGATTTGACGCCGCGAGATTGGAGGCAAGTGTTTGGCGGACAGAACGCTCAACATCGCGAATCAGTGTCCGCAAAATGTCGTTCATCAATCCGTATTCGGACTCTGAGAAGCCGTTGCCTTGGCCCGCCAGGATCAAAGACACGGATCCGGCGAGGGATTCGCGCCCGGCAATAGACCTGTCTCTAGCCATGGCCAGTAGCCGCGCGCCATCCATTGGCTGCGGCATCGGACTCTCGGCAGAAGACTGTGCTTGGCGTGCCATTCCTTGGTCACTCACTCTGGCATACGGAATCGTCCACCGTTGAGTGTCCAAGATCAGTGTTAGGACTTGGTTAACGACAATTAATCATGTCGTCGTTGTACTTCGTTCGGGGCAGCTTATGACGCGTCCAAAGCCGACTGCCCAACGACGTCCTGAATGAATTGCCATGCGACACGGCCAGATCGGGCCCCGCGGGTAGTCGCCCATTCCAAAGCCTGACGACGGAGTTCTTCAGGTGCAACATCGATCTCAAAGGCTTCCGCATAGCCGTTGACCATGTCCAGGTACACATCTTGGCCGCAGCTGTGGAAGCCAAGCCACAGGCCAAACCTGTCTGAAAGCGAAACTTTTTCTTCGACAGCTTCACCGGGGTTGATCGCCGTTGCCCGTTCATTGTCGATCATGTCACGCGGCATGAGATGACGACGGTTCGATGTCGCATAGAAAATGACATTGTCGGGACGGCCTTCCAGTCCGCCTTCTAGAACGGCTTTTAGCGATTTATAGCTGGCGTCGCCCATATCGAACGAAAGATCGTCACAAAATACGATGCAGCGGCGGGGCTGACTGTCAATTTGGCGCAAAAGAATCGGTAAAGATTCGATATCTTCGCGATGGATTTCAATCAATGCGACCCGAGCATCCTGAGAATCAACGTCCCGGTTGACCTCCGCATGGGAGGCTTTCACCAGTGAACTCTTGCCCATGCCGCGCGCACCCCAGAGCAGTGCGTTGTTTGCCGGCATGCCCTTGGCGAAGCGTTCTGTGTTCGCACAGAGGATATCGCGGACCTGGTCGACACCGCGCAGGAGCTTCATTTCGACCCGGGCCACATGGTGAACCGGTTGAAGACTAAGGGTTTCTGCTTGCCAAACAAAGGCGTCGGCATCTCCAAACGCGCCCGAAGGTGCGGGCGGTGGGGCCATACGGTCCAAAGCATCGGCGATACGCTCTAGCAGCGGGAGTAGGGAAGGGTCTGTCATGGCATTGGTTTCAATTCATTAGGCGAACGTAGAAGAATATGCGCGCATTGCAGGGCGAGCGCGGCTTTGTTACGTTCGATTTCGCGCTTGAGCAAGTGGTTGTGGTCTTGGGGGCTGTCCGCGTTTTGTATGGGCGGGCCCTCTGGGCTGCGCCGATCTTTGTTGTGGAGAGCTAAAAATGGCGGAAGCGTCGGATATTCGTGGGCTTCTAGATTTCGTCGATACGCCAGGTCTCGGCTATTACGAGTTTGATAACCTTCACACGATTTCTGCTCCGCCGCCTATGCGGACAGTAACGGTGCCAGTTGCCCAGCCAGCTAGTGCTGCTGTGCATTCAGATAATTCTACTGCCGCTGCAGCAGCTGCGGCCGCCGCAGCCGCTTCTGCTGCCGCCTCTGCCTCTATCGCTGCGGCGGCAATGGAGCGCGAAGCTGCAGCTGTAGTGGCCGCGCCGCCATCTGTTGTTGCTGCATCCGCTGCGGAGCCTATGCCAGCGCCAGAAGCACAGCCGAATCCGGTGTTTGCAGCACCCGGTAGCGTCTCGGCGAGCACGCCAGCGGCTGCCTCCACATTTACGCCACCAGCAAATGCCGGCGCGATCTATGGCAGCATGGACCCGCGCGGATACGGATCGGTCGCTGAGGCCGTTTGGGTTAACGTCAATCAAGCGGAAGCTTCGGCTGCTGCAGCAGTCGATGACGCGGCGGACGTTGCCAAAGCTGCTGCTGAAAAGGCGGAGGTCGCAGCTGAAAGCGTTGCGGCGCAAGTTCGGACCGTAGGGGAGCGTGTCGTCGTTGGCGGTGCTGATAAAGTGGAAGCTGCCGCAGATGCTTTGGATGATGCAGCTGAAGACTTAAAGGATGCTGCGGTCGAAGCGCGGTCCGCAGCAACCGAATCTACCGCAGCGCGCGCCGCAATTGCAGCGGCTGCGACTGCATCAGCTGGCACAATTATTGCCTCTAAGCCTGCAGAGGCACCAGCAAAGGCACCAATAGTCTCAAAATCAGACGATACGGGTCCGGAGGACGGTTCGGGCAGTCTGGCTGAGCTATTCAGGAAACTTTGACGCCATTTGTGATAGCTATGCCAGGGGCTTTAAGCCAAACGCTAAGAATTTAGCGGGTTTTAGACTGGCATTTTTCGTTTATAAGGAATGTGAAACAGCGATGACGTATCTACGGGGGTTGAGCGTCGCTCTCACACATTGGGAAAATGGGCGGGGGCTCTGTTAAGATGAACGCAGCCGCAAGACGAGCACGACGAGGCGCTTATTCCATACCTATCTGGGTGTGGTTGGTGGCGCTTTTAGCATGTATTCCGTTGGCCCTGGTGGTCGCGGGCAAGCTGGATGCGCGGTCGCAATTTCTGTTCATGGTCTTCACGATCATCGCATTCTTTGTGTTGAACCTGTTCAAATCACGGGCAATTACGATCTTCCTTGTCGTTCTGTCCGCGACGGTGTCGACCAGATATCTCTACTGGCGATTAACAGAAACCCTGCAATTTGAAACGCTTGCGGAAATGTTCCTCGGCACTGGCTTGTTCATGGCCGAGCTTTACGCGTTTATGGTGCTGATCCTGGGCTTTGTTCAGTCGATCTGGCCATTACGGCGACGGCCCGTGCCGATGCCGGAGGATCTGGATCTCTGGCCAACCGTTGATGTCTATATCCCGACCTATAACGAAACACTCAGCGTCGTCAGCAATACTGTGCTCGGCGCGATGGCGATGGACTATCCGCGTGATCGCATGCGGGTCTATCTGCTGGACGATGGTCGTCGGTCAGAATTTGCTGATTTCGCGCAAGAAGTTGGCTGCGGCTACATCACGCGTGATGACAACAAGCACGCGAAAGCGGGCAACCTTAACCACGCGATGACGCGCACCGATGCTGATCTCATTGCGATCTTCGATTCTGATCACATTCCCACGCGCGCATTCCTTCAGATGACAGTCGGCGCATTCTTAGAGAATGAAAACGTCGCATTGGTTCAAACTCCGCATCACTTCTATTCGCCCGATCCGTTCGAACGGAACGTTAGCGGTGGCGCTGCCGTCCCGAACGAAGGCCAGCTGTTCTATGGCCTTGTTCAGGAGGGCAATGACTTCTGGAATGCAGCCTTCTTCTGCGGCTCCTGCGCTGTGCTGCGCCGTGACGCTCTTGAGGATGTCGGCGGGTTCGCGACTGAAACCGTGACGGAAGATGCTCACACTGCGCTCAAAATGCACCGCAGGGGCTGGGATTCAATCTACATCCGCTTGCCGCTCGCTGCTGGATTGGCGACAGAGCGCTTAGCTTTGCACATTGGTCAACGCATGCGTTGGGCACGGGGCATGACGCAGATTTTCCGGTTGGACAACCCATTGTTCGGGCGCGGGCTCACGCTCGCACAGCGGCTATGCTACCTGAACGCGATGCTGCATTTCTTCTTTGCCTTGCCGCGCTTCGTGTTCCTGACAGCACCGCTGGCTTATTTGCTGTTCGCACAGAACATTATCACGTCCAGCTGGCAGCTGATTTTCTTGTATGCATTCCCGCACTTGATCCATTCGGTGCTAACGAACTCGCGCTTGCAGGCCCAGCACAGATATACGTTCTGGGGTGAAATCTATGAGAGCGTGCTGTCGTTCCATATTCTTCGGCCAACGCTTTACACGATGATCAATCCGCGCCGCGGGTCGTTCAATGTGACTGAGAAAGGCGGTCTGCTGCCACAGAGCTTCTTTGATACAAGCCGCGTCGTGCCACATATGGTGCTGGCCGGATTCTTGATCATGGGCCTGATTTTGGGAATTCTGCGCATTCTGCTGAATGACGCTGATCTTCAGTTCCTTGAGCAGGTGGATGTCGGCGTTATCGCGCTGAACATGGTCTGGGCTGCATTCAACTTGATTGTTGTGCTCGCTGCGATCTCCGTTGCGCGTGAACGACGCCAGGTCCGCGAACATGTGCGTGTTGAGGTGAACTTGGATACGCGGCTTGTGTTTGGCGATGGCGAAACTGTCGACACGCGCTCAATCGATATTTCGATGGGCGGCGCGTTGATCGCAGTTCAGCCACATGTTGCGGCGCGAACGGGTGAAACCGTGCGCCTGGACGTTTCTACCGGGTCTGAGGTTCTTCCGGTTGTCGGCGAAATCGTCGATGTTCGCGGAGAGGAAATGCGGGTGCGTTTCAGCGACGTTTCGTTGGAGCAGCAGCGCAACCTTGTTCGGTTGGTATTTGGTCGGGCAGACGCTTGGCTATCATGGGATAATCATCGGGCTGATACGATCTGGCGGTCGTTCGGCGCTATCTTCAGGGGTATTGGCGGTATGTTTGGTTCTGGCGGAAAAAGTTCCCGCGCACAGGCAACGCAAGTTACGGCGCTTGCGGTCTCAGTAGGTTTGGGCGCACTTGTTGCGGCCATGCCGAATGATAGTTTCGCCCAGGCTGGCGGATTGGCCCCGCCACCGCCACCGCTTGATAATCGGGCTGTGATGCAATCGCCTTTGGCACCACCGCCAGCCCCACTTGGTGGCCAGCAATTTGGTGCTGCTCCTGTTGCAGTTAACCCTGCTGCACCCGCGCCCGTTCCAATGCGGGCCAGCAGCCAGCAGCCGGGCAGTGTACGCGGCCAGGCAGAAGGAGTTGCTGGTCAGCTTCGCCCGCGCGAACCGCTGAATGCAGTCGTTCCGAATATTAATATCGAGTCTGCGCCCGTCGTTCTGGTGCCTATGGACGCCCCGTCCCAGCGCCCCGGTCCGATTAGCCCTGCGCCAGATGGCTCCCTGGAAACTGCGACCCTGCGTTCGTTCAATGTTGAGCCGAACATGAAGATGATCTCCGTCAAGGGGCTTCGCTTCATTCCGTTCACTTTGCGCGCTGACCAGGTCGTTGATCAGGCGCGTCTGACACTTAGCTATGATTACTCTCCGTCGCTGTTGCCAGAACTCAGCAATCTCTCTGTGATGCTGAATGGCGCGCCGATCGGTAAACTGCGTCTGCTGCGATCCTATGCAGGCGGTGCGACGATCCAGCTTCCTATCAATGCAGCACTCTTCAAAGAAGAAAACGTGTTGCTGCTGGAAACAGACAAGCATTACACGACAGATTGCGAAGACCCAGTCCATGAATCACTCTGGCTCCGGGTTGATACCAAGGCGTCACAGCTGGAAATGGCCGTTCGCCCGCTTCCGCTGGTTGATGATCTTTCCATTCTGCCGCGCCCATTTGTCGACGTTTACGACTACGAGCCTGAGCCACTGACGTTCCTGCTTCCGCCGAACCCGTCGGATACAGTTCTGCAGGCTGCAGGCGTCGTTGCTTCTTATTTCGGTGATGCTGGCCGTAAGCACGGCATTGAAATCAGCGCACGCTATAGTAACCTCGGCAACGAGAACGCTGTTGTCTTCGTCTCTGGTGCTAATGCGCCAGGCGGGATCAATGCTGGTTCAGTTGGCGGTAGTCAGATTTCGCTCTTGGCTAACCCTAATAATCCGCAAGGCTCTAAAGTGCTGATCATTGCTGGGGGCGACGATGCTGGCCTTCTGCAAGCGGCTCAGCATCTCGCGATTGCTGCCCGTGGCGGTAACCTGCGCGGCCCATCGGTTCAAGTGAACGCAGCGCCAGCTTTGCAAGAGCATGCAATTGACGACGCTTCACGTTGGATTTCGCTAACAGAGCCTGTTCCGCTCGCGACCATGGTGCGCCGTGATGAGGATCTTCAGGGCGTTGGCGTAACTGGCTTCCTGTCCGCACCGTTCGTCATGCCGCCGCGCCGTTTGCCGGATGAGCAGGGCGGCCCGACTGTGCGAGTTGAGTACGAATATCCAAACGCACCGTTCTTGGACAAGAACACATCCCGCGTTGATATCTTGCTCAGCAATGAATTCATTAAAACGCTTCCGCTCCGTCCATCCGAAACGATTGACCGGGTCGCAGAACTTGCACGTGGGGCAACTGACGAAGAAGGGCGGGCTGTGGTCCGGCTCGATCCATCAGTCTTCACGGGGCCGAAGAATGAATTGCAATTCTTCTTCAGCCTCCTGCCAAAGCTTGGCAAGTGCGAAGGGAAAATGCCGCCCGATATGCGCTTTAGGGTGCAGCGGTCTTCTACGATCGATTTCAGCGATACAATTCACTACACGCCGCTGCCTGACATCGCCTCTTTCGCCACTGTTGGTTATCCGTACACGCGGAAAGCTGACCTCAGCGAAACGGTCATTGTCGTGCCGCAGTCACTTGCTGAAGACGAAGCCTCTGCTTATTTGAACGTGATGGCGCTCATGGGCGAGGCGACCGGTGATCCTGCAACGCGTGTGAGCGTTACACGTCCTGGCGGGTTGGATGCTTTTGGCACGCAGGACGTCCTGATGGTCGGCGCATGGCGCGGAATCGAAGGGCAGATCGTTCAATGGAACGGCGGTGGACCATTCGTCTACGAAGGCAATCAGCTTCGTGTGAAGTCTGTTACCCCCATCGATTCGGTGCGGTACTTCTTGTCCGGTGGTGATGATCCAACGAGCGAACGCACCCGTGCCAACACGGTGCTGTCTAGCCAAGGTCAAGGTTTCTCAGGCATGGTTAGTTTTGAGCGCCCTGGTGTGTCCGACCGGACGGTTGTGGTACTCAGTGGTTCCACTCCAGAAGAGACTTTGGAGCTGACGCGTCGCATGCGTGATTCGGAATTG
Source organism: Alphaproteobacteria bacterium (assembly GCA_040263875.1). GTDB lineage: Bacteria > Pseudomonadota > Alphaproteobacteria > Bin95 > Bin95 > VMCJ01. The sequence goes on from JBDQJI010000064.1 coordinate 19,903, forward strand.
GTCGATTCGTTTAAGGGCGATTTGATCAAAATGGACACAAAAGGCGTTACAAGCTTTGCAGTTGGGCCACAATTCACCGTTTATTCAATACCTTTCTGGCAACGTCTGAGGTGGTACTTCGCTGACCGTCCGCTGCTGCTCATTGCACTGCTGGTTGTCGGTGTCGCCCTCCTTTCGATGTTACTTGTTTGGTTGCTGCAGCGTATCGCCGCCGCCCGCGTTCAAGACGCCCGCGCCGATTAATTGCTGAAGCAGAATTGGAGATGACTATGCGTTCTCAAGCATTGGCTTTGGCCGCCGGCGTTGCTGCCGCTGCGTTACTTTCGGCAGCGCCTGTTACTGCACAGGTATCCGGCGTGTCGTTGACCACGCAGGGACAGCCAACCAACACTGCTGTTGATAGGTTGTTACAGAACGCTCGTCATAGCATCCGCAATGGGCAGGCCAATTTGGCCTACACCCATTTGGATCGGGCACTTTCCACCGATCCAAACAACGCGGAAGCGATGATGCTTCGGGTTGTCGCCTATTCTTCCGACAACAAGCAGATTGAGGCTGAACGCGCGTTTGCTGAACTTGCTGCAGTTCATCCGGGCGATTCTGACCGTATTGGTGTTGCGCGACGTGCTTTGGAAACTGGTGGCCAATCTGGCGTCGGCGCAGGCGCTGTGGCCCAAGCATTAGGTGGAGACGCGGATAACCGGATCGACATTGCTCGCCAAGCAGCCAGCCAAGGTCGGTATGATGAAGCTGTTGCCAACTACCGTGCTGCCTTTGGTGGTAAGGGCAAAGCACCGCCGCCAGAGATGGCGCAGGAATTCTACGAGACACTGGCTGGCACTAAAAGCGGCATGCGTGAAGCGCGCAATGGTCTGCGGAGTCTATATAAAGAGCGGCGTGATCCGCTAACCGGCCTTGTTTATGCGCGTGTCCTCACATATCGCGAATCTACGCGCCGTGACGGTATCAAGCTTTTGGAAGACCTCTCCAATGATGGCGATCCGGCCGTTCAGGCAGAAGCGATTGATGCTTGGGGCAAAGCGCTAAGCTGGCTCGGTGCGAAAAAGAAAGACCTGCCGCTCTATGACAGGTACCTGGCTCGCGTGCCGAATGACGATACCGTCGTCAGCGCCCGTGCAAAAGCCGCCAGCAATATCAAGAAGGCTGCTCGCGGTGGCGGTGGTCGTCGTGATGTTCGTGGCGAAGCGCGCGCTAAAGGCTTCAAGCTGCTTGAGCGTGGCGATACAGAAGGCGCGCGTGAACGGTTTGAATATGCGCTTCGCGGCAATCGACGTGACTCAGATGCCTTGGGCGGTATCGGCGTCATTTTGCTTCAGCAGAACTGTTTTGCGGAAGCTGAAGACTATCTTTCACGCGCAGCAAGCCGTTCCAAGCGCTCCCGTGCGAAATGGGGGGAAGCTCTCTCATCAGCCCGCTATTGGGGCACCTATGAGCAAGCCAAAGCTGCGTTTGACCAAGGCAACTTCCCCGAAGCTGAACGTATCGCACGTGGCCTCCCGCAGCGGAGCGGACAGGACGGCAAGGCCGTTCATCAATTGCTTGGTGATGCGCTGAACAATCAACAGCGGTACAATGAAGCTGAAGGTGAGTTCCAGGCAGCACTTGCAGATGCCCCTGGTGATCCAGGCGCACAGCTTGGCCTGTTCACGGCTTTGACCGGCCAGAATCGTTCCCAAGAAGCCTATGCCTTCAGCCAGCAGATGAGCCCGGAAGCCCGTGCGCAGCTTGGCAATATTACAGGCTTGCAGGTTAGCCAGTGGCAGGTCGAGGCTGATCTCGCATATGAGAATGGCGATGATCAGCGCGCCTACGAGCTTTATCGGAACGTTTTGAACCAGGATCTTCGCAATCCATGGGCAACGCTCGGTATTGCGCGGATTTTGTCGCGCAATGGCGATCCTGCGCAGGCTTTCAATCTCGTTGATGGTCTCCGACAGGCACCCGACCCAGAACGTCAGGACGAGCAGCTGTTCGCCGCCGCCGTGTTTTGTGGCGAGCAGGGGCGTACGGCAGAAGCAGCCTCCATTGCGTCTCGCGTGAATATCGGTGGTTTGCCCAATACAGGTAATGTCCAAGCGAAGGCGCAGGAATTCCAGAACCGGACCAGTTTTGTAGCGCAGGTGGAAGCTGCCCGTGCAATTGGCGAAGCAGGTAATCGCCAGATGGCAAAACGCCGTCTTGAAACTTTGGCTTCGCAGGCACGCTCTCCGCAAGAGACATCTACTGTAGCCGCGGCCCTGGCTGAAGTGGGCTCGCCTAATCGTGCATTGACGCTGGTTCGCCGGCAGATTTCCCGCAATGGCGGGCTGGCCGGTGATCCAAACTTGGCGATCCAGTATGCTGGCGCGCTTGTTCAAACGGGCCAAGAAGCTGAAGCGGCTGCTATCCTAATGCAGACGGAACAGCGTGATCTGACGCCGAAACAACGTAGCGATATTTCAGATATTCGTTCCGGCATGGCATTGACGCAGGCTGACCGCGCGCGCCAGCGTGGCGCATATGCAGATGCCTATGATCTGCTTTATCCGCACCTTGCAGCTAATCCGCAAAATGCGTCGCTGCTAGCGGGCCTTGCTCGTATTTACGGTGATGCTGGGCAATACCGGGAAGCGCAAACGATTTATGCGCAGATTCTTGAGCTTGAGCCAAACAATGTCAGTGCTCTTCGCGGTGCTATTGGCTCGGCAATTTCTGCTCGTGACGTGACGACAGCTAATGTTCTGCTAGAGCAAGCTGTGCGCGCCCATCCAACAAACCCAGAGATCTACTATCTGGTTGGTGAAGCAGCACGCGCTCGCGGCGATACACGGACTGCGCGCGAAGCCTACAAAACAGCAAAGCATTTGCGCCAGCAGGAATTGGCGGCGATTGCTGCTTCAGGCGGCGCTATTCAGGATACTTTGCCTGCAAACCCGTTTAACAGCGTTGGCCAGCCACGTGGCACCTTTGCAGCTCCGTCAATGCGCTTCGGCGCTCCTGGTACGGCACCGATGCAGCCAACGACCGGTGCAAACCCGTTTGACCAATCTTCCCTTGGTGAAGACATCCTTCAGGGTGGTGAAGTCTCGGACCGGATGATTGGCGATGACAGCGGTGATGTTCTGTTGGCGCAGGCAGCACCAGGTTCAAATGCCCGCGGGTATCAAACCTATGGCGCTGACAGCCAGATTATGCAGCCTAGTTGTTTAGTCCCGGAGATTGATGGTGCACTCTTTTCCCAAGTTTGGAAGGACGCATTATGGGACAGGTACTTCACGGGAGCGCCCGCACGACAGCGGCGATCCGTCGAGCAATACAAGATAGTCAAGAGAGCCTGA
>JBDQJI010000065.1:0-22587 GCA_040263875.1 Alphaproteobacteria bacterium
ATCTGAATACTTCGCGGAAACCTACTCCGCCGACGCATCCTAACCATATGACCTGCATAGCCTTTCTCAGCTATCTAGGCCAGCCCCTAATTTAAAGAATCACCTAAGGTGGCACGCCACCGTATGGCCGCCGCCTAGGTCCTTCAGGACGGGTTCTTCTATACGGCATTGGTCTGTCGCGTAGGGGCAGCGGGTGTGGAAGTGGCAGCCTTTGGGCGGGTTGATGGGGCTGGGAACGTCGCCCTGGAGGATTTTCTTTTCCCGGCGGATGGTTGGGTCCGGGATCGGTGCCGCAGAGAGCAGTGCCTCAGTATATGGGTGCTGCGGGTTGGTGAAGAGGGTTTTCTTATCCGCGAACTCAACAATGCGGCCCAAATACATCACCGCCACGTCGTCAGAGATATGCTCCACCACGGCCAGATCATGGGCGATGAACAGATAGGCGACGTTCATCTCCTCCTGGAGGTCCATCATCAAGTTGATGACCTGGGCCTGGATCGAGACATCGAGCGCGGAGACGGGTTCATCCCCGACAATCAGCTTCGGGTTCAATGCAAGCGCGCGGGCGATGCCGATGCGCTGGCGCTGACCGCCAGAAAACTGATGCGGATAGTTGTTCATCTGCGCTTGGCGAAGGCCGACGCGATCAAACAACGCTTTCGTCATTTCCTGGCGGGATTTGTTGTCGCCAATATCGTGAATGTAGAGAGGCTCTTTCACGATTTCGCCCGCCGTCATCCGCGGGTTCAAGCTAGAGAACGGGTCCTGGAAGATGATCTGCATCTGCCGCCGATAGGGCCGAAGCTCTTTCTTGCCAAGATGCGTAACATCTGTGCCGGAGAGCTTGATGGTTCCGTCAGTCGGCTCCAGCAGGCGCATCGCGGTGCGGCCGACAGTGGATTTGCCGCAACCAGACTCGCCCACAAGCCCAAGTGTACGCCCTTCCCCAATGGAGAAGCTGACACCGTCAACGGCGTAAACATGCCCTGTCGTGCGCTTGAGCACGCCTGATTGGATGGGGAAGTGCTTCTTGAGGTTTTCGACCTCCAGCACCGGCTCATCGCTTGACGCGTTCGGGGCGCCTTTTGATGCGACCTCAGCCATCGTTCGCTCCATATAACTCGTCTGAACGCCAGCATGCGGCCCAATGGCCAGGACGCTTTTCTTCGTATTCAGGCCGGACCTGCCGGCATTTATCGATCGCTTGCGGACAGCGGGGCGCGAACGCACAGCCTTCCGGTAACGAATGCAGTGGCGGGACGATGCCAGGGATTTCCTCCAGCCGCTCCGCCGCCGCTTCCTCACCCACCACGATGGCCAGGCTTGGCACAGACGCCAGCAAGCCCCGCGTGTAGGGATGGCGTGGATTGGCGAAGAGCGTCATCACATCCGTCTCTTCGACCTTCCGCCCCGCATACATCACGATGACGCGGTTGGCGGTTTCTGCGACGACGCCAAGATCATGGGTGATCAAGATAACGCCAGCGCCCAGATCATCCTTCAAATTCACGATCAGATCGAGGATCTGCGCCTGAATGGTCACGTCCAGCGCCGTTGTCGGCTCATCCGCTATCAGCACTTTGGGCTTACACGCCAGTGCCATTGCAATCATGACCCGTTGGCGCATACCGCCAGAAAGCTGGTGCGGAAACTCTTTAACCCGCCGTTCTGGTTCTGGAATGCGGACCAGTTTCAGCATCTCAATAGACCGGTCCATCGCCTCCGCTTTGGACATGTTTTGGTGCAAGATCAGCGCTTCGCTAATCTGCTTGCCAATCCGCATTACCGGGTTGAGGCTGGTCATCGGCTCCTGGAAGATCATGGAGATGTCATTACCGCGAATGCCGCGCATTTCGGCTTCTGACAGGTCCATCAAGTCCTGGCCATCCAGCTTGATCTCACCACCGACGATACGGCCCGGTGGGTCTGGAATGAGGCGCATGATCGAAAGCGCAGTCATGCTCTTGCCGCAGCCGGACTCGCCAACGATCGCCAGCGTCTCCCCTCTCGCGACAGAGAACGATACATCCTCCACCGCGCGGACAACGCCTTCACGGGTGAAGAAATAGGTTTTGAGGCCGTTGACCTCTAATGCCGCCTGGTTCGCCGAAGAACCGGTCGGGGCATTCATTTGCGCAGCATCTGCCATGATTTGATGTGCTCCTTAGCTGCGCTGACGAGGATCGAGGATATCGCGGACGGCATCGCCTAGCAGGTTCGCGCCGAACACGGCCAAGCTGATGGCAATGCCGGGGAAGATCACGAGCCAGGGCGCGGTTCGCACATATTCAGCTGCACTTTCTGAAAGCATCCGCCCCCATGAAGCGTGCGGCTCTGGAATGCCGAGGCCAAGGAAAGACAACGAGGCTTCTGTTAAGATGGCAGAGCCAAGCTGCGCCGTTGCCAGCACAATCAGCGGTGCCAGGGTGTTGGGCAGAACGTGCTTCACAGCGATCCGCGTTTCACTCATGCCGATGGCCTTGGCGGCCTCCACAAACGGCATCTCTCGTAAACTGAGCGTGTTCGATCTGATCACACGCGCCACATGCGGCACCAATGGGATTGATATGGCGATCACGGTGTTCTCTAAGCTTGGGCCGAGGGACGCAGCCATCACCAGCGCCATCACCAGCAGCGGCAGGGCTTGCATGATATCAATGATGCGCTGGGTGATCAGGTCAAACCAGCCGAGCAGATAGCCCGAGGCCAGTCCAACGATCACGCCGAGCGAACAGCCAAGGATTGTTGATCCAAGCCCAACGGCCAGTGAAATCCGGGCACCGTGTATAATGCGGGAGAGAAGGTCCCGGCCCATCATATCCGCGCGCAGCATGTGTGCACCGCCCGGCCCCTGGAGGGAGGTTTCAGCGTTGGTTTTGACCGGGTCCATCGGTGCCAGCACATCGGCGAAGATGCCGGTGAACACTAGGCCCAGGAACAGGATCAGCCCGACAGCGCCGAGCGGATAGCTCTTCGCCAGGAACCAAGCCTTGCCCAAGCGGCTCTCGACGCCTGCGCCGGCTTTGGAAAGTTCGGCTGCGTGATCGACAGGTCTAATCGCCATCAGATCCGCTCCCTATTCATACTTGATGCGTGGGTCGAGCGAGACATAGAGCAAGTCGACCAGGAAATTCGTGAGGACAACGATGACGCCGATAAACATCACCAAGTTCTGCACAATCGGATAATCCCGCCACTGGATCGCCTCCACGAGGAAGCGTGCGACGCCGGGAATATTAAAGACGGTCTCTGTAACGATCAGCCCGCCGATGAGGAACGCTGCTTCGATGCCGATGATCGTCACGACCGGCAGCACAGCGTTCGCTAAAGCGTGGCCATAGTTCACGGACCGGTCGCTGGCTCCCTTAGCCTTTGCTGTGCGGATATAATCTTGCCGCATCACCTCCAGCATCGAGGACCGCGTGAGACGCATAATCAATGCGGATGATCTAAAACCAACCGCCGCCGCGGGGATGCTGTAAAGCAGTAGTTCATCCCATAAATTATCAGGCGGGTCGGTATAAATTGGGATAGTGCCGAACCACGTGACGAACGCCATCAGGATCAACAACGCCAACCAGAAAGATGGCAGAGACAGGCCGGACAAGCTGACGACACGCAGGCAATAATCCAGCCACGTATTCTGCTTTACGGCGCTGATAACGCCGAGCGGCAATCCAAAAAGAACGGAGAAAAATAGCGCCAATGCGGCGAGCTTCGCGGTAATGGGAATGCGCGGCGCGATTTCATCAATCGCCGGCAATTCTTAAACGTAGGAAAATCCTAAATCACCTCGGGCAAGGCCGGAAATCCAATTCCAGTACTGCACAGGGATAGAGTCTGAAAGCCCAAGCTCTTCTTCCAATGCCGCCTTCTCAGCCGGGTCAACGAACCCAGCAGAATCAAACAAGATGTCCGCAATGTTGCCCGGCACAAGCCGCAACAGCGCGAAGATGATGATCGACATGCCGATGAGCGTAACAGCCATCAACAATGTTCGGCGGACGATATATGCGACCACGGCGAAACGCCTCTCTGGAAGGGAACTGCTAGAGGTACGAGAGGAAGAGGCGCTGCCGAAACAGCGCCTCTCCGCTCACGTGTCGTCTATCAGGACAGTGGCTTACTTCTTGAGCCAGATGTCCTCGAAACGCCAGCCATTGTAAGAGCTATTCACCATAACGGTGAGGCCCTGTACGCGTGGCTGAGCGCAGGTTGCGCCTACCCGATGGTCAATCATCGGACGGGCGACATCACCCTGCAGACGCGCATCAATTTCCCACACCAATTTGCGGCGGGCATCTTGGTCAGTCATGGAAGACTGCTTTTTGAACAGCTCCATCATTTCCTGACTGCAATAGCCGGTGTAGTTCCGCTGTGAACCGCAAGCGTAGTTTTCGAAGAACACTACGTCTGGATCGTCAACGCCGACACCGGTCAAGTTCAAGCCAACCTGATAGTCCTTGCGCGCCACGGTAGCGTGCCAATTGGACGACTCGATAACTTCAAGCTCAGCATCGATGTAGATGGCTTTCAATTGATCTAGAAGGATAACTGCCGGGTCACGATAAATCGCGATATTCCGGGTCGAAACCTTCACAGCAACGCGATTGTCAGGGCCGTAACCAGCCGCCTTCATCAAAGCCTGCGCCTTAATCACATCCGCAGCCGGATCGCCATATCCTGGCGCCTTCTTGAGGATATCTTCAGGCATGCCCCAACCACCAGATGGTGGTGGCAACATCGCACCACCGAGTTGGTTCTCGCCATTGCTCAAGATTTTGATGAACGCACTACGATCCATCGCAATCGCCATTGCTTTACGCACGTTCTCATTATCGAACGGTGCTGCATCGCGGTTAACAATCAGGTTGGTCGAAACGTTTGTCGTGATCTTGTGGCAGACCGCGTTTGGCGCTTGATCATTCACATCCTTCAGCAGTGGAACGGACACATCTGCTGTGAATGTCAGGTCAAACTCATCCGCGACAAACGCCAAGATACGGGTCGAACGGCTCTTGATGATTGTCCAGTTGATGGCGTCCAAATAGGGACGGCCTTCTTTCCAACACTCGTCGTTCTTAACGAATTTAATGGATTCGTTCTGCTTCAGAGAAACGAACTTGAACGGCCCGGTGCCAACGGGGTTCGTGCGCATTTTCTTCGGCGAGACGTGGCAGGGATAAACCGGTGAATAACCGGAGGCCAACAACGCCAAAAGCGCAGGCTGCGGTTGCTTCATGTGGAAAGTCGCCTGGGTATCGCTGTCAGCCGTGACTTTATCCAGGTTCCAATACCAGGACTTACGCGGGTTCTTCCGCATACGTGCCTTGGTTTTGCCTTGCAGCATATCCCAGGTGCACTGAACGTCTTTGGCAGTGAACGGTTTGCCGTCATGCCATTTAACGCCAGAGCGCAGATTAAATGTCAGCTTGGTTTTGCTTTCATCCCAGGACCAATCGGTCGCGAGGTCGGGCACAATGCTGTCCAGGCTGTTTTTAGCGACAGCTTGATCATACATAACCAAGTTATTGAAAACGCTCATATACGGCATAACCGTTGAGGATGTTGCTTCCTCATGGATCGAGCCGGATGGCGGCGTGCCTCGGTGATAAACGCGCATCGTGCCGCCAGCCTGTTCGGCATAGGCCTGAAGCGGGATGGCAAATGCGGCTGCAATAGCAGCGCCTGCCAGCAAGGTTTTCACTTGCATACTTTTCCTCCCTGTTATCGGGCAGTCGCTTGTGCGCCGCCTTCTACCGTGAAGGCCAACAGTCTCTCTCCGAAAGGCACAACCCCTCTAGACGCAACTATCGGATATCGCCCATGCTTTCGTCATGACCAATCTCACGCCAACAGCCCGCGAAACGCAGGCCCTCATTCGCCGCGTCGCCAAAGACCGAGTTGCTAGCCGCGCAGACGAAATTGATATGTCTGCCGAATACCCGCAGGACATGTTTGATCTCTTGCGGGAGCTCGGCATCTTCACGCTGCCGTTTCCAGCGGAGTATGGCGGCCAGGATAGTCTGCTCGCCGGGTGTGTGGCGGTCGAGGAATTGGGCCGTGTTTGCTACAACACAGGCTACTTACTGGTCGTGCAGTGGACGCCCTTTGGCGCGATTATGGCAGCGGGAACAGCGGCGCAGCGTCAACGCTTTCTTCCAGGCTTGGCGAGCGGCAAACTCCGCGCTGCATTTTCAATTACGGAACCGCAATCTGGGTCGGACGTCGCTGGCATAAAAACCCGCGCCGTCAAAGCAAATGGCGGCTACAGGCTTAATGGTGCAAAGATTTGGTGCACGAACGCCGCCGTATCCGATTTTATTGTGCTGGCAGCAAAGGCAGGCGAGAGTGATTCGCGCGGCCAAATTAACTTCTTCATCGTACCCACCGATTCGACCGGCCTCACCATCGGCCCAAAGGAAAACAAGCTCGGTGCCCGCGGCGTCCCCTCCTCGCCACTGTTCTTGGAGGATGTATTCTTACCGGCAGAAAATATGCTTGGGCCAGAAGGTGACGGATTCAAACAGGTAATGCAGGCGCTCGCACTTTCGCGGCCCATTATTGCAGCCCGGGCCGTGGGCCTTGCCCAGGGTGCGCTCGATCATAGCTTGCGTTTCATGCACGAACGCCAAGCCTTCAATCAGCCCCTCACGGACTTTCAGGGCCTCCGCTGGATGCTCGCTGATATGGCTATGGGTGTAGAAGCAGCGCGCGCGCTGACCTATAAGGCAGCCGCTATGACGGATGCAGGCGTGCGCGGTAAAGACTTGGCCCAGGCCGCCGCCATCGCGAAAGCCTTCAGCAGCGATACAGCGATGAAAGTTGCCACTGATGCGGTGCAGATTTTCGGCGCCTCCGGCATCTCCAATGATTTCCCCATCAACCGCTATTTCCGGGATGCCAAAGTGGTGCAAATTGTCGAAGGTTCAAACCAGATACAGCGCAATATCATCGCCAAAAACCTGATTGACGGATTTGAAGCATGACAGACGATTATACTAAGCCCGCAACCGGTCCGTTGCAGGGCGTCACAGTTGTTGACCTGACCATCAATGTGCTGGGGCCTGTCTGCACCCAAATCCTGGGTGACATGGGTGCCAATGTCATTAAGGTCGAGCCGCCAGGTGGGGATCCTATGAGGAAACTGGGCCCAGGGCATGAGCAATCCATGGCCGCGCACTTCATGGCAATGAACCGCAATAAGCGCTCACTCGAATTGAACCTGAAGCGCCCGGAAGCCCTGGCAGCATTGCAGGCGGTGATCGCTAAAGCTGACGTGCTGGTGCATTCCATGCGGGCGGCGGCTGTTGATCGGCTTGGTCTTAATTTTGAAACTCTCAGTGAACTGAACCCACGCCTGATCTATGCCGCTGCTGGCGGATACGCAAAAGCCGGCCCCTGGAAAGACCGCCCGGCCTATGATGACGTGATCCAGGGCCAGAGCGGCCTTGCTGGCATGATCCAACAGGCGAACGGTGAAGCGCGCTATGCGCCAATGGCGATCGCGGACAAATATTGCGGGACACAGCTTGCCTCCCACATCGGCATGGCACTGTTCGCGCGCTCCAATAGCGGCAAAGGCCAGATGGTGCATCTGCCAATGCTGGAAACCATGACAGCCTTCAATATTGTCGACCATCTATGGCTGGCGAACTTTGATCGGGCGCGCGAGGGCGTTGGGTTCCCGCGGATGTTCACCCCACACCGCCGCCCCTACCCCACCAAGGACGGGCACATATCCTTGCTCGCGATCACGGATGCGGAATGGCGCAGGCTGTTTGGGGCGCTCGGGAAGCCCGAACTGGCGGACGATGAGCGCTTTGCCAAACTCGAAGGCCGGACGGTCAATATCGATATATTGTACAGCATCCTAGGTGAACGGATCGCGGAAGAGACAACAAACCACTGGCAAACAGAATTCGATGCGGCCGATATCGCGAATGCCCCAATGGCCGCGCTGCAAGACCTATTCGAGGATACGTATTTGAGAGAGACTGGTTTCTTCCAACCAATGGCTCATCCGGACGTTGGCCCGACCCTGCAGATGCGCCCGACTGCCGACTTCTCTGACACCCCGCCCAATATTCATAAGCCGCAGCCGAAGCTTGGAGCAGATGGCCAGGATGTTTTGCAGGAAGCGGGCCTGGATAAAGCCGCAATTGCAGCGGCTTTCGGCGCATGAAGAACCAACTCCGCGAAAAATTGGCAAACAATCTGACCGGCCTTGATCTGGATATCGTGCAAGAAGGTGCATTGACGCCAGCCGCCGTCGCCATTGCCGTCACCGAAGATGAAACAGGCGCGCCAGCGTTCATCCTGACACGGCGCTCTGGCCGCCTCCGCCGACATGCGCGACAATGGGCGCTGCCGGGCGGTCGCCAGGACCCAGGCGAAACATTGCTGGAAGCTGCTCTGCGGGAAATGGACGAAGAAGTCGGCCTGCTGCTTGAACCCAATGCCTTGCTTGGCCGCTTGGACGACTACCCAACCCGGTCCGGCTATTGCATTTCGCCCTTCGTCTTCTGGGCTGGACCTGCGCCAAACCTAACGCCCAACCCTGATGAAGTGCATGCGCTCTACCGTATTCCGTTGGAAGAACTGAACCGGCCTGAATCACCGGACATGATTAGCATTCCGGAAAGTGACCGTCCCGTCATCCGTATGGCTATCATGGATGACATGGTGCACGCACCGACCGCCGCAATCCTTTACCAATTCCGCGAAGTCGCAATGCATGGACGCATGGTCCGGGTCGATCATTATGAGCAACCCGTGTTCGCATGGGGGTGACAGCGGGTGTGGCTGCACTCTAAATATTACAGAACCAATCTAGACTTGGCCCTAGGGTCCTGACCCTAAGCCAGCCAATGAGTAGAAATCACTATGACTGAACAATCCGCCCCCGCGGGCATCGGATTTTTTGAGAAATGGCTGAGCCTTTGGGTGGCGCTGTGCATTGCTGCTGGGATCGGGCTTGGCGTTGCGGTGCCTGGATTGTTCGAAGCTGCGGCGGCGCTGGAATTTGCGTCCGTTAATCTCGTGGTCGCGGTTCTGATCTGGGCGATGGTCTACCCGATGATGGTGAATGTTGATTTCGCCAGCCTCCGCCAGATTGGAGAGCGGCCCAAAGGGCTGATTATCACTGTTATTGTGAATTGGCTGATCAAGCCGTTCACCATGGCTGCACTTGGCGTTCTATTCTTCGAGGTTCTGTTTGCAGACATGATCCCACCCGGAGATGCGCAGCAATATATTGCGGGATTGATCCTGCTGGGTGCTGCCCCCTGCACCGCAATGGTATTCGTGTGGAGCCAGCTCACACGCGGCGACCCGGCCTATACGCTGGTGCAGGTTTCGGTAAACGACGTCATTATGATATTCGCCTTTGCCCCGATTGTGGCGCTGCTCTTGGGCGTCACAGACATTGTCGTGCCTTGGGATACGCTACTCTTATCTGTAGCGCTCTATGTCATTATTCCCCTGGCGGCAGGCGCTCTGACACGACGCATATTAACTGCCAACAACTCGGATGGTGAGGCTGCTGTTGCCCGATTTACGGCCAAGGTAAAGCCATATTCGGTCATCGGGCTGCTTGCGACAGTTGTCCTGCTATTTGGGTTCCAAGGCTCTGTCATCCTGGCTGATCCATTGTTGATCCTGCTGATCGCGATCCCGTTGATACTGCAATCCTATGGCATCTTCTTTGTTGCCTATTTCGCAGCTTGGGCTTGGCGCACGCCGTACAATGTGGCTGCGCCCTGCGCGCTCATCGGCACGTCCAATTTCTTCGAACTGGCGGTTGCAGTGGCAATTTCATTGTTCGGACTGAACTCTGGCGCCGCACTGGCCACTGTCGTGGGTGTCCTGGTCGAGGTCCCGGTCATGCTGTCTCTGGTGGCGTTCGCAAATCGCACCCAACATTGGTTCCCTACTCGATAAAAAATATTTCTAGGTCAATCAAATACAGACGGAATATATTGATTCATCCAAATAGGTGAATTATTCACACACTGATTAATATGCGAAAATAGGATAATACCAAGATAACACTGAAGTATATTTTCTGAACAATGCGCACTACTCAATGATTCCTAAAACACGACGATACTCGGAAATCTCCCAGACAAACGCGCAGAAATTTGCTTTCTGGCCCGCTCTTCAATAAGGTGTGACGTTCATCACATCGTTATGATTACGAGGCTGGGAGCCAATATGTCGGATAAGAACAACGAACAATTGATCGCTAAACTCATTAGCGGCGGCCAAAGCGGTAAAGTCAGCCGCCGTCGGTTCATGGAAGGTACCGTAGCTGCCGGCGTCACTGTCGCTGGCGCATCCTCCATGTGGAGTTCAAAAGTCCAAGCTGCTACGCCTAAGCGCGGCGGCACGATGCGTGTCGGCATGCACGACGGCAACACCTCCGACAGCCTGGACCCGGGCACGACTGAATCCGTTTATATGATTCAGCTGAACCACGCGTGCCGCAGCTATTTGACAGAAATCACCGAGACGAACGGCCTTGGCCCCGATATGGCCGATTCCTGGAGCGCCTCTACGGACGCTAAGGTATGGCGCTTTGAGCTTGCTAAAGGTGTCACGTTCCACAACGGGAAAACCTTTACATCCGCAGATGCTGTTGCATCCCTCAACTATCACCGCGGCGAAACCAAATCCGCCGCTAAAGCGCTGCTGACGGACGTTGAGAGCATTAAGGTGGACGGCGAAAACGCCATCATCATCACGATGAAATCCGGCAACGCTGATTTACCGTTCCTGCTGGGTGACTATCATCTACCCATGCTGCCAGCCAAAGGCGACGGCATTGATTGGGAAAGCGGCACAGGCGCTGGTCCGTATAAAATTGTCAGCCATAACGCTGGAGTATCCACCGAACTCGTGCGCCACGACGGGTACCACCGTGACGGCCTGGCCCATTTCGACGGCGTCAACCTGACCGTTCTGAATGACCCGAACTCTCGCCAGTCCGCGCTGATTACGGGCGAAGTGGATGTAATCTCAGATGTTGATCTGAAGACCGTCGGCCTGCTTGGCCGCGCACCTGGCATTGAAATTGACAATGTCGCTTCTGGAGCGCACGTCACGCTGCCGATGTTCTGTGACGTTGAACCGTTTAAGAGCAACCACGTTCGTATGGCGCTGAAGCTGTCCATCGACCGTCAGGCGATCCTCGATAAGATCCTCTACGGCTATGGCAGCATCGGCAACGATCACCCGATCGGCGCGTCCGTGCCTTATTACGCAGACCTGCCGCAGCGGGGCTATGATCCGGACAAAGCCAAGTGGCACTTGAAGGAAGCGGGCCAGGAAAACCTGTCCGTATCGCTTTCAGCTACGGATAGCGTCATGAGCGGCGCGGTCGATATGTGCACACTCTACAAAGAACAAGCGTCCAAAGCCGGCATCAACATCAACGTCGTGCGCGAGCCTTCTGATGGGTATTGGTCCAACGTATGGCTGAAGAAACCTTTCGTGTTCGTACAGTGGGGCGCACGCCCTACGCCAGATGTGATGTTCTCTCTGGCGTATAAGGATGACGCTGCGTGGAACGAAAGCCATTGGCAGAACGCACGGTTCAATGAACTGCTCCGCGCCGCCAAGTCTGAACTCGATCAGGCTAAGCGTACAGAAATGTACAAAGAAATGCAGATGCTGTGCAGCGATGATGGCGGCACGATCGTTCCGTTCTTCCGGAACCGCGTCTCCGCACGCCGCTCCAACCTGAAGCATGGCCCGAACATTGCCGGTAACTGGGAAATGGACGGCGCACGTTCATACCAGCGCTGGTGGTTCGATAGCTAAGCCGACATTTCAGCTTCATGCTGATATTAAGCGCCGCGTTGTCCCCCGGACAGCGCGGCGTTTTTCGTTTTGGGCAGGAGCGCGTATAGAGAGCGCTATGCTCGATACGCCAACATCCCCATCCGTCATTCCACCCTACCCGGCCAGGCCCAAGAAGGCTCTGAACCCGCTGGTGGGACTGCTCAAGCTTCGCCAAAATCTGCTTGGCGTCTGGCACGAGCGGGCGTTTGAGCAATTCATGATCTCGGTCAAGCTGCCCAACAGGCGCGTTTACGTCGTGAACGGCGTTGATGCGATCAAGCGTGTATTCCTGGACAATCACGACAATTACGATCCTAAAAGCCCGCAAATGCGGAAAGCCCTCACCCCTCTCTTGGGCGACGGCCTGTTTGTCAGCGACGGGGATGTGTGGCGCCGCCGTCGGGCCATGGTTGCACCCGCGATCGCGGCTGCACAATTGCCGAATTATGCGCCAATGATGGTGGCCTGCGCCGAAGAAACCGCCGCCAATTGGCGTGCACTCCCGCCCGGCTCCCAAATCGATGTGCTGTCCGAAATGGCTGTACTGACGGCGCGGATTATTGGCCGCACAGTCTTTGGCGACGGCATCAATGAGGCAGAAGCGACGCGCGTTGTGCGTGGGTTCTCAGACTATCAAGCTGTCATTGAACAGATGGACATCCTCTCCATGCTGGGCGCGCCCGGGTGGCTGCAACGGGGCCGCAATGGCAAGGCTGATGCGGCCGCGGGCGAAGTTCAGGCGATGGTCGACACAATCCTTGCGAGAGCAGGCGCTGATAAAGACGCAATGCGCCTCGCCGCCTCTCTACTGAATGCAGCCGAAGGCCAGGAAGACGACACCGCCGCAGCCGTCCGCAATGAGGCAATTGTGCTGTTTATGGCTGGCCATGAGACAACGGCCAACGCGCTTGCATGGACCTGGGCCTTGATCGCCATGCGCCCAGATGTGGAAGCCAAACTAAACGCAGAAGCAAACGCAGTCCTGGCGGACGGTCGATCCGCAACGCTGGAAGACTTCCAGCGCCTGCCCTATGCCCGTGCCGTATTTGAAGAAACACTGCGCCTTTATCCGCCCGTCCCTCTGCTCAGCCGTGAAGCGCGCGGAGCGGATACCCTGCGCGGCTTTCCAGTATCGAAAGGCGACATCATCATCATCGCTCCATGGCTGGTGCAGCGCCACAAAGCCTATTGGAAAGATCCGGACGCATTCCGCCCGGAACGCTTTCTCGCCGGTTCCGCAGAGCCCCCACCCAAGTTCGCCTACCTTCCCTTCTCCGCAGGTGCCCGCGTCTGCCTCGGCGCGCGTTTTGGCTTGGTAGAAGCAGTGCTTTGCCTAGCAACCCTAGCCCGCGACTTCCGCCTAAAACCTGTTCCAGAGCACAAGCTGGAGATCGAATGCAGGCTAACGCTCAGGCCCAAGGGCGGGCTTCCAATGACGCTAGAGCGGCGATAGGCGTGCACCGGAATACTCCTGCAGGATCTTGCCGCCTTACAGGTGCGCTAATTGGGGTGAAAAGCTTAGTGGCAATTATACGTCTGCTGCTTCCCCAACGTTATCCGCCCCGCGCTCTTCCAGCAGGTTGGTCAGCCAGTCCGGGTCCATTTCGGGGACGGAGGATAGGAGGAGGTCGGTATAAGGGTGGTGCGGGGGTTTGAACATGACGTCTTTTGGTCCGGCTTCCACCACTTTGCCTTGGCGCATAACCACCACTTCATCAGCAATAGAACGCACGGTCGCCAAATCATGGGTTATGAACATGTAGGCCAGGTTCAGCTCCTCTTGCAGGCGATCCAGCAGCTTGAGAATGCCCTCAGCCACAAGCTGGTCGAGGGCGCTGGTGACCTCATCGCAAATGATAAACTTCGGTTCTGCCGCCAGCGCGCGGGCGATGCCGATGCGCTGCTTTTGGCCGCCAGAAAGCTCTGACGGGTAGCGGTGGTAATACTGCGATGGCTCAAGCTCAATTTGGTCCAGAAGCTGATCCACGCGCTGCTTTAGCGCCGCGCCTTTAAGGCCAAGATAGAACTGGACTGGGCGGCTGATGATCTCGCCAATGCGCTTCTTCGGGTTCAGCGCCGTATCGGCCATCTGGTAGATCATCTGCGCCTGCCGCAATTGCTCGCGATTGCGGCTGCGGAAGTCTGCTGGGAGAACTTCTCCATCAAACATGACCTCCCCCGATGAAGGCGGCAGAAGACCGGTGATGCAGCGCGCAGCGGTCGACTTGCCGGAACCGGATTCCCCGACCACAGCAACCGTGCGGCCTGCGTGGATATCAAAGCTGACATCAAACAGCACAGGCGTATCGCCATAAGCAGCTGAGATATTCTTGACGGAGACCACAGGCACAGCATCTGCCGGTGCAGGCGGTTTCTGCGAGCGTTCAAACGAGCGCACCGCCCAGAGAGATTTAGTGTAATCCTGCTTTGGCGATTCCAGCATTTCGCGGGTTTCAGCCTCTTCGACCTCATCCCCCTTTAGCAGCACTTTGATGCGGTCTGCCATCTGCGCAACGACGGCCAAATCATGGGTGATGTAGAGGGCAGCCGTATCAAACTGATCAACGATATCACGGATTGACGCGAGAACCTCAATCTGCGTGGTCACGTCGAGCGCCGTCGTCGGTTCATCGAAAATGATGAGGTCCGGGCGGCAGCTCATCGCCATCGCCGTCATTGCCCGCTGCAGCTGGCCGCCGGAGACTTGGTGCGGATAGCGGAAGCCAATTTCATCCGGGTTTGGCAGACGGAGGCGGCGATATAGCTCAACCGCATCCTTCTCACTATCTTCCCGGCTGGAGATGCCATGCAGCATTGGGCCTTCTGTGTGCTGATCAATCAGCCGATGGGATGGATTGAACGAAGCAGCCGCTGACTGCGCCACATAGGCAATGCGGGAGCCACGGAGCGCGCGCAGATCGTCCTGCGGGGTGGTTGTCAGATCCATCCCGTCGAACTCAATCTTGCCGCCGGAAATCCGGCAGCCGTCGCGCGCGTAGCCCATAGCGGCAAGGCCAATGGTGGACTTGCCAGCACCCGACTCGCCAATCAGGCCCATCACTTCACCGCGCCGCAACGTCAGGTTAACACCATGGACGATCTCGTGCCAATCTTCGCCAGACCGGCCTTCAATCCGAAGGTCGCGAATGTTCAGCAGAACACCGTGCTTGCTGTTTTGCATAAGCCTATTCCTTCAGGCCGGATGCGCGATGCAGCATCCAGTCTACGACGAAATTGATGGAGACAGTGAGCAGCGCAATCGCTGCCGCTGGGATCAAGGGTGTGATGACGCCAAATGAAATCAGTGTCGCATTCTCCCGCACCATAGACCCCCAATCAGCTGTGGGCGGTTGAATGCCAAGGCCAAGGAACGAGAGCGCTGCAATCGCCAAGAACACGAAGCAGAAGCGCAAACCAAATTCCGCCACCAAAGGCGCGGCTGCATTCGGCAGGATTTCCCGTGTGATCAGGTACCACGTACTTTCGCCGCGCAGCTTGGCCGCTTCGATGTAATCCATCACCACAATATTACCGGCGACAGCCCGCGCGAGGCGGAAAACCAACGGCGTGTACAGGAACCCGATTACCAAGATCAGCGTCGTCATATTGGCACCGAAAATGGTGAGCAGCAGCAGCGCGAACACAAGCTGTGGGATCGCCATAATCGTATCAACGATGCGGCTCATAATCTGATCAACCCATCCCCCCACAGTCGCAGCAACGAGGCCAAGCAGCGTGCCAGAGACGAAGGCGATCAAGGTCGTCAGAAAGGCGATGCCCACCGTATTCCGCGCGCCATAAATCAGGCGGCTGAAAAGGTCACGGCCAAGCTGATCTCCGCCAAGGATCATCTTGTCATCAGGCGGCGCATAGGCCCCACCCACAACTTCCGCTTCGCCAAAGGGTGCAATGACTGGCGCGAACACAGCCGCGACCACATAAACCAGCACGACCAACAGGCCAAAGCTTGCAGTCAACGGGGCCGAGCGGATGGCGTAGGAAGCGTCCGGCTTCAGCACCATGCCGAGGAATTCACGAAACGAGTATGCGAGACCAGCCGCCGCCGCCAGTAGCGCGGCGCAGACCGTGATCCCCCACAGCCAAGCTTCCCCACCAAGCAGGCCAAAAAATGCGGATGCGATGGTCAGCGAGAACAGCATCATGAAAGGGCTGCGCATTTTATAATGCGCGGTGACGCAGGAGGCAGCAATCAGAAGGCCGTAATAGACCAGGACGAAATAGCTCATTGTTCTGTCCTCCCTTAGCGCGGATGGCGGAGACGAGGGTTCGACAAAATCGATCCCACATCAGCCAAGAGATTGAGAAGAACGTAAGTGGCGGCGAAGATCAGGCAGCAGGCCTGCACGACCGGCAGATCACGCTTCGACACACTATCCACCAGAAGCTGCCCGACGCCTGGGTACACGAACACCACCTCTACCAGCACAACACCGGTGATTAAGTAGGCTAGGTTCAGAGCCACAACGTTGATGATCGGTGCCAGCGCATTAACCAGGGCGTGACGGACAATCACCCGCCATCTGGGCACCCCTTTCAGCCGCGCCATTTCAATATACGGCGAGGCGAGGAGGTTGATGATGGCCGCCCGCGTCATCCGCATCATGTGCGCCGTCACGACCAAAGTCAGCGTGATCGCTGGCAACATGGTTCGGTACAGTTGCTCCATGAAATCAGCATTAGGGCTGATATTGGAAATGGACGGGAAGATGGGATTTTTCACCGCAAGGAAGAGAATCAACACATAGCCTAGAAAGAATTCCGGCGACGAAATTGACGTTAACGTCGAAACATTCGCCACCCGGTCAAAGATGCTATTGCGATAAAGCGCAGCCAGCACACCGAGCGTCAGCGCTAAAGGCACAGAAATCGCCGCTGCTAGCGCGGCTAGGAACAATGTATTCTCAAAACGCGGGGCCAATTGATCAGCTACCGAGCGCTTGTTTGCTAAAGAAACACCGAAATCGCCCTGTAGAGCGCCGCCTAGCCAATCGAAATATCGGATATGCGGTGCTTTATCGAGCCCAAGTTCTTTGCGGAACTGCGCCACTGTTTCAGGCGTAGCACTCTGCCCCAGCACCTGTTCTGCCAAATCGCCCGGCATTAGCTCAAGAGCAGCAAAAATGATAACAGAAACTGCAAATAGTGTAATGAGCCCAAGACAAACTCGCTTAGCCATAAGCATTGCTAAGCCATTCATTGGCCGTGCCTCCAGTTATTTGATTAAAAACAAGCGTGTTTTGCGGTATTATTTACCGCGTTCGTTTCGCGCATCGCGCGCATCCCCCTGCCTGATTCCTGCTTTGGGTGCACGAGTTATATCGCGCTACCGCTAGTTTTTTGAGATCATCTTATACTCACACCCCAAAGTCAAAATTTGAGGAAGGCAGCAATATGCCGGGCAGGTAACATTTGTGCATTCATCGCAAGGATTGATTCACCATTCCACGTCACACTTACGTCAAAGAAAAGACGCACAGGGACGTTCAGGATGGCAAAATCGGTATTCAGGGCCAGCAGGATTATTGCTGGTATTTGCGGCCTCGCTTTCGGGCTTACACTCGGAGCAGTGGGCAGCATGGCGATAGCAGCAGCGTTTGGCGGCTAAAGCACTACGTCCCAGGTTCGTTCAGCGCAGCATCAATCACCTTCATGCGCCGCCGAGCCCAAATCCAGCCGACTAAACATATCAACGCGCCTACGATTACAGGCATTTGCAGGTCATAAATTTCCGACGCAGCACCCATTATCAGTGCACCCGCTGCCGGTCCGGCCCTAAATGACAGCCCATAGAGCGACAAAACGCGGGAAAGCTTATCGGGGTCCGTCGCTTGCTGAATGAGACTCTGCATAGCGACGCCAGAGATCACCATCGCCCCGCCTGAAAGTGCAGCGCCAAATAACCCAACCCACAGGGACTCCGTTGCGGCAAAAACCAATACCGCCACAGCCATCAGCAAAACGCCGTCAATGGCAATGCGGGTAAGCCCAGCGAAACCTTCGCGCCCGCCAACCCAGATACCGGCAATGATCGCCCCGATACCAATGGCCGCCGTTAGTGCCACGAACCCATCAACACCAGCACCAAAAACGGCATCCGCAAACCCTGGTAGCAACTCAACATAAGGACGAACAGTGACGGCGTTCACGATCAGCAACAGCAATACCGGGCCTAGCCCGGGGTGCCGGGACACATAAGCCACGCCCTCTTTCATATCCGCCAACAAGCTGGTTTTCGCCCGCGTATTGATCGTCCTTGGCGGTAGGTTGAGGCTGAAGAGTGCGAATATGAAGGCGGAATAAGAGACCGCATTCAGCAAAAAAGCCCAAGCCACGCCATATTGAGCGATAATGAATCCAGCCAAGGCTGGCCCAATGAACCGCGCCATATTCCACATGATCGAATTTGTCGCGACGGCTGAGGGCAAGCTGTCCACCGGTACCAGTGCGCGAACCATGGATAGCCTAGCCGGTTGCCCAAATGAGACCACGATGCCTGCCAGCGCGTTCAGGATCAGCAGCAACCAGGGCGTCATCTGGCCGCCTAGTGTCAGCAGCCCCATGGCCAGCGCCACGACAGCCAACAGGCCCTGTGTGTAGCGAATAAGCGTCAAGCGGCTCATCCGGTCCGCAACTGCGCCGCCGATTGGCCCGACAATGATGGAAGGTGCCAGTTCCGCCGCAGCAATCGCCCCCAACCAGAATGGCGAGTGCGTCATTTCCCATGCGAGCCACCCAACGCCAACACGCTGGACCCACGTTCCCACCAGCGAAAAGATGTTGCCGGATTGATAGACCCGGTAGTTTCTATGGGAGAATGCGCGGCGAACGCCGGCGAGCATATCAGTCCGTCCGAATTCCGCGCGCCCGCACGAACCGGCCTAGCCTCTCTCGCTCTGCCGTAGAGACTTGGCGGGCTTTATCCTCCGACCAGCCATAGAAATCAGCGACGCCGTAGGTGTCCGTCATCTTCTGGCTGCTCTCAGGCATGGAGAACCGCTCGTCCCGGCGCTTGTCATAACCGGCAAGCTCTTCATTCAAGTCCCAATCGTCATAGCGGTCCGTATGCACAGTCACTTTGGGCGGCAGGCGCATGGAGATGAAACCTTCTTGCGATGGCCAACCCACGCACAAGCCCGCAACTGGATATGTATACAGTGGCAGTTCCAGGATATCGGCAACAGCCTCAACATGGTTCCGGACAACGCTGATCGGGCAACTACCAAGGCCCTTCTTCTCCGCCGCCAGAATGAATGTTTGCATAGCGAGCGCCGCATCGACGCCAGCATTCAGGAATGCATCCAGGTGGTCGTTACCGAAAGGCTTGCCGCGCAACTCACAAATACGCCGGATACGGCGGCTATCACCGATCCAGACCATGAAGACGGGTGCTGCCGTGATCCAAGGCATGCGCGGGATCAGTTTGCCAATAGCTTCCCGCTTCTCCTTATTCTTAACCACAACAACGCTCGCCTGCTGCAAATCAGACTTGGCACTGGCAGAGAATGCCGTCGCGAACAGCACATCCAACAAATCATCAGCAATTGGCTCTTCTGTGTACCGCCGGTGTGTACGGCGAAGCAGAACTTCCGCCAACGGGTCATCAGCCGGCATATTTGCGCCCGACTTGCCATTGCCGACAGTTCCCTCGCCGTAGCGATGCGCAATGACGTCTGCGAGGGTTTTGAAAGGCGAGTCAGACATATCGTTGATGCTCCAGAGGGTCAGTTGCCTTAGCCTAACCGCTTTGGCACGCGAGCGGAAACCGCCTATTCCGCCGCCGCTTTCGCCGCCTCAATTTTGCGATGGCGCAAGGCACCTGCCGTTGCTGGTGCATAGCGTGCGGGCTTGTCTGGCCCAGCACATCCGGGCAGGCAGGCGATCTCCAGCGCATCATCAGGATTACAGAAATATGCGAGTGATATGCGGCTGACGCCTGGCCAATCTTCTGGCGGCGGATTAGCAACCCGATGCTCACTAGACCGCCAGCGATCATTCGACCACGTTTGCATCAAGTCGCCGATATTTACGACGAAATCATGGGGCTGAGTTTTCGCAGGCAACCATGCACCTTCGGGGGTCAAGACCTCCAACCCTCCAGGCGAATTCTCGCCGAGCAAAATCGTCAACGCGCCATAATCCGTATGAGCGCCTGCGCGAAGTTGGCCGGGGGCTGGCTGGTTTGCCAGGGGTGGATAATGCGCGATGCGAAAGGAGCTATTGTGGTCCTGAAACCGCTTGTGAAAATAGCCGCTTGGAAGATCCAATGCGGCGGCAAACACCTCCATCAAAGTATCTGTCAGTTGCTCCATCTGCTGATAGAACGCCAGCACGCTAGGTTTGAATGCACTTGGCGCATCTGGCCATTGGTTTGGCTGGTAGGTTTTACCGACGCCAGCAAGGGCAGCCCTGTCTGCTGTGACAGAGGGCGGCCCCATACCGAACCCTTCCTTCAAATCCGGCGGCGTTTTATCCCCAAGCGTATGCGCCAACGCCTCAACCCCCGGTGCGATATACCCGCGGTGAGAGCCGAATGCGCAGCTGCGGATCGCGTCTTTCAAATGCATTGGCTGGTCAAAGAACGCGCGTGACGCCGCCATTGTCGCGTCAATAGACGACGCAGGAACGCCGTGGTCCGTGATGATGAAGAACCCAAGCCGTTGCAAAGAAGCGTCAACCGCGGCTGCGACATCCGCCATTACCGCACGTTCGCCGCTTAATGCAGATGCGAGTGATATAACTGGCAGTTGCTCAGTCATTCCTGATCTCCTGTTCAGTTCAGCCCGACAGCAGCACCAAGGCTCGGCCCGATTTCAGCATTCAGGACCAGATCAGCATATTGATCGAGTTCCGTTGGTTCCCGGTTGAGGATACAGAGCTTAGATCCGTTCTGCTTTGCCATCACCGGAAACCCGGCTGCAGGATACACCACAAGTGATGAGCCGATGGCGATAAACAAGTCCGCCGCCATGGCCTCCGCCTGGGCGCGACGCATCGGTCCTTCCGGCATCTGTTGGCCAAAGCTGATAGTTGCAGTTTTCACATATTCACTGCCGCAGGATTTGCATTCCGGCAGTGTTTCATCCTGCTTAAAGGGTCCAATGATCTCTTCCAGCGTGTGTCGCTCACCGCAGTCCAGGCAGGTGCAGTATGTGGAATTGCCATGCAGCTCGATCACTTTGTCATCTGGCACGCCAGATACCTGATGCAGCCCATCAATATTCTGCGTGATGATCGCACTGGCCTTGCCGCGCGCCACCAGTGACGCAATGGCTTGATGACCGCGATTGGGCGCAGCTTTCCGCATCGTCTTGTCGGTTTCGATCTTCCGCCGCCAAGTCTCACGCCTGGATTCCCGGCTGGACATGAAGTCATCGAAATAGATCGGCTTAAACCGGTCCCACACACCGCCCGGTGAGCGGAAATCAGGGATGCCAGATTCAGTCGAGACGCCGGCACCTGTGAAGAACACAACCCTCTCAGCATCTGTAATCATATCCCGCAATGTATCGACATCACCGGCCATAGTGGCCTCCTTGAAGCGTATCCAGGCAAGAAGTCTACATTCGGGCCTTTGCTGGCTGCAATCCGCCCCGCCGTTCCCTGATTGCAATATAGAGTGTGGACGCGACAATGACTGCGGCCCCTAGCAGGGTCGTCCAAGCGGGTAGCTCACCGAAGATGAAGAAGCCAAGCAGCATCGCGTACAGAATGCGGGTATATCCAAATGGTGCCACGGCCACCGCCTCACCCGCGCGGAGTGACATCACCATGCAGGTCTGCCCCGCTGTCGCGAAACATGCCATTAACCCTACAACCGCTGCATCCACCCAAGTGAGTGGTTGCCAAGTATAAAGCGCTGGCCCTAGTGCCAGCAGCATGATCGTGACGTAGGAATAGAACAGGATTGAGGTTGGCCGCTCCGTCCTAGTCAGGCTTTTGACAGACGTGCTGACCCCAGCGGCAAATAAAGCTGACAGCAGCATCACCAGCGTCCATTCATTGAAGCCCTCCGGCCCCGGCCGCATGCAGATAACGACACCAATGAACCCCGCAGCAGTTGCAATTGTTCGGTCCCGGACAATTTTTTCACCGAGGAATATCGCGGCGAATAGCACAACAAACAGCGTATTCGTGAACCCAAGCGTCGCCACAACACCAAGCTCCAGGTGCTTAAGCGCTAGGATCAACGTTGATATTCCACCAAAGCCAAGCAGTGCGCGCAGAAGGTGGGTCTTGGGGCGCGACGTTCTAAGAGTGTGGAATCCCTGACGTTGGATCGCCGGCAAAATAAAGCAAAGTGCTATCAACGACCGCAGGACCAAAATTTCCCACACCGGCAAATTCTGCCCAGCTTGCTTGATTGAAACTTGCATCCCGCTGAACATCAACGCGGCAACTAACGCCCAGATAGCGCCCCGGAAATTTCCCGGCAACGTTTTCCATTTACCAAGACCATCCTCGATAATGCTCATGAGCAATTTATCTACAGCTCCAAAACCAGCTGATAACTCTGGTTAATCTGCGGAATCCTATCATGAGAATGGCCAATTACACATTTCGAATTCATACGGCAGAAACCATATTGTCCGGCGTCAGGTCCTATGAGACAGATTGAGGGTATAATTTAGAGGAGGATTTTGGTCTCATCGCAGTGACGAAGGAACGAAGATGAGAGCAAAATCCAACAGTCCGAAGACGTCGGGCAGCCGTGCCGTCAAAGAC
>JBDQJI010000066.1:0-22517 GCA_040263875.1 Alphaproteobacteria bacterium
ACAGCCATCAAACCGTCATTTAGACAGCGACCCTTAGCCTGCATCAGCTATAGCTGATGCAGGCTAAGGGGGCCATCCTGAACCAGCAAGTTGGACCTATATTCTACCGGGAACTGGCCCCTTTTTGCTCCGGGATTGACAGTCGGTCCCAGGATTCGGGCGGCGTAAGCGCAAAGCGCAAATTGCGCGGCACAATTCCCACCTTGCAATGCAAAATGCAAAGCTGATTGCAATTTGCAAAGCATTTTGCGAGGAATTCTGGCATAGCGCTAAAAGTAAACGGCAGAATTCCGCCGTTTTATAGGGCGTAAAACCTCGGAACCGCCCGGAATCCATAGGCTTGCGCATTTGCGCTGCTCAGGCTTGGCGCCATTGGCATAACCCTTGCTCCTTCTGGCTTGAACCAACGTTCTGCCAAAGGAGCCGGTGACTATGCTGAACCATATGCCGATCAATTCAGAAGCTTCCGCCAACGCTAACTCCGCTGCCAATGCGGACACCGGCGCAGGCCGCGTCACTGTCATCGGCGGCGACGCACTCTTCCGTCACGGCCTTGAGCAGATGCTCACGGATTTCGAACTTTCTGTGATCCATGAAGGCGATGAGCCGCTGGATCTCGCCATCGTCGTTGCTGACGGCCTTTCACCGGAAGCACTGGCCCGGGTCGCTCACGAAATGCGTCGCTCTGGTGCCCAATACGTGGCCGGCGTTCTCGCCAGCCCAAGCGCTGGCGATCTTTCGACCGCCCTTCGCGCTGGCTTAGATGGTCTGCTGTCTCGCAGTAGGTCGCCGGAAGCGCTTCGCCGCTCCATTGAATTGGTGCTGCTGGGTGAGAACGTCTTCCCGACCCGTGTCGCGGAAGCCACGTCCAACATTCATGACGAAGACGATCTGGCTGACTCTCTCGGCCTCAGCGTCCGCGATATGACGATGCTGCGCCTTCTAGCGCAGGGCCTTTCGAACCGGGCGATCTCTCAGCAGCAGAAGCTGCCGGAATCGACCGTCAAATCCCAAGTGCGCCAAGCTTTGGCGCGCATCGGGGCGGGCAACCGCACCCAAGCCGCGCTCTGGGCGATTGAGCACGGTCTTGATGAGGCGCCGCATGCAACTGGCGATGCGACCGCTTGAGTCGCCCCAGCCCTAGCGCGGCACGCGCCAACAAGCCCCAAACAACAGACAAATCCACGAAGTTGGAGATTATTATGCTTAGCAACACCGACAGCCGTACAAACAACAACAATACAGGCGCGCACGAAGTCGGCGCTGTAGTCACTGCCGCTAATGTAGAGAAGTCCGGCGTTCTGCTGGTCGGCGGCGACATGCTCTTCCGCGAAGGCCTAAAGCGCCTGTTGCAGACAGCACCATTCACACTGGAAGGCGAGTCTGAAAAGATCGCAGACTTGGAAGCCGCCAAGGCCGCCAACGTTAACCCAGATATCATTGTTGTGATTGACGCCCCTGCTGATCCGAAGGCTGAATGGGTTGGACAGATCAAAGCGATGTGGCGCCATGCCCGCATCGTCACACTTTCCAACGGTGCAGACGAAGCCATGCTTACAGCAGCCCTACGTGCTGGCGTCGATGGCTGCCTGTTCAAGGACATGTCGCCAGTGGCACTGGTGCAGGCAATTAATCTAGTAGCACTGGGCGAGAACGTCGCCCCGCTCCGGATGGCACGCTCCCTGGCTGAAGGTGGCCGTGGCCGTGCAGCAACCGTGGGCGAAGCCCGCCTCACCCCGCGTGAGAAAGATATTCTGTATGGTCTGCTCGCCGGTCACTCAAACAAGGTCATTGCCAACAACCTCGGCACGACCGATATGACGGTGAAGGCTCAGCTCCGCCATCTCCTTCGTAAAATTGGCGCCACGAACCGTACACAAGCTGCACTCTGGGCGCGTGAAAATGGCATCGACCGTGACGGCGAAGACGAATCTGGCGACCGCAAGTCTCACTAAGCGGCACCCATCGATCAACTGAGCATGGCCCCGGGATGAATTTCGTCCCGGGGCATTGTGTTTCTTAAAATATTGACGCCCACACAGCAAAACGGCCCAGCAAGCTGAACCATGCTGGGCCGTCCTGTTGTCTTTATCAGCGGGTGCGCCCCGGGGACGCGCCCAGGGGCGCGCCGAGGGGGCGTCACCTGAAGAGCCGCGCCGGGCGGCCCTTGTGGACCGCCCGTGGCCTACCTGGCCTAAGCATCTACCTGTAACTCCGGAGACACCGGCATCTGCCTGACCGCCCGTGTCTCCATGGGCTGCACAGTGCCGTACTTGGATCACTCCAAACAATGATTCCGGGGTGATGCATCGGCCTTAAGCCTTTGGACACATAGAGCCCATCACGGGCTTAGCACCCAGTCTGCAGGGCCTTTAGTTTACCGTTTCGCCTTCAATTGCAGGCGCTTCAGCAGTGCCGCCAGCAATTTCGATGCGGCGTGCTTTCTTGGCTTCAGGCACACGGCGCTCCAGGTCAACATGCAGCAGGCCATGTTCTAGCTTCGCGCCAACGACCTCGACGTGATCCGCCAAACGCCAGACGCGTCGGAACCCGCGGGACGCAATGCCGCGATGCAGGTAGGCGCGTTCGCCTTCTTTCTGCTCGGCTAGAGCGCCAGCGATTGTCAGCTGGTCTTCCTTGACCTCAATCGAGAGATCGCTGTCGCCAAAACCTGCGACCGCAAGCGTGATGCGGTAGGCGTCCTCGCCAGCTTTTTCGATATTGTAGGGCGGATAGCCGCCTTCGTCCGGGCGTTCCATGTTCTCGAACATGTTGACGATGCGGTCAAAGCCGACGGCGCCACGGTACAGGGGGGCAAAATCTAGGGTACGCATAAGAGACATCCTCCTTAGAAGCGATGTTTAGAGTCAATCTATCGCCCGCTCGCATGAGCCGGACGCGTCGCCAGAACCCCCTTTTGGGCTGCCCCGGCTGACGGACATGAAATAGGAAACCGAGAATCTGGTTTCAAGGGCATTTTTCACTGGTTGACGTACACGGCGGACCACTGCACCTTGCTGGCTTGCCGGCTGGGGCGTCGCGGTTCGCATTATGCGGATTCGAGACTGAGAGGCACTCACCGAACCTGATCTGGATTATGCCAGCGTAGGGAGAACGGCTTTATGAGAAAGCTGACTTTATGGACGGCCTGTGTGTTGAGCGCAGGTTTCTTCACCGGTTTCGCCGTATCTGCGGAGCCTGTAACCGTGCCTGTGCTGGCACCAATTACCGGATTTCTAGCGCTTGAAGGCGGCGCACAGCGCAACGGCGCGCTGCTGGCCACAGATCATGCGGGCGATGGCATTGTCAAGGCTGATGTGCAGGATACGACAACCGCACCCGCCGTCGCTGTCAGTGCTTTCCGACGCGCACTCCGGGATGGGCTGCCGCCTGCGATGTTGGGACCGATTCTTGGCTCACAAATGCTGGCATTGTTACCGCTGGCGGATGCTGAGGGTGTGCCGATCTTGACGATCTCTGGCACGGCAAAGCTGACCGCTATGGGCAGCCCAAACATCTTCCGCTTCTTCCCGGGCGATGTTGTGGTTAAGGCGGCGCACGCCCGCTATGCCGTTGAAGATTTGGGAATAAAAGCACCTGCGATCATTTTTCAAACAACAGCGTATGGCCAGAGTGGCCGCGCTGAATTGGTCGCCAATCTGAAAAAGCTGGGTGTAACGCCTGTCTATGAAGAAGGCATGCCGCCTTCGGCCAAAGACCTCACGTCCGCACTCGCAAAGGCGCGCGCTGCCGGAGCTGATGGCTTGCTGCTGCACTTGCATGGCGGCCCGACGGCTCTCGCGGTTCGGCAAGCGTTTGAGCTTGGCATGAACCTGCCCATTATTGCTGGCTCGGCGATGCACCAGCCAACGACAGCCGCATTGCTGGATCCTGCCATGCTGAAGGGTGTGTGCGCTGAATCCGGCTCCGCTCCCGCAGCGGAGATTGACGGTCCGGGCAAGACCTTCGCTGATGCCTACCGCGCCCGCTTCAACGAAGAACCAGACGCCTTCGCGCTGGCGGAATATGACGCCATGGGCATGTTGGCGGCGGCCTTGAAATCTGGCGCCAAAAGCCCCGCCGATGTTCGGAAAGCTTTGTCAGGCATGCGCTACAAGGGCGTGGCCATGACCTATCGCACCAATGGACGCGGCGACATGGCCCATGATGCTGTAATCGTTTGCTATGACGGTGCCAGCCATCGCGCCCGGATCGCCAAGCGATATCAAGCGCTCGACGGCGTCCAATAGCGCCATATCCCTTGGACGCGCTATCCCTGCAATTGCTGTTCAACGGTCTGGCGCTTGGCGCTGGATATGGCTTACTGGCACTTGGCTTCGCGTTGGCGCTCCGGTCAGCTGGGGCCATAAATTTCGCGCACGGCGATGTCGCTGTCGCAGCGGCATACGTTGCAGTGACTGGCGGTGCGCTTGGCCTTGGCGGACCGGCGGCTGCAGGGCTGGCGATAGCAGCGGGTGCACTGCTGGGCCTCAGCGTCGCGGGCCTCAGCTGGGCACCACTCCGCAATCGGCCCATTGAAGCCACGTTCATCGCCGCCATCGCCATTGGCATCGTCCTACAGAACGCACTTACAGCCAGCTTCGGCGGCGCACCGCAAGCGCCAGCACAGATCGCGAGTGGCGGCGTGCACATAGGCGCAGTTTTTATGAGCTGGCAGGCGCTGATCAGCCTGGCCGCTGCCGCCATTGCATTCATTGCCGTATGGGCCGTGCTCGCGAAAAGCCAGGTGGGTCGCCGTATGCGCGCGGCAGCTGAAGACCCAGAAATCGCCGCCGCCCACGGCATCCCCGTGATCCGGTTGGCGATTTTGGCCTTCGCCATCGCCGGTGCACTCGCAGGGCTGGCGGGCGTGCTACTTGCTGCACAGCATTACGCAACGCCGGGCGCTGGTGCGGACTACATCCTGAAAGCCTATGTCGCCGCGACTGCCGCCGGGTGGGGCCGCATCTTGCCAACCGCTGCCGCCGCCATCGCCATCGCGTTGTTTGAAACCATTGGTGCCGCCCTGGTCAGCCATGCCGTCGCCGAGGCACTGCTTTATGCGGGCTTCGTAGCCCTGCTCGCATTCCGCCCCCAGGGGCTTGGTGGTGAGGCCAAAGGCAAGCGGGCATGAGCGGATATAGCCTGCACCTTTTAGCACTTGCGGGCGCGCTGGCGGCTGGGGCGATTGGCTGGCAGATCGTATTCGGGCTGGCAGGCGCGCTTTCCCTCGCAGCAGGGATGGCGATGGGGCTCGGTGCCTATGCGCTGACTGTCCTGCCGCTTTCTGGCTGGCCGTTCGGCTTGGCCCTGGCAGCGGCAGCGATAGGGCCAGCACTGATTTTCGCTGCACTGACAGGCGTTATCCGCCGCCTCGAAAGCCATTATTTCGCCCTGGCGACACTAGCGCTTGCCGAAATCGCCGTGATCATTGCCACCAATTGGGAAAGCGTGACCGGCGGTGCCAATGGCTTACTGATGATGCCTGCACCCGCTTGGCTGAACAGCGCTGAGGCCCGCGCTGGGTTTGCCTGGTTGGCGGCGTTGGCTGCAGCAGGTGCCTTTTACGGCTTCCAACGATATTTCGGACGAGAGCAGCTAACCCTGCTGCGAACGGAACCCCTGGCCGCCCGCGCATTCGGCATTCACGCTGGCCCGATCCGTGTGGCGGCAATGGCCGTTGGCGCGCTTGCAGGTGGCCTTGGCGGTGCAGCCCATGCGTTCACAGTCGGTTTGGTTTCTCCAGATGTGCTGGCGTTCAAAACCATGGCGGCAATCCTGGCGGTCGTCATTATTGGCGGTCGGCGCAGCCCGCCTGCCGCGATGCTATTGGCGCTGCTCGTTACCTGGACCCCCGAATGGCTGCGGTTTCTGGAACAAACCTATCTGATCGCTTATGGCGCGCTACTGCTACTGGCGATTTGGCTAGCGCCGGAAGGCCTTGCGGCGCTGCTTGCCAAAGCCACGAGAGCGCTCAGGCTCGCGCAACACCGAGACCCACCGCCGCAGATAGATTTGAAACCCGCCAATGAAGGCGGGCTCACTGCCGCTGGACTTACGCGGCGCTTTGGCGGCGTCACGGCTGTATCCGACGTTGATCTGGCTCTGAAGCCCGGCCATATCACGGGGTTGATCGGGCCAAACGGAGCGGGCAAATCAACGCTGCTGAACTTGGTGACTGGGCTGGATCAACCGTCAACGGGGACTATCCAACTGACCGGCATGATTGGACGCACATTCCAAACACCTGCTTTGGTGCCAGACCTTTCAGCGCTGGAAAACGTGCGGGCTGTCGGCGCATCATCCCAGCATGCCTGGGCGGCGCTGCATGCGGTTGGCCTGACGGCGGAAGCCGGAACGTCTGCCAGCCAACTTCCCCAAGGCGCGCAGCGGTTCCTAGAAATCGCCCGCGCATTGGCGGCGCGCCCCGGCGTTCTGCTGCTGGATGAACCCGCCGCTGGGCTAACAGCCGATGAGCGCCAGCACCTCGCCCAAATCCTGCGTGATGCAGCCAATGCTGGCGCTGCCGTTCTGGTCGTTGAGCACGATGTGCCCTTCTTGTCAGCGCTAGCCGATCGCATGATCTGTATGAGCGAAGGTCGCGTTATTGCGTCGGGCGATCCTCACGCCGTAACCAGCGACCCCGCAGTCATCACCGCCTATTTAGGCGCGCCACTGGCTGATGGTGCAGGATCATGATCAAAGATTTGCTCACCATCCAAAAAGCCCGCATTGGTGCCGCAGACACGGCCCTACTTGGCTCACTCGACTTGTCACTCGCGGCAGGTGAGGCTCTGGCCTTATTCGGCCCCAATGGTGCCGGGAAATCCACGTTGCTACGCGCGATCATGGGTCTAGAGGCACTGGATGCTGGCGAGGTCGTCTTCGATGGCGAACGAGTCAAAGGCGGTGACCCTGGCAGAATGGCACGGGCGGGTGCTGGATATGTGCCGGAAGGCCGTCGTGTATTTCCGGGACTTACCGCACGGGAAAACATGCTTGCAGCCTCAGATGATCCCCGGGCTATGCGCCAAACGCGGCTCGAGGAAATGCTGGCACTCTTCCCACCCCTCACGGGGCGCTTGAAGTCAGAAGCATGGCGGCTTTCTGGCGGGGAACAGCAGATGCTCGCCATCGCCCGCGCGCTGATGCGACGGCCAAAATTACTGCTGCTTGATGAACCATCGCTTGGCCTGGCACCCAACACCGCCGCCAGCTTGTTTGAAGCACTCACCGCAGTACGCCAATCCGGCGTCGCTATCCTGATCGCGGAGCAAAATGCAGCCGCCGCAAGCCGCCTCGCAAGCCGGGCGGTAGTGCTTGTGGGTGGCAAGATTGTTGCTGAAGGTCCAGCTCTTGAAATCGCTGAGCCAAATTCCTTGGCTTTGGCCTATCTGCGTTAGCAATTTCGAAAGCAATCTCGCGGCACTCTACGCTCGAACAAAAGTTAGAGTTTGGAGCCGCGACCGATGGATACGACTAACCTGACCGAAGTTTCCGATATCGCGGAAACCCAGATTTCTGATGATAACCGCCGCGTCGCGCGTCGGCTCCCCGTTGATTCCCTGGCGATCATCAATTCCAACCAGCGCTCACGCACAACTCGGCTGGTTAATATTTCAGCTGGCGGCGCGTTGGTTGGGCCATTGTTCGGCATTGACGTTGGCGACCGTGCCACGCTCGATCTGCCAGGTTACGGTCCGATCACAGGTTGGGTCGCCCGCATGACGGATGACAATTACGCCGCTATCTGCTTCTCCCCCGATCCTGATTTTCATCAGCTTTGTGAAGAGCAAGGCGATGAGTTGCTGGAAACGATCCGCGGTGCCCAAATGGCCTTCCGCAACCCGTTCACTGCCAAGAATGAGATGACGCTTTAGCGCCTCATCCCATCACTAAACCGCCATCCACATAGAGCGTCTGTCCGGTCATGAACCGGGCCCAATCTGACGCCAGAAATAGCACAGGCCCGACGATATCGCCGGGCCCTGCAATGCGCCGAAGCGGCGTTTGTGCGATGATCGCATCCTTCACGGATTCCTTCGTAGCCTCGCTCGCCGCCGTTGGATAGACCAAACCCGGTGCCACCGTATTCACGCGCACCCCCATCGGCCCCAATTCCGCCGCCAAGTTACGGCTGAACCCGATCAACGCCGCCTTGGCCGTCGTGTAATCGTGATACGGGACAATTGGACGGGCAACTAAATCCGTCGCGATATTGACGATAGATCCCTCTGCGCGAGCCAACATTGACGGTAGCACCGCCTGCGCCAGACCGTGGGCAGACTTCACAGCACCTTCAAATTGCGCCTGATAATCGGCCCAATCCAATTCCCAGTGCAGCTTTCGTTGTTCCGGATCGAAGCGGTAGGGCCGGAACGCATTATTCACCAGCACATCGACCTTACCGAACGCATCCACTGCCTGCTCGACCAAGCTGAAGGCTTGCTCTCGCTCGGTCACATCAGCTTGGACAGCAATGGCGTCCCCTCCCGCCGCTTCGCAGGCCGCAACGCTGGACGCCGCCGCATCTGCATTCGACAGATAATTGACGGTGACCGCTGCCCCTTCCGCCGCAAAGGCCCGGGCAATGGCAGCACCAATACCTCGGCTGGCACCGGTTACCAGGACAGATTTCCCAGCAAAATCCACTGGATTATTCCGGAATCAGGTCTGTTTTAATGACAGCGCTCATATCCAGGTCCGCCTTAATCAACCCAAGGCCCTTGAAAGTTTCAGCGCCCTTTTGCAACAGGTCAATATCGAAATGACCAAGGCCTTTAGCCCGGGTCGTGTCTGACTGAGCAGAGATATTGCGTATCTTGATGATCTCCAAGTTCACCGCTTCGTTCCGACCATTGATGGTCCGTGCGATCGCAATCTTAGCTGCCGCTGCCGGCTCCGCGATCATCCAAGCAGCACTATCGCGATAGGCTGCCAGAAAGCGCTTCAGCAGCGGTTTGTTGGCGGCATAATAGGCTTCTGTCACGACGAACATATCGCTTGGAATATTCAGGCTATCGGCGACATTGATAACGTTCACGTCGCCCAGGCCTTTCAGCTTGCCCACATAAAGGCCGGTATCTGTCGCCGCCGTGGCATCGACTTGGCCTTGGATGACCGGTGCGAAGTTCAGCAGGCCCGTAACCTTAATGGTCACGTCATCTTCCGTTAGCCCAACCTGATGTAGCAGTACTTGAAGGTTCTGGCGGGTGCCGCTGGAAAGGCTGTAGACGCCAATGGTCTTGCCTTTCAGGTCTTCCGGCTTCGCAATTCCACGGCCGACTGGTGCTACGACGTTAAACACGTTTTGCGGGTAGATATTATAAATCGCGACCAGCTTTTCGCCCTTATCGAGCGCCTGGTAGAACGACGCCGGGTCCGTGAAGGCAACATCCGCTGCACCCGCCAGCATGTTCCGAACGGCGGACCCGCCGCCAGCACCCGGCACGTATTTCATTTCAATATTATGGGCCTTGAAGAAGCCTTTGTCGGGCTCAGCCAGGATATTGGTGATCTCGCTGATGGGCTTGCTCCACCCCGCGATCCGCACCGTATCCATGGACTGCGCGGACGCAGCTCCAGCCGTCAGTAGCAGCGCCGCAGCAGCTGCCAAAGTCTTAAAGATCATGTCTCTTGCCCTTTCATCCAGCTGCCGAGCAGCCAACGTTCAAATAGAATTGTGAGTTGATAAAACAGCATGCCCAAGGCCGTGATGACGATAAACAGCGCAAACATCAGCGTTGAATCCATCATGCCCTGGGCTGCGATAATGCTGGCACCAAGCCCTGCATCCCCGCCAATGAATTCACCGACAACGGCCCCAACCAACGCCAACACAATGGCGACGCGCACACCTGCCATAATCACAGGTAGGCCGGACGGGATTTTCAGCCGCAGTAAAGTTTGCCGCCTGGATGCGCCCAGCATGCGGAACAGGTCTCGCTTTTCAGGCGGGACCGATTGTAGGCCGGTCAGTGTGTTTTCAAGCAGCGGAAAGAAGCAGATCAGCGCCGTGATCACGATGGTGGATGTCATCCCGAACCCAAACCAGACGATAAAAATTGGCCCCAGCGCCAGTTTTGGCACGACCTGGCTCGCCAGCACGTAGGGCCAGAGCAGGCGGCGCAGAAAATCGATCTCACCGAGTAAGACTCCAGCTACAAACCCGATGGCACAGCCAAGCGCGAAACCGAGCAGCGTCTCCACCGTCGTGACCCAAATATGCGGCCAGAGGAACCCGACCGTCAGACCCTCCCACAGCACAAGGAGCACGGCGGAAGGGGCCGGAATAACGAGGGGGGATACGCCGGTCAGCCGCACGAAAGCTTCCCAAAGTGCGAGAAGAGTGACGAATAGGGTGAGCGAAAGCATGGCTGTGCGCGTCATGCGACTGCACGCTTGGCCGGTGTCATTGCACTACGCAGGTCGAGGCACGCTGCATTGAACGCTGCCGAATAGCGCTGGGTTTGATTGCGTGGGCGTGGCAGGTCTACATCTGCCGCGAACACAATTCGCCCCGCGTCCATCACGGCCACACGGTCTGCCAGATAAACGGCCTCACCGATATCATGGGTTACGAACAGCACTGTCGTATTACGGATGGCGGCGAGTTGCAGCAGGTCATCCTGCAGTTCTTCACGGGTGATGGCGTCGAGTGCTGCGAACGGCTCGTCCATCAGCAAGCCTGCAGGCTCTGTAATGAGGGCGCGCGCCAAGGCGACACGGCTTTGCTGGCCACCGGATAATTGGCGCGGATACCGATTGGTATGTTCTTTCAGGTCAACCAGTTCCAGCAGTTCTTCAGCCGCTGTACGGTTTGCTGCAGTTACAGTCTGGTGCAGGGAGATAGGCAGCAGCACGTTGTCTAGCACAGTCCGCCACTCCAGCAGTGACGGCGATTGGAATACAAAACCGACATTGCGGGACGGCGCAGGCACATCCCTGCCCAGCATTTGGACTGATCCTGCCGTCGGTTGCAGCAATCCGGCGGCCACTTTCAGCAACGTCGTTTTCCCGCAACCGCTGCGGCCAACAAGGCAATGAACGGCACCAGCAGGGATAGACCATTCGACGTTCGAAACGACGTCCCCGCCGCCCCCATAAGCGAAACTAGCGGCGTGGATATCGAGGAAATTGGGGCTATTCGGCATAGGGTGCCAGCCTGTCTGCAGCGGCAAGTGCGCGCCCGTCGATCTCCACAATACGGACGAGGTCGATCAAATTATAACGGCCGTCGTGATGCCATCCGGCCTCTGGTGCCGTCATGTCACCAAGCGCTGCGATACGGGTCACGCCAGCTGCACCCAATGCTGCCGAAAGCGCAAAAAGGCGACGAGGCGGGGCTGCGATGCCAACCGTCTGCAGCAGCCGCTTGTAGGGTGCTGCGCGGGCCGGAACGCTGGCTAGATCATCAACCGCTACAATACGAATCGAGCGGTTCAGAGCGCTTGGGGCGAAGCCATCCGCACATTCCAAAAAGGAGACCGACCAAGCGCCGTTTGGATCGCCAACGACCTCTGCGCCCGCTGACATTTCCTCCGCACTGCGCCATGCAGCGATGCTGGCGGCTTCACTCATCGCGAGCGGACGCCGGGGAAACTTCCGCTCCAGCGCTGAGAGCTCATGGGCCAGATATTGCGCGAACTGCCGGGGAGCGGCGCTTCCTCCCGCTTCCACAAAAATCGTGTGGGGGCTGTAGCAGCCTTGTTGGTCATAGCGCGCAACATCATAAGCAGCACGGCGCGCTGTGTCAGACGCCTTGGCAGCATCCAGCGCCTCACGGGCGATCAGGCTGAAGCTGACCTTGTGGCCATAAGCCAAAAAGCGCGTTGTGATGGGGGTGCGGGATTGGATAGCGGACAGAGCTTCATTGCCGCCAAACGCCAACGCTACATCCGCTTCGGCCAACAGAGCTCGCTCGGCTTCCTCTTCACCGCCCTTCCACCATGTGATGGCGATGCAATCCGCCAGCTCCGGCTCAATCTCTGCGAGCAGCTGAACGAACCAGGTTGCGAACATTGGCTCAGCGCTTGGAACTTTCCCAATCGTTCCGGCCTTCACCAGAAGCCCTGAAACAAGGCTCCAGAGCGGCAGGCCTGGCACATTGCCAGCCCAGATATGCGCTAACACTTCTGGGCCATAGGCCCGACCATAACCGCCCTTTGTTAAAGGCTGGAAATCATCCAGTATCGCAGGATTGGGAAAATCTTCCGCCAGAAAGCGCTGTAGCTCTGGTTTGCGGAATGATTTCAGGTATTCCGTTAAGCCAAGCCGCAACATCTCCCGGTCATAGCCGGTGATCGCAGGCAGTAGGTCTTCCATCCGGCGGCGATAGGGATCAGTGCGATCCAGCAACCGAGCAACCGCTTGATCCACGATATCCACCACGCGCCCAACGGGGTATTGCGCCAGGTACCGCGTAGTATGCGCCCGCACATGCGCCGCCATCGCCTGCATATTAGCGCCCGAAAGTATGGGAACTTCAACGGCGATATCCCGGCCCGCGCCATCAAATCGAAGCGCCTCCCATTGGAGTGCAGCGGGATCAAGCCCGGGCAGATGGCATGCGCGTTCGGCCATGGTCGTCAGGCAGCGCCAGCGGCCTTCAGGAATTCATCCACGGCCATGGAACAGCCCTGCGCCGCCGTTCCTGCCGCCCGTCCAAGCAATTGGAATCCACCATCAACAGCAATCCCTGAATCCTCAGTCAAAATTGTTGTAACGATATTGAAATGGGCGAGGTCCGTATGCGCCAAAATGCCGACCTGGCCGTCAGGCAAGCTATCCCCTGTCAGCGGATTTACCACCCGGCTCCGCACCCAATGGGGACCTGATTTGATAGAGGGACAGGTGGCATTGCCATCATCGTAGAACTGGGATGAAAGCTCTGTCATGCCGTACATATTGATGCATGCGCTACGCGGAATGCCGAACGCAGCGGTGAGCGCGTCATAGAACGCATCCGGCTCTAGCTCACGGGACTGGCCCTTAAATCCACCTGTATCCAAAATGCGGCTACCGGGCGGCAGTTTGACCGTATGCCCAATGCGCGCCATCTCATCCAGCACATGGACAAGGCTGAAACTCGCGCCAAGGAGAGCATATGGCTCACCCGTTTCTTCCGCTTCTGCCAAGTCTGCATACAGCCGACTGAATTCAATTCCGCGCTCACACACGAGATGGCCGCTGCCATGAACGCCGAAATCCTGGACCGCCAGATTGAGATAATGCGCCAGAGAGGAGTTCGGCATCATCCCGGGTGATGGGAACAGGATGCCCATATGCATCCGCTCGCGCCCCCCCATAAATCGATCCCGGAAGTTCCGGCGCATGGAGGCGTCGTAGACATCCAATACTGGGTGATAGCTCTTGCCTCGCACACCGCCCAACGTGGTGCCACTGGTCATGAAGGTTGCCGCCGCATCCGTGATCGGCGTGCAGGTCAGGTCCATGGTCTTGAAGGCGTTGATGGGAACGGCTGGGATATCCTCCCAGGACTTGACCATGCGCGGGGTTTTCCCGCGCGACCGGGCAAATTTTTCAAAAGGCGCATTATTCTTGAACTGATAGGCAAACAGCTCGAGCGCCATGGCGTTGAACTGGGCGTCATCTGCCCCGTCCGCCGCAATAAAGTCCAGCAATGCCGCCACAATTGCGTCCTGGCTCATCAAGTCATCCTTCGTGCACACGGATTTCCCACGCGGAATATGACTTTGCTGATCGGAGCAAATCCCATTTCCTACGCCGGCGTGATCCGGGTCAGGTTCAAAGGGTCGTCGCGCCATGCCAGCGACATCTCAGCCTCGAAGGAGAGGCTCCCCTATGGATATGGGCTGAAAGCTAGGCTGAGGCACGCGTTGCGTCAAGCCACGTTACTCTAAAGCCCGGTGATGAAGGTTTCTCAAACCTAGATTTCCCGGAACGTTGAGGGTCTGCCAGTGACGAATAGCCAGACTCCAGTATTGCGCAAATGCTTGCAAATGCCCCATTCTCACCCGAGCAAATTTTTGAGGGATTCTGGCTTTGAAAACGGCGTTATTGACGGGCGGTAATGGCAATCTTGGGCGGCTGGTTGCTGATCGGCTGCGGGCGCGTGGGGTTGCGGTCATCAAGTTTGATCTTCCAGGCACCGAAAAACCGGAAGAGCAGGATCAAGTGATCCTTGGCGATATCCGGGATGCTGATGCGGTGGACAGAATCATCGCTGACCACAAGCCGGATACCATCTACCACTTGGCCTCCTTACTTTCCGGCAGTTCTGAGGTCGATCTAGCGGCCTCGTGGGCGATCAACGCGACGGCGTCGTTCAATCTGCTGCAATCAGCGATGCGCCACGGCGTTGACCGCTTCTTCTTCGCCAGCACCGTCGCCACTTATGGCGCCGATATGGGTGACCCGCTGCCTTTGAACGCGCAACAATGGCCCGAAAACTTCTATGGGGCGACGAAGGTCGCGGTCGAGCGGCTTGGCGTATATTTCAAGCAGAAGCACGGGCTGGATTTCCGCTGCCTCCGCTTCCCGCTGGTGATTTCGCCCTTTGCGCCACCAAGTGCGGTGACGGCTTATCCCTCCCATGCGCTCCGGGCGGCCTATGAAGGCCGGTCGTTCACATTCCCTGTCTCTCCAGATATCGGCATGTCGACGCTATATCTGGATGATGTGATCCGTTCCATCGAGGAATACAGCTTTGCAGAGCGCGACCGTCTGACGGAACACGCCTATAACCTGCACGGCTATTTCGTCTCCGCCGCATCCGTCGTCGAGACCATCAAGGCCCGATACCCAGATTTCGCCCACGACTACGCACCAGACCCCGCCGTCGAAGCCCTGCTTGGCGGATGGCCTGATGCCATGGACATGACCGCCGCCGCTGCAGATTGGGACTGGAACCCGGCATATGATTTCCCCCAAAGCGCCGACGCAATGTTCCAGCTTCTGAAACAGGAAAGCCCCTACCCCAAAAACCGAGGCTAACGATGACGCCAGAAGACATCCTCTCTCACCCCGCCCGCGTACTGACTCAGGCCCAGCGGGAATGCTATTTCGACCATGGCTATGTCGGCGTTGAAAGCATTGTCCCTGTGGATGTGTTGGCGGAACTGCAGGCCGTTACAGCGGATTTCATGGACCAAAGCCGACATGAAACCCAATCCGGCGATGTATTCGACATCGGCCCTGGCCATTCGCCAGAGAATCCGGTCCTGCGCCGCTTGAAAAGCCCGGACGAACAATCGGACGCCTATTGGCGCTTCTCCACCGGGCTAATGGCGGATGTGGCGGCGGATTTGGTCGGCCCGGATGTGACCTTCCATCACTCCAAGCTGAACTTCAAATGGTTCGACGCGTCAGACACGGTCAAATGGCACCAGGACATCCAGTTCTTTCCGCACACCAACTACAATGTGCTGACCATCGGCTGCTATCTGGCTGATACGGACATGCAGAACGGCCCGCTTGCGGTGCTGAAAGACTCCCACAATGATCCATTGTTTGACCAGTACGACAGCGACGGCAAATGGACCGGCATGCTCTCTGACGCTGACGCCGCTGGTTTGGACCAAAGCCGCATCGAATATCTGACGGGGCCTGCGGGGTCGATCACGATCCATAACGCCCGCACGCTGCATTATTCGCCGTCGTCCAAATCCCCCGTGCCGCGCCCGCTGCTGCTGAACTGTTACACATCGGCGGATGCGAAGCCCTATACGGCGCATCCGCAACCAACGCGGAACACATATAAAATTGTGCGCGGCGAGCAGGCGCGCTGGGCCGCCCATGACCCGCGCCCTTGCCAGCTCCCGCCAGACTGGTCCGGCGGGTATACGTCCATATATTCCGCGCAAGCGGGCGAGGACCAGGAGAAATCAGACAGCGGTGAGATGATGTAGCGGTCGGCTATGAGGGATGGGGCGGAAAGAGCCGCCCTATCTACTCAATCGCGGATTCAGCACGTCGCGCAATTGGTCACCGACCAAGTTGATGCTGACGATGGTCACCAAGAGCGCCAGGCCGGGGAATACGCTGATCCAGTATTTGCCTGTCAGCATATATTCAAAACCATTTGCAATCAGCAGGCCCAGCGACGGCTCCGTCACAGGCAGACCAATGCCGAGGAAGGAAAGTGTTGCTTCCAGGCTGATTGCGCTGGCCGTCTGCACGGCACCGACGACGATCAGGGGGGCGACGACATTGGGCAGCATATGG
Organism: Alphaproteobacteria bacterium; assembly: GCA_040263875.1. Taxonomy (GTDB): domain Bacteria; phylum Pseudomonadota; class Alphaproteobacteria; order Bin95; family Bin95; genus VMCJ01. The sequence goes on from JBDQJI010000066.1 coordinate 16,207, forward strand.
CGAAAAATGATGCGCGCGCGCCCTAGGCCAAGGCAGGTAGCAGCAGAGATATATTCCTTCTGCCGCTCGACGAGCGCGGTGGCACGAACGGTGCGCGCATAATAGGCCCATTGCACCGCCACAAGCGCAATCATCGTCTTGTCGACGCCACGCCCAAGTGCGGCCAGCAGCATCAGTGCAATGAGGATCGCTGGAAAGCTTAGCTGCAAATCCACGATGCGCATGATGAAAGCATCAATGCGGCCGCCGTAAAACGCTGCAAGCAAGCCAATAGCGGCACCGATGCTAAGTGCGATCAGGCCACTGATGACGCCAACAGTAAGGCTGATCCGAAGCCCATAAAATATGGCGCTCACCATATCCCGGCCCTGATCGTCCGTACCGAGCATGTAGACTTTCTCGCCGGTGAAATCGGTCTCACCTGGGGCAAGACGCGCGTCCATTACGTCAATCTGGCCAAGGTCATACGGGTTCTGCGGCGAGATCCACGGCGCCAAGAGGGCCACCAAAACAATGGCGACCAGAACGATCAGGCCCATGACGGCAACCGGGCTATGACAGTACTGACTGGTAAAACGGCGGAACGGATGCTCCGCCTTTTCCGGCACCGATGCCTCGATCGGAAGGGTAGCGGCTTCGCTGTCTACGCTCATTTGCCGGCTCCACCGAGCCGCACCCGGGGGTCCAGCAGGGAATATGTGAGGTCAACCAAGAGGTTGATCGTAACGAACATCAGCACCGTCATCATCAAATATGCGACGATGATCGGACGGTCGAGGACCTGGATCGACTCGATAATGAGCTTGCCCATGCCCGGCCAGGAAAAGACAGTTTCCGTCACGACCGAAAATGCGATCAGCGAGCCGAATTCCAGCCCCAATACGGTGACGACCGGGATCATGATATTCTTCAAGATGTGCTTGAGGACAATGCGCTGCTCTGACATGCCCTTGGCGCGGGCAAATTTCACATAATCCTGCAGTGCAGCTTCCTTACACCCGGCCCGCGCAAGCCGCATGACCAATGAGATATTGGTGAGCGCTAGATTCACTGCGGGCATCGCTAAATGGGTAAGGCCGTCCCAAGTCAAAAAACTGACCTGGACGCCAAATAGATCCGTCGTCTCGCCGCGACCGGTCGCCGGCAGCCAGCCGAGCATAACTGCAAACAACATGATCATCATGATGCCAACCCAGAAGGTCGGGAGGCTGAAACCCAGGATCGATCCAGCCATAAGGGTCTTCGAAACCTTGGAGTCAGGCCTGAGCCCAGCATACATGCCCAGCGGCACGCCAAGCACAATCGATAAAAATAGAGACGCAAACGCCAGCTCGAGCGTCGCCGGCATGCGCTGAACAATAAGTTTCAGGGCCGGTTCGCCAAAAACGAAAGATATGCCCAAATCACCCTGAAGGGCGTTCTTGACGAAATAGAAGAACTGTTCGTGCAATGGCTTATCAAGGCCAAGCGCCTTGATGGCCCGCGCCATTTCTTCCTGGTCAAATTCCGGGTTGATCAGAATATCAACCGGGTTGCCAATCACGTTGACGCCGAAAAAAACAATCGCTGCCATCACTGCAACAACAAGTGCAGCTTGGACAAGACGCCTTAGAAGGTAGGACCACATGGGTTTGCTTTCCTGCGAGCCCGAAATGCGGAGGGCGCCTCACCACCCCGCTCCTGCCAGATGGCAGTGCGAAGCGGCGAGGCGCCCTTGGCTACATAGCTTACCGCTTCAGCTTACTGCTTCTTCAGCGAACGAAGCGATGTGCGCTCGTCCGTGCGTGGCAGATATTTCAAGCCCTTCGTGGTTGCCCACGTGTTGACTTGATAGTGCAGCGGGATAACTGCCAGATCATTGATCGCAATTTCCGTCGCTTCGGCAAGCAGCGCAGCGCGCTTCGTGTCGTCAACGGTCGCAAGCGCATCTTCGATCAGCTTATCCGTTTTAGGGTTGGAATAGCGGCCCCGGTTGGAAGCGCCAAAGCCCTTGGACTTATCGTGCGTGTGTACCAAAGATTTCAGCGGTGAGGAGGCCTCACCCGTGCCGGAACCCCAGCCAACCAAGATGAAGCTATACTTCGGCTCGCCATTCGGCCCGCCACGGGAGGCGGAGCGGAAATAGACGCTCTTCGGCATGGTTTCGATCTGGGTCTTGATGCCAACGCGGGTTAGCATCTGGCCAATCGCTTGAGCGATTTTGGCGTCGTTGATGTAGCGATCATTCGGCCCATGAATGGTCAACCCAAAGCCGTTTGGATAACCAGCTTCCGCCAGCAGTTCTTTAGCGCGCTTAGGGTTATAAGCCTGTGGCTTCAGCTTGTCGGACGTGCCGAAGAAGCCTGGTGGCAACAGCTGGCCAGCTGGAATAGCGATACCTTCCATCACGCGGGAGACGATGGCGTCCCGATTGATAGCCATAGAAATGGCCTGACGAACGCGCAGGTCCTTCAGTGGGTTCTTGCCGTCCGTACCGGTGATGAACGGAGAGTTGTCACGGAACCGATCCATGTGGAGATAGATCACACGGTTTGAGATGCCGCTGGCGAGGGTGACGCCCTCTGTCTTCTTCAGGGTTTCGATATCAGCCGTCGGGACGCTATCGATCATATCGACATCGCCAGAAAGCAGAGCCGCAACACGCGTCGGGTTGGACTTGATCGGCTTCATGGTGACTTTATCAAAAGCCGCCTTTTCACCCCAATAGTTTTCGTTTTTGACGAGCACGATACGATCGCTCGGCAGCCATTCAACAAACTTGTACGGGCCAGTGCCGACCATGGCGGGACCTGCATTGAAGTCTGCCGTTTTCACGTTTGCGCCGATATCGCTGGAGACGATGGAGACCGTGGAGAGGTCAACCGGCATCAGCGGGTAGGGGCGCTCAGTCGTCACGCGAATCGTGAAGTCGTCAACCTTGGAAAAGGTTTTGCCTTTGAGATAGGTGCCAAAGGAGGACGGGCTGTTTGGCACGTTTGGCGCACGCTCTGATGTGAACATCACATCATCAGCGTTGAAGTCCGAACCATCGTGGAACTTAACGCCCTTGCGGAGCTTGAATTCCCAAACCAGATCACTGACCGGCTCCCACGAAACGGCGAGACCTGGTGTCAGATTCTGGTTTTCGTCCTGGATGATCAGCGCATCATAGATGTTGGACGAAAACGAATTGTTCGGCCCAAGATTATGATAATGCGGGTCCATCGCTGACGGTTCTGAATAGATGCCGATCTTGACGTCGTCCGCACGGGCAGCACCCGCCGCGAGCAAAAGCGTAGCGCCGAGCGCCGCGCCAAATTTAAGGGATCGCCTCATAGGGCCTGCCTCCGTTTGTTATTATCATCGAAGGCTAGACGATAACGACAAATGCAGCAGAACGCCAAGTGAATGATGCGCCGTTCCGCTTAAAAAGCGCCGAAACTGTATAAAAGGCCAAACCAACAAAGGGCATTAAGAGCGAATGCCCAAATAATAATCTCCCGATCGTTCGCTTTGCGGTCAATTAAGGCACAAAGGGCTGCATCTGCTGGTACGGCCTGCGGGCTCCGGCGCAGAAAGTGGAGGAGGGGACGCTTCGCCGGAGCCCGCACCGCCACAGCCCGCAAGGGAGGGACTTCCCCTGTGGCGGAAGAGAACGGGGTGAACTCTGATGCGCCCATGGATGCACTTGTCACTTCTGCTGCGTATGTCATCTAAGCACGCTCCTGGTTCTTCTATATCTCTGGTCAAAGCCGATCTGGCCAATCCCCTTCAACGCCAGCTATCATCACCAGGATCGCTGAACGCGCGCTTGCGGTATGGCGAGAATATTCGCCGCAAAACATGGCGGCATTTGACCTAATTCCGGGCCAAGTCATGACATGGCTCGTTGCACCAATAAGGATCGCCTGAATGACCCGCCTCCCGCTCCCAGACGCAGCAGACCTTTCCCCCCGCCAGAAAGAGGTGATTGAGCTGGTCACAAATGGCCCGCGCGGCGGTGTGCGCGGCCCCTTTGGCGCATGGATTAGAAGCCCTGAAATGGCTGTTCTAGCGCAGGAACTTGGGGCCCATGTGCGCTTCCGCTCCTGCCTTTCAGATGAAGTTCGGGAAATTGTGATCTGCCAGACAGCCAAAAGCCTGAAGGCGCAATATGAATGGTTTGCCCATTGCCGCATTGCGCTGGAAGCCGGCGTTGATGCAGCTGCGATGGAAGCGATCCGCACCGGTGCCCGCCCGACGACCCTGCCCGCTGACCAGATGCTGGCCTTTGAGGCAGCCGAAGAGATCACGCGCACCAAACGCCTGTCAGACGCAACCTATGCCCGCGCTGTCGATGCATTCGGCGAAGAAGGCGTGGTCGAGGTTGTCGCGGCCGTCGGCTATTATACGCTCGTCGGGCTCACGCTTAACGTCGCCGATGTGCCGCTGCCAGACGGCGAACCATTGCCGTTCCCTGAATAAAAGCGCCTAGCTGGCCTTCTGAACCGCCAGCAGCGCGTCCGCCATTAAGAACGCATTGCGGTCCGGGCTTTGGGAATCAAAGAACTGGACTGCAGCGATTTCTGCCATACACCCAGCGACGTGGGCTGGCTGAAAACGATGCCGACGTGCGAGACGCCAGATCGCTTGAGGCGAAAGGCCGCCGCGCCAACCATGGAACAGCGCTTTGGTCTTCACAGCGTCTGCAGGCTCATTCGGTGGCTGAAAGTGCAGATCTTCAATGAAGTAGAACCCGCCTGGTTTCAGCGTTGGCCAAAGCGCGAAAAAACTGATCTGCTGCGCATCGGATAAGTGCGCACCATCATCGATGATCACATCGAACGGCCCATGCTTCGCCGCGAAGGTTTGCAGCGCTGCCGGGTCCGTTTGGTCAACCTGAAACGTTTGGCAGCGATCATGCTGAAACGCCGAGAAATCATGGATATCTAATCCATAGATTTCAGCACCCGGCAACCAATCCGACCACATTGCCAAGCTGGGGCAGTAAACCCCATCGCGCGCAATCGAGAGTCCGATTTCTAGCAGCTTCAGCGGCTTGTCGCGGTAGCTTGAAAGTGCTGAGGCGTAGGCCCGCGTGTAGCCGTGGCACAAGCCTGCGCCAAAGCCTTTGTCGGACCCATGCTCATCAGCGAGCGACGAGAGATTGCCCGCAATATCCGCTAAGCTATCAGCGCCGGAAGCCGCCAAGGCCTATTCGTCTTCGGCTTCGGAAGAACGGCCCATGGCGCGAATCAAGTCCAGCACGCGGCGTCGCACGGCAGGATCATTGATGTCGTAATAGGCGCGCACCAGCAGCAAGGTTTCGCGTTGCGCCATTGGATCGGCATCATATTGCCGCTGCGCCGCTTCCTGCATAGCTGGGCCGGATGCTGCACCTTCTGGCGCGTCCGGCAGCTCTTCAAAGAAGTAGTTCACAGGCACGTCAAGCGCGTGGGACAACTCATACAAGCGACCTGCACCAACGCGGTTAGCGCCACGCTCGTATTTCTGAACCTGCTGGAAGGTTAGATTAAGGGCATCAGCCAAACGTTCCTGGCTGTAGCCGAGCAGGGTACGCCGTTGGCGGACACGCTGGCCAACATGAACGTCGATATATGTCGGTTTCCCGCGCGTCTTGCGCTGCTTGCGCCGTTTTGGCTTTTCTACTTCGACATCATCTACCACAGTTAGTCTCCTAAATCAGCGCGTTGGCACCAATTTGCGGCATGCGACAGCGCTTCATACGCTCCGAGCCGGTTCCGGTCAGTTCGATCACTCTGCATCTGGCGATTAAAGCCAGAAGTTAATGTGTGATCGGCTGATAAAGGTAATCTCTTGCATTAGTCAAGCAAATAATCAAGGTTTCAACCTTACGATTTACTACAAAGAGAACGTATTACTTTTGTTGATAGATTGCCCCAAAGGCTTATGCCTCACGCAAATAGACGTATATATTTGTTTTAATTTCTTTTTTTGAATTTTTGCTTCGAACCAAAGCATTGTTGCACCGCACACTGTTGCAGATGCTACAGTGTGTCAGAATAGCTGCCACGATAATGTTTTTTCATGTGACCCTGGGATAATGTGCCGCTCTGGCTAAATACCAGAACGCTGTGGGCCTATAACCCATGTAATTTACCGGTATTTATTTATTCCGCGTTTACCGATTACTTTTGCGTTAACTTAACTGCAACGAGCTTTAACAATTGACCGGTGAATTCCGGAGCGAAGTGCAACACCGCGGGCAGATTTGGTATCTGTCTGATGCACAACGTGAAACGGTGTCGCCATGTCGAACTATACGCATCTCACGCCCAGCGAGAGAGATCAGATCGCTGCCTTGAAGGGCG
>JBDQJI010000067.1:0-22023 GCA_040263875.1 Alphaproteobacteria bacterium
CTTGGCCTTGAAGCACCTCTACTTGGCGCAATTTCGCTACGATCTCTTCTGGTTTGTCTCGCTTGCCTGCCATCGTCTGATCCTCCTCTGATGGGATAAATACTATCCCTATGAATGGACCACTTCAGTGGGGCTGCTCCATCGCGACGGCGTCGTTTGGTATGGATGAACCTGCGAATGATAGCGCAGATGATAGTGGGGAAGAAGGAAGTAGCAGTGGTACCTAATTATACCTGATTCGAAGGATTAGGTATTCTTGTAGCTGCCAATCAAACTGGTAGTCTGTATTAGATTTGAAGCCCAGTCGCAGAAAGCGCCTGGGCTTCTGCATTTTGTATTTTGGTTTAGGAAAAAGGCATACTTCACAGGTTATCGGTGCTTGAGTTTGCGTTGAAATTCGCTGAATTGAAGACGGCATCTTCTCATCTGATGATCACAGCGGCTGCATGGTGCAGATCATCGGGAGTCGCGATTTACCCAATCTAGCATGGAAAATAACCATCAACGCGGAAACGCCTGCACTGTCACCTGCCATTCATGGCATTCTGTATGGTCCGTCTATATTGGCTGATGGTATTTTTCGGTTAGCCTAGGTCTACCTATAGCAATATTAGACGGGAGCGGCGGTCAGCAAAAAATCAATTGTGTTGAAGGGGAACTATGAAGATGAACAAGGATAATGCAAACTCTACCGATTGGTAGAAGGCTGTCCGTCATTAGGCTGTTGCGCAATCAAAACCGGGTCTAATTGCTTATTCAATGCCGCCGTTTCGGACTGGCCAATAGTCATAGCGACGTCGACTAGGGCACCAGCGTCGGCAACGACCTGACTTTTAGTCGCAACTAGCCCACTGCGTGCAATTACGGTGTATGGGCCAGGGGCCAGACGGAATAGAGGTGACTCGCCCTTGGCGCTCGCTATTTCACGCCCGTTACGCACGATCGAGATTTCAGCTGGCGCGTGTGAACCTGAGCCACGCCCAGGTGCGGAGGCAAAGGTCAGTGCCACACGAACAAAGCCTAAAGGTACATCAAGGCCAGCTGCAACGATCTCGCCCGGCCGAACCTCAACAATCCGCTCAGCGTTGGCGTGATCGATCGTAGCGTGGATTTTGTATCGGCCAGCAGGAACTGTGGCTAACGCGCGTCCGCGGCCAGATATTGTCATGATTGGGCCAGGGCCATCCAGTCGCTCTACCCGGAACTGGGCACCGCGCGCTGCTGCGCGGCCACCGCTAAGCGCCGCAAGTGCGAGTTGGCCGGCATCAAGCGCTAGGCGCCGGGTCACCACACCTGCCTCTGGTGCCCAAACTTCCGCTTCACTGACCGCACCGCCGCGGCTTACCCGTGCGAGATAGCGTCCGGCTGGTACTGCGAATAACGGGCTGGCAGTCCGCTCCGTTCGGGCGATGAGGCGGTAAACCCCGTGGGTGTCAGCGCGCAGCAGTTCAAACCGTGCGCCGTCGACAAGTGGACCGCCGCCTTGAACAAGGCTTGCCATCAGGCGAAGGCCTTGAGGCACGAAGCTCTCTGGCCCTGTCATACGCCATCCGCCTTCGAGCGGTTTCGGGGCGACAACAGCGGCGTAGGTTCCAGGAGCTTCCAAGGCCGGAAGGTCAGGTTGTCCTGTAAGCGGCTGGTCGTCCGAAGCAGGCTGTTGCCTGCTTTCAGGCACTGCAAGCCCGGTGAGCGCCGCTGTTGGCGTGCGCAGCGTTAGCGCTAGAGCGGTTGACAGTGTCGCTGCGTCGGCCCGGGCAAAGCGGCCACCGGTATTGGCGGAGATGCAGTCAATTCGGCTTGCGGTCTGATCACTCAAGCCAAAGCCGATTAGATCAACAATAAACTCCGGAAACTTTTCCTTCAGCCGGCCCGCATGGGCGCACAGCGCCGCCAGGCACTGATTAGGGCCGCCTACAATGGCAACGACCCGCTTAACTGGCGCTTCCTCAGGGAAGGCGGCCAAGGCAGCATCCAACGCAGATGCCAGATTGCGGCGGCCTTTGGGTTCTGTGCCCTTAAAGGAATTTGCGCTTCCGCTATCTGACAACGTGAAGCCCTTGCAGCTCCCACCGCCATAAGCTCCAATCCGGGTATTGCGAAGAGAAAGTACATTAATTGCTTGATGTTGGAGGTCAAACCTAACAGATCCGTCTATGGCATTGGCCATATCCGCGTTCGCATCAATCAGCACAAGCGCGCTCTGGGGAGCCGCAGTCTGATGAGCGTCAGGCGCTTCGGATGCACTCACTGGCAGTGTTAAGCAAAGCCCAACTGCTGCAGCAAAAGCCCCCAAAATGCTTTGCTTACGATGCGTTAGCCTGGAATTCATGGACGACGTCTCATGCCCCCTGTTCATGATGGAACTATACCCTTATGCGCCTCGACTCATCAATCGAATGAGTCGGGAAAACTCGGTGTTCGCGATGTCGCAGGCAGAATTCTCAATTACCATATGTGGAACATACCTTGATGATTGGATGGAATATATTGTATCTTACTTGTGTATGAAATTCCGAAAATTATGAACGATACAAATGTGTTGATTGTAGGTATTTAATGTGAATTATAAGGTTTATCAAAAAGAGGGGAGAGGGGGCCGCTTCTGGCTCGCTCTCCCCTGATTTTCTTTGCGAGTTAGTGAGCCTACGCAGCTTCACCTTCGCGCTTAGCCTTGGCGATCCGCTTGGACTCGTCGAACTCAGCACGACGGCGGGCAATCTCTTCCGCGCTCATCCGGTCCACGTTGGAGATATCAAGTTTCCAACTTGCATCGTCACTCCAACGCAGCGGGTTTTGCACCGTGGTATTCGGCACAATAGCGGTTTCAAGCACCTGCATCGCTAAGTTCAGCGTTGCGTGCTGGCTGGCTTTGTCAGATGGACGGCCAGCCGGGTTGCCCAGCGGGAAATCACTGAACAGGAAGCGCGGGACGCCCACATATTCAACAATGTCCTTTGCGCAGCCCATAACGACGGTCGGGATGCCAGCTTCTTCTAACAGTCGTGCAGTCAGACTCACGGTCTGATGGCACACGGGTCAATTGGCAGCGATGACAGCGACGTCAGCTTCATCTTCGCGCACACGGCGGATGATTTCCGCTGCATCAACTTCGATGGTGGTGCGATGGCTACGATTGGTTGGTGCCCCATGGAATCTCGGTGCGACTTCCCCAATCATCCCCTCATCCGCCAATTGGCGAAGCATGGGCAGCGGGAACCAAGTGTTGCTGTCTTCCTGGCTGGTGTGCACCCGGTCAATGCCGATGTGGGAGATGCGTGTGTCATGGTCGACAGACGTATCGCCTGAATACACATCATAGAACTTCGCAGCAGCATTGTAGGCAGAGCCCGGCCCCTGATCGCCCTTGCCGGGCTGGTAGGGGGCGGCGGTGGTGATAAGCGCCACGCGGCTTTCTGAGACGGGCTTTTTCAGCGGCGTGAATGGCGTTTCACTATGATGCGCCCATTCATACGGTTTGCCGTATCCAAGCGTCGTATAATAGGTACGTATACGCTCCATATACGGGATTGGCTTGTCGTCCGGGGACGCGAAGCCATGAGGATTATCGTCCATCCATGCCCTCCTTTTCAGTGTGATCTAGTTGGGCTTAGACTAACAAAAAGCTGAACCGATGACAAAGGCAGGAGAATGGCCATGTTGCATCGCCCAATTCAAGTAAAACCAATTTCTGGCGGTCTCGGCGCTGAAATCGAAGGCGTTGATCTTTCTGCACTGGATGACACAACATTCGCAGAGATCAACCAAGCGTTTCTCGATCATCAGGTTATCTTCTTCCGCGACCAAGATATCACGCCGGAACAACAGCTTAATCTGGCGCTCAGGTTCGGCGACATCCATTACCATCCATATATGTTGGGCATGGATGACCACCCAGAGATTTTGGAAATCATCAAGGAGCCGGGCGAGACATATACGTTTGGTGCCGCTTGGCACACGGATCAGATGTTCAATCCATCGCCCGCTAAAGCGACCATGCTGTACGCCAAGGAAACGCCAGCCGTCGGCGGCGATACAATGTTTTCCAGCATGTACAAAGCGTATGATGGCCTGTCGGACGCCATGAAAGCGATGTTGAAGGATGTGAAGACTTTCAATGTCGGCGACCGGTTTAAGAACATGGGCGGCGGCTCACGGGCTGAGCGTTATGCCGGTAATAAATCTATGGCAGGCAAGGTGCGGGACCCGGGTAACCAGATAACAGAGGCGCACCATCCGCTGTTCCGGACGCACCCGGAAACGGGGCGTACCGGCCTTTATATCGGCAGCCACACGCAAGGCTTTGAAGGCATGCGGGCCGAGGAAGCCGATCCAATTATCGATTATCTCCGCAGCCATTCTATCCGGCCAGAATATCTATGCCGGTTCCGTTGGGAGCCTGGCTCCATGGCGATCTGGGATAACCGCTGCGTCCAGCATTATGCGGTGCCGGATTATAATGAGCGTCGCCGCATGCATCGGATTACAATTGCGGGAGATGTTCCGTACTGAAATAGAAAACGCCCGCCTGGCGGCTGCCAAGCGGGCGTTTGAATGCTTTGCCTAAGTAGGCTTAGAGGTTCGCAAGCACATTCTCTGCGGTGGACGCTTCGAACTGGCCGGGTTCTTCAACAAAGAGCTGTGTGACTGTGCCGTTGTCGACAACCATGGCGCAGCGTTGCATGCGTTGGCCAAGGCCAAAGCCGGAGCCATCCATGGTTAGGCCGCAGGCTTGGGCGAAATCACCATTGCCGTCAGCAACCATCTTAACCGCAGAGCCTGCGCCCTGCGCTTCGCCCCAAGCGCCCATGACGAAGGCGTCATTGACGGCGATGCATGCGATTTCGTCTACGCCTTTGGCTTTGATCTGATCGGCTTTCTCAATGAAGCCGGGCAGGTGCTTGGCGGAGCAGGTCGGCGTAAAGGCACCGGGAACTGCAAACAGAACGACCTTTTTACCGCCAAAGAAATCGCTCGCTTCCAGATTCTCCGGACCGGCAGAACCCATGGTCTTAAGGGTGACGGCAGGCGCTTTATCGCCAACACTGATGCTCATTGCATTCTCCTGAATTTTGTTTGGTATCCGGCGGCGCGAAATACGCCGCTCTCACATTGATACATAGCGAGCCTGACAGGGATTAAAACCCCTATCCTGTGTGAATGCTAGCTGTCTCTTTGCTATCGTGCTTTTTCAATTCCTTGCAGAACAGCGTCGGCGTTCAGTAATTCTGGCAGCGGCACCCCATTCGGTGCGCTGGGGCCGTAGACCACATTGAACGGGATACCATAACGCCCAAAACTGGCCAGATAGTTAGCTATTATGGGGTCAGGCCGTGTCCAGTCGGCCTGCATCGGTATCACATTGGTTTCGAGGAGTGCAGCCACTGGTTCACGAGATAGCACGGCTGCTTTGTTCCATTTGCAGGTGACGCACCAATCTGCTGTTACATCCACCAGAATCACCTCGCCGCTGGCGACACGGCGGGTGATTTCAGCCCGGTCGAATGGTGCCCAGGCAAAGCGTGCAGGTCCGTCGGTTTTTGGTGCAGACGCTAGGGTCGTTACCAGCACCCCGCCCATCACGAAGGCACCTGCCGCCATGGCCCACCGCCTTGGCCCATCAGATTTCATCAGTGCAATAACCAGCAGGACAGCAGCGGCCAGCGCGCCAAGCGTGGCAGCGATTCCAGCTTGCCGGAACAGAACCCAAAGTAACCATGCGCCCGTCAGCGCTACTGCGATGGCCAGGACACGGCGGACGATATTCATCCAGGCGCCCGGCCTCGGCAAAATGCGGGCTACAGCTGGGAACAGGGCGGTCAGCAGGTAGGGCAGGGCAAGTCCGGCGCCCATGGCAGCAAATATCGCCAAAATTTCACCACTACCCCGGCTCAGCGCAAAACTGAGCGCGGAGCCGACGAAGGGTGCTGAACACGGAGTGGCCAAGGCTGTCGCGAGAACGCCAGTCCAGAAGGAATTACCAATACCGTCCTTGCCAGTGCCGGAAAGTGCGGCACCAGCACGGCCAATAGCGTCTGGCGCTTCTATTTCGAATGCGCCCCAAAGATTGGCTGCGAACAAGGCCATGACCATCGCCATTGCACCAACAAAGAATGGCTGCTGAAACTGAATACCCCAGCCAACTGCGACGCCCGCACTCTTCAAGCCAATGGCCAATCCGGCCAGCACGAGGAATGAGACGATGATGCCAGCAGCAGAAGCAGCGAATCCTCTACGGACAGCGGCTCGGCCTGCGCTCGCATGCTCCAGCGCACCCATTAGCTTGATCGCCAGGACAGGCAGCACGCAGGGCATAACGTTCAGGATCAACCCGCCAAGCAACGCAATTCCCAGCATCAACAGTAATCCAGGCCCACCGCTGCTTGAGGCGGCGGCGCGTGGTGGGCCAAGTGCAGTGCGTTGTTCGAATGAAAGATTGGCGCTTGCCAAGGTTACGGAGAATTCGGCACCTGGCTTGGCGTAATCAACGGCATCGAGTGGTGCCTCGAGCGCCTTAGCGGTCGCTCTGAATTGGCCATCGCCCAGGTCTTCAAAGGTCGGCGCACCAAAGAAATAGCCAGGCAAGCCGTCCACAAAGAAATCTGCTTTTGAGAGTACCGTGGAAGCCGAGCCTTCGACGACCAGCGCGGGCTGATCATCCGGTCCTGTGAGCCATGCAGCATTTAATGATGACCCTGCACCGGCTGGCGCTGGCGCTTGACCTCGGGCTTTATCGATTGCGAATGCATGCTTGGATGGTTTGGCAGATCCAGCCGGGAGATTTAGCGCCAATGTGGCGGTTTGCGGCACACAGACTTCGGCGCATGTCAGATAGTCTACGGTAAGCTTAAAACGCGCCGCCTTGGCGGGATCCTGCAGTTTTACTGTAACTGGCAGCAGCACGCCGCCGGTGTAGCCGATGGAATCGAAGCCCAAGATGGTGAAGCGCTCTGGCGTCGGCCATATGATTTCGGCGGATGCAATATTGTCTGAACCATCCCACTCTAAATTTGGCGGATATCCTTGCGGGCCGGGGGCGCGCCAGTAGGTTTTCCAGCCGTCCTTTAGCACAAATTCAATGCCGAACCGCAATTCGCCTTCGCTACCGGTGGCATCTACCGCGGAGAGCAAGCGGGCACGGGCTTCGGGGGTGGCGTCCCACGCGGATTCAATGGCTTTCGCCGGGCCAGCAAACAGGCTGGCGAGGGCGATTAGGCCGACGGCGCGGAAAAGTAGGTGGCTATTGAACAAGGGCATCAGCGCATCCATCAGAGTTCTACATCTGGATATACGATGGCTGGCCTTAAGCGCCAGTGTGTAAGGCCTTGCCTCACGCAGAAGTGCCTTTTGCGCAGTCTCCGCTTGCTCTCGTCCGTTCTGCCTACTATTTTGCTGGTTATGGCTGATAGCGACGCGCTTTCTCTCAAAGGTAGACTGCTGGTAGCGATGCCGACCATCGGTGATGAGCGGTTCGAACGGACCGTAATCTACATGTGCGCCCATTCCCATGAGAAAGGTGCCATGGGGCTGGTTGTGAACAAGCCTGTCGATGGCGTGGATTTCCGCGAACTACTGGATCAATTGAAAATCACGGAAGTCTCGATTGACGAATTGCCTGTGCAATATGGCGGGCCAGTTGAGAAGACGCGCGGCTTTGTTCTGCACACGACGGACTATAAGTCTGATGGGGCATCAGCTGTATCGGACGATATTTCGCTGACGGCGACTTTGGATATTCTGCGGGATATCGCGGCAGGTGGCGGGCCGGATCGTCATATCCTGGCGCTTGGCTATGCTGGATGGGCACCTGGCCAGCTTGAGGATGAAATCAAAGCCAACGGTTGGCTGATCGCGGACGGTGATGCAGCCATAGTTTTCGATAGCGCGATTGATGCGAAATGGGACCATGCGCTTGCGAGCATGGGCGTTTCTGCCTCCAATCTGTCGAGCGAAGGCGGCCGGGCGTAGCACTCGCTTTTTTTAGTTTTCGTCGTGCAGATGCATTTTTGGTTTGACTCATTTCGATAATTATAGAAATATAGAAATATGAATGATCATACGCACAGCCACCCACTTATGAATCTGGACCTGGAGGAGGCCGCGCAAGCGTTTGCTGCCATAGGGTCTGAGCCGCGCTTGCAGGCTTTGCAGCTTCTCGTACGCGCTGGCCCTGAAGGTTTGCCAGTCGGCGAAATTCAGAAGCGGCTAGGCATCGGAGCTTCCACACTCACCCACCATCTTCGGTTTTTGGCAGCGGCGGGGCTTGTGGAGCAAGAGCGGCAAGGCCGGACAATCATTTGCTGTGCAGCATTCAGCCGTGTCGAAGCGCTGGCGGATTTTCTAGTGCGGGAATGCTGTGTCGATCGAAGCCAATGGGCGAAGGAGGCCTGACCATGACGAGCCTTGTATTGAATGCCTTCCGGGATTTGCGGACACCCAAGCTAGACCGTGTTTGGCTGGCGAGCCTTGCTGTTATCGCGCTAATCGCGATCTTTAAGCCTGATGATGTTTCAGACCGTGTCTGGTTTGGCCTAACCGCACTTGCGCACACCATGCCCTATGTGTTGTTCGCCTGCCTGATCATTGGCGCAATGGCTGCTGCCGGGGCGCAGTCTGTTATAGCCAAGGCGTTTGAAGGCCGCGAAATTCGCATGATCTTCTGTGCGGCATTGTTGGGTGCGCTGGCACCGTTTTGCTCCTGTGAGGTTATTCCATTCGTCGCAGCATTGCTTGTGGCAGGTGCGCCGCTTTCTGCTGTGATGGCGTTCTGGCTTGCGTCCCCGATTATTGATCCGCCAACTTTGCTGATCACGGCAGCTGCACTTGGCTGGCCGTTTGCGATGGGCAAAATGGCGGCAGCGATTGGCATTGGCGTGATGGGCGGGTTCGGCATCCGGTCTTTGCAGGGATTGGGTGGGCTTTCCAATCCGCTTAGGCCGCAATTGCCTGCCAGCAGCTGCTGTGGCTGTGGGCCGGACCCAATGACACAGAAACCTGTATGGAAGTTCTGGCGTGAAAAGGCGCGGGTCGAGACTTTTGGCAAAGAAGCCGGAACCAACCTGCTGTTCCTGATCAAGTGGATGTTCTTCGCCTACATGTTGGAAGCCGTAATGGTCGCGTATGTACCGGCGGAAGCCATTGTCAGCGTCGTCGGTGGTGAAGGGCTGGGCGCGATTGTGATCGGCGCTCTCGTTGGTGCACCAGCTTATCTCAATGGATATGCGGCCGCCCCGCTTGTCGCAGGGTTGATGGAGCAGGGGATGAGCGCTGGGTCTGCAATGGCCTTCATTCTGGCAGGCGGTATGACCTGTGTACCAGCGATGGCGGCAGTGTGGGCGCTCGTGCGGCCCACGGTTTTCGCCTGCTATGTCGGGCTTGCCTTTATTGGGGCCATACTGGCGGGCGTTGCTTATTCGGCGTCCGTCTAGAGCGACGGTTTCATCGTGAGGCTTAGAAACCGAGTCACGGCATGAGATTAGAGAGCATTTCCCGATTTGGTTCGATCGGGAAATGCTCTAAGTGACTTCGGCAAGGCGGAACTCAAGGAATTCGAGCCTGTCCTGGCCCCAGAAGATTTCACCATCCAGAACATAGCTGGGGATTCCAAACACGCCCCGATCTAGCGCGCGGTTGGTGTTGTCTTCAAATTCTTCCAGCACGGCGCTGTCTTGGGCTGCCTGCACCAGGACATCGCCCGGAAAGCCGCACTCTTCTGCGATGGCCGTCAGGGTTTTCCAGTCATTGATGTCACGGTCTTCCGCCCAGCAAGCACGGGGCAGGGCGAATACTAGCGGGGCAGGGTCCCAGCCGAATCGATCTGCTGCGGCGACCATGCAGGCCGCGCGTTTCTGACTAACTGGATAATAATCAGGCTTCTCGGATAACGGCAGCCCATAGCGTTTCGCCCAACGCTGCATCTCCAGCTTGCCATAGGCTTTGTGCAGGTCGGACCGCGCGGGCGGATCATCATGGCCGATCAGGCGCAGCATCATTTCACGTAGATCAACCGGGAAGTATCGGATCGTCGCCTGATTGCTCGCAGCGATTTCTTCCAGCCGCTTTTGCGCCAGATAGACCCAGGGCGAGTTCAGGCAGAAATAATAATCAATGTACCGCTTGTCATCGCTCATGCCGGTTCCTCATGTGCGGGTTTGCTGGTGGCTTAGAATGGCTCTTCGACGGCATAAGCGGGCGCCTGGCCACGCATTGCACGTTCAACCAATTCAAGCCTGTCTTGGCCCCAAAATGGCTCGCCGCGAATGATAAATGTCGGCGCGCCAAAGACTTGTGCGGTCTTGGCTTCTTCCGTCAGCACGTCAGCACGGGCTTTGGCTGCAGATGATTCTGCTTCGGTTGCTATCGCTGCTCCATCTAATCCAGCGCTATTAGCTGCGGCGATCAATGCTGCTTTGTCGCCCATATCCTGCTCGTTCACCCAGCAGCCCCGCATGAATGCAGTAGCGAGCTTACCGGCATCCAAGCCTTGCTCTGCCGCTACCATCACCATGTTATTGCCAAGCGTTGGATCGACAGGGAAATGCTTGGGGCGAAGGTTCAGGTCCGCTTGCCGGTAGTCCCGCCAGCGCTGCAGCTCAAACATCCGGTAACGGCGGCGCTGATAGGGGCGCTTTGGCAGAGGAAGGCCGCCGGATTGGGCGAACACTGCGCCGAAATCAACAGGCTTGAATTGCACTTCATAACCAAGCTCGTCCGCTAGCTTCAGGAAGGGCGCGTGGCCAAGATAGCTCCATGGCGACGTGATCGTGAAATAATAGGGGATCTGTTTGTCGCTCATTGTGGCGTTCCTGATTACGTATTTTCTGAAAGCTTAGACGGGATTAGCTGTTCGGCGCTACCGGTTGGTCATCCGCACGACTTGCTGGGCGACAGCAGGTGAGGATGTGAGGCCCGGCGATTCGATTCCGAACAGATTGATCAGCCCTGGCGCGCCGTGGGTTGCGGGGCCTTGCAGCATGAAATCTGGCTGCGGCTCGCCTTGGCCATGGATTTTGGGGCGGATGCCAGAATATGCAGGCACTAAGGACCCATCTGGCAGGTCTGGATAGTAGGCGCGAACGGCAGCATAGAAAGAATCTGCGCGGGCGGGATCAATGTCGTAATTGCGTTCGGTCACCCATTCGATATCAGGCCCAAACTTGCACTGGCCGCCTAGATCGACCGTCACATGAACGCCAAGCGCGCCTGCAACAGGCATTGGATAGATAAGGCGGCTGAACGGCTGTTTACCGAGCAGGCTGAAATAATTCCCTTTCGCTAGATCGTCTTTCGGCAGAATTGCGGGGTTCAAGCCTTCAATCAAGCGGGCGATAGGAACGGCATCGAGCCCGGCAGAATTAACGACTAAATCTGCCGCGAGTGTCATTGGCTCATCCCCGCCGACATCAAGCTCAACGCCTCCTTCCGGTCGCAGCCTGCCGCCAATCACAGGGGAAAGGAATGCGATCATTGCGCCAGCAGCTTCCGCGTCGCCTTGATAGGCCAACATCAGCGAATGACTGTCGATCATACCGGTGGAGGGGGAAAGTAGGGCGCCGACGGTGCGCAGCGCTGGTTCCATCTTCTCAACGGTTTTGGCGTCCAGCAGTTCCAGATCATCCACGCCATTATCAGCAGCCTTTTGTTGAATGGCTTTCAGGCGTGGCGCTTCGGATTCGTCTGTTGCGACAATCAGCTTGGTCATCCGCTTGTGGGGAATGCCGCGTTCTTCGCAATATTGATAAAGCCACTTTTTGCCAGCGACACAAGCCTGGGCCTTAAAACTGCCAGTTGGATAATAGATGCCTGCGTGAATGACTTCACTGTTTCGAGAACTGGTTTCGGACCCAATCATGTCAGCCGCTTCAAGCACAATCACTTCACGACCGGATTCAGCAAGAAACTTCGCGCAGGCGAGGCCAACGACGCCAGCGCCGATCACAATACAGTCTACTCTTTCAGCCATAGTCATGTTCCGTTTGATCCGGGTGGGGCTTTGCACTCTTTTCTAGTCGGCGCCAGGATCATCCGTCTACAGCAACCAAACTTGGAGTCGATTGCATGATTTTCGATATGCGCATCTATACCTGCAAGCCGGGCACTGTTCCTGCCCAGCTTGCTCTTTACGAAAAGCATGGCCTGTCCGTGCAGACAAAGCATTTGGGCCAACCTGCGCTCTATGGCGTGACAGAAACAGGGCCAATCAACACTTATGTCCATGTCTGGGCATATGAGAACGCTGCCGACCGCGAAACGCGTCGCGCCGCCATGCAGGCTGACCCGGATTGGGCAGCGTTCCTGGGCATGACCAAAGAAGCTGGCTATTTGCTCGCCCAAGAGAACCGGATTCTAACAGCACCTGGCTTCTTTAATCTCAAGCGTTAGGCAGCTCTCACGGCATCGTTATGGGGCGCGAGCGGGTTCTGACCCCGTTCGCGCCCCTTTCGGTTCATAATGCATCCCTATGATACGGAGCTTCAGATGCCGCGCACATTAATCACACTCACGGTTGGCTTATTGGCGCTTTGGGGCATTGCGATCGGCAGTCCAGCCGCTGCGAATCCTGCCTACTGGAGCTCTGGCGAGTGGCCGAAGACAGATTTCACGAAGCACTCCATTGAATTCACAGAGATTATTAGCGGCGGTCCGCCAAAGGATGGAATTCCGCCGATTGATGATCCGCTGTTTCAGTCCGTCACAGAAGCTGCAAAAACGCACTCGGCGAAAGAGCCGGTAATCGCGCTTGTTATCAATGGCAAAGCGAAAGCCTACCCATTATCAGTGTTGATATGGCATGAGATCGTGAATGATGAGGTTGGGGGCGTGCCTGTCACGGTCACATATTGCCCGCTCTGCAATGCGGCTATCGTGTTTGATCGCCGGGTTGGCGACCAAGTGCTTGATTTCGGCACCACGGGCAAACTCCGCAAGTCTGACCTTGTGATGTGGGATCGGCAGACGGAAAGCTGGTGGCAACAATTCTTGGGCGAGGCCATTGTCGGCGAGATGACGGGGGCGCAGCTCAAGATTATCCCGTCCCGTATGGAATCCTTTGAGCGGTTTCAACGCCGCCGCCCAGACGGTCAGGTGTTGAAGCCCAATCAACCAAACCTGCGCGCCTATGGCCGTAACCCCTATGTCAGCTACGACAGCGCTCCTTGGCCTTTCCTGTATCGGGGCGAATCGCCGGATGGCATTTCGCCCCTGGCCCGGGTTGTTGCTGTAGGTGAGAAGGCCTATTCGCTGGACTTGCTTCGCAAACGAGGCGGCATCAAGGATGGCAAGCTAATGTTGACCTGGGAATCCGGTCAGAACTCAGCGCTTGATGCTTCGTTGATCAAGGAGGGGCGGGATGTCGGCAATGTCGTCGTCCAGGAAAGTGGGCCACATGGGCCACTGGATGTCGCCCATGACGTAACGTTCGCCTTCGTGTTTCATGGCTTTAGGCCGGAAGGCGAGATTTACGTGGATTGCGCGGACGGCAAGCCAGCGGCGAAGCCTTTGGTTTGTCGTTGAATTCTCTCCAGGCCGTTCCAATATAGGGCTTAGTACCCTATGATCGCGCTCTTGGTGCTTAGCTGCTGTGTGGAGAGGGTGAATGGTATTTTACGTTCTAGTGCGGCTACTTGTTCTGGTAGCCTTGGTGATTATCGCCCGTTGGCTGGTTCGTATACTCACCCGCAATTCCAGTTTTACTGTCAAATTTTTGGTGGCATTTCTGCTGTCCGGCTTGGTCGGACTGGCGCTGGCGCGGTTTGGCGTTCCGATTCCAATAAGTGCGGCATCTGCGGCAGCCATGCTGGCAGTTGCACTTTGGGGGACATTCACCGGCAAGTCACGGGTGCGAACCGATTGGCTTGAGGCGCGCCAGGATAGGAATGGTGCAGTTACGTCCGGGAGGATCTTGGAAGGCTATTTCGCTGGTGCCGAATTGGACGACCTAGATGAAGCGCAACTTGATGCGCTGTTGCGTGAACTCACTGCTGACGCGGAGGCCCGCCGCCTCGTATACGAATATATGGCCCGCAGATTTGGCACCCGGTCACCTGCGTCATTAGAGGATGCGCGACGGAAACGGGCGGAGAATGCAAGTGGTTCTATGAGTCGGGTGGAGGCGCTTGATATTCTTGAGCTAGAAGAGGGTGCGCCAGAAAATGCCATAATTGATGCTTATGAACGATTGATCGCTGCGGCACGGTCAGCTGATGGCCAGGGACAAGCTCAGGCTAATCAGATTGAGCGTGCGAAGGCAGTTCTTTTGGATGAATAGGTACGGATATCGCTGTTTCTTAACTCTTCGATCCTATAATCAGGTGGAAGAATTGGTGCCGCCTAGATGGGCGGCAGACTCTGGATCCAAAAGGGATATCGTCTAGATGGTTCAGCGCGTTCGCAAAGCAGTTTTCCCAGTAGGCGGCCTCGGTACGCGATTTCTCCCTGCGACCAAAGCAATGCCGAAAGAAATGCTGCCTGTCGTTGATAAGCCTTTGATTCAATACGCTGTCGAGGAGGCTTTGGCGGCGGGTATTGAGCAGATCATCTTCGTCACAGGCCGGGGTAAGTCTTCTATCGAAGACCATTTCGACTTCAGTTACGAACTCCAGGATACGCTGCTGAGGCGCGGCAAGCTCGACGCACTGACTGTTGCGACTGAGATGGTGAACCGATCCGGTTCCATCGCATATGTGAGGCAGCAGGAGCCTGCTGGTTTAGGCCATGCGGTCTGGTCTGCCAGGCATCTGGTCGGTGATGAGCCATTTGCAATTTTGCTGGCAGATGATTTGGTCATGTCCAAGCAGCCCTGCATCGGTCAGTTGATCGACGTTTATAACGAAACTGGCGGTAACGCTTTGGCCGTTATGGATGTGCCGCGTGAACACACTGAGCGCTACGGCGTTTTGGATGTTGGCGCGGATGATGGGCGCTTGGCCGAAGTCAAAGGCCTGGTTGAGAAACCTGCGCCATCCGTCGCCCCGTCCACACTTTCTGTGATTGGACGCTACGTGCTGCTGCCTGAGGTGTTTGATATCCTGGCCTCGCAGGAAAAGGGCGCTGGCGGCGAAATTCAGCTGACGGACGCAATGGCCCGCATGGTTGGTTCAGCGCCTTTCCATGGCCTGCGGTTTGAAGGCACGCGCTTTGATTGCGGCGATAAGATTGGCTTTCTGGAAGCCACACTTGCGCATGCACTGAGCCGCGACGATCTAGGCGGGGATGTGCAGGCCCTGATTGACGGCTATGCCAGCCTCTCCGCTCGCCGTCAGGCCAGCTGAAGCCGATAACGCGACACAGGCTAAGGCCGATGAACATGATCATAGATTTGCAGGAACCGACGCCATGCCTAATGATGGTCGGATGACCCATGTTTTCGACGCAACGTGCCTTCGTGAATACGACATCCGCGGTATCGTTGGTGAAACGCTGACCGAGCAAGATGCGTATGCACTCGGTCGGGCTTACGCCGCGATGTTGAGCGCCGATGGCGGTTCGCGCGTTGCAGTCGGTTATGACGGGCGCGATAGTTCTCCTGGAATGGAAGAGGCGCTGACGAAAGGCCTGACGGATAGCGGCATGCATGTGTGCCGGATGGGCCTTGGTTCAACACCAACGCTGTATTTTGCCGTCTATGAGCTTGAGACAGATGGCGGGATTATGGTTACAGGCTCCCATAACCCGGCTGAATATAATGGCTTCAAGCTGGTCCTGGGCAAACGCGCTCTGTATGGCGAAGACATCCAAAAGCTGGGCCAAATTGCTGCAAGCGGCGATTATGTGAACGGTGACGGTTCATTTGAGCACACACCTGTCGACGCCCCGCATATGGCACGTATCGTCAATGATAATCCCATTGCAGCCCCGATGACGGTGGTCTGGGATCCAGGTCACGGCGCACCGGCTTCCATTCTCCCAGCGCTGACAGCGATGCTGCCAGGAACGCACCACCTGATTAACTGTGAGGTGGATTCGAGCTTCCCGGCCCATCACCCTGACCCCACCAAAGCTGAGAATCTCGCGCAATTGCAGGATGAAGTGAAGCGGACGGGTGCTGATATTGGCATCGCGCTGGATGGTGATGGCGATCGAATCGGCGTCGTTGATGGCGAAGGTGAAATTCTTTGGGCGGACCAATTGCTCGTCCTGTTCGCGCAGTCCGTGCTGGCTGAAAGCCCCGGTGCTACGATTATCGCCGATGTTAAGGCGAGCCAATCCTTATTTGACGCGGTGACAGACGCTGGCGGTGATGCCGTGATGTGGCGCACCGGCCATTCCTTGATCAAGGCGAAGATGGCAGAGACGGCCTCACCGCTTGCGGGCGAAATGAGCGGCCATATTTTCTTCGCAGATCGCTATTACGGCTTTGATGACGCGCTCTATGCCGGAGTTCGTACACTTTCCATTCTTGCAGGCAGCGGGCGCACACTGGCTGATTTCCGTAAATCACTACCTCCAGTCATTAATACGCCAGAGCTGCGCTTCGATTGCCCGGAAACGCGCAAATTTGCCGTGGTCGAGGAAGTAAGCCAGCGACTGACGGAAGCCGGAGCAGACGTTATCGCAGTTGATGGCGTCCGGGTGAAACTGGATGACGGATGGTGGCTTCTCCGCGCATCCAATACACAGAACGCTCTCGTAGCGCGCTGTGAAGCGTCTTGCGCGGCAGGATTGGCTACGGCGAAAGCCGCACTCTCCGCGCAGCTCGCCGAAAGCGGTGTGGCACTGCCTGATGACGCCTGATTAGAGCGACACGCGCAGCTCTTCGACCTCCCGAAAACGGATGCGGCCTGCCAATTTTGCAGGCGCTTCGAGCCTCAGCGTGGGAAAGCGCCTGAATAGTTCTTGAAACGCTACCCGGGCTTCAATCCGCGCCAGTGTATTTCCAGCACATATATGCACGCCTAACCCAAATGAGAGATGCCGGTTCGGACGCCGTTCAATGTCGAACAGATCTGGTTCCGGAAACTGCGCTGGGTCACGATTGCCGGCACCCAACATTAGGTGGACAACGGTACCCGCAGGTAAGTGCACGCCCGCAATTTTTATATCAGCAGTGGAACGACGATTGTTGATTTGGATCGGCGCCTGATACCGAAGAACTTCCTCAGCAGCGCTATCAGCCAGGCCAGCATCTGCTTGCAGTTTGGCGATCTCGCTTGGATTGCGCAGGAATTCATGAATCCCGTGGGAAATCATGTTGGTCGAAGTCTCATGGCCCGCATTCAGCATAAAAATGCACTGATGCAGTAGTTCCAATTCTGTCAGCTTCTCGCCGTCCGCCTCTGCGTCCATCAAGTCTGACAGGATTTCGCCTTGCCGCCGAGCAGCAGGATTGCGGCGGCGGAGGGCTATCTGATCCCGCAAATAGGCTTTGAAATCATCGACAGCCGTACAGCCCGCATCGAACTGCGCTTTGGATATTCTGGGCTCCAACGCACCGAGAATTAGCAATGCCCAATCCCGGATCAATTCACGATCTTCACCCGGCACGCCAAGCATGTCGCAAACGACCTCAACGGGCAGCTTGAACGAGAACTCAGAAACGATTTCCATTCCGCCAGCATCTTCAAGTTGGTCGAGATAGGTCTTAATCAGCGCTGCGATACGCGGTTCCAGCGCTGCGACCGCCTTTGGCGTGAAGGCGTGTTGGAATAGCTTGCGGATACGCGTGTGGTCAGGCGCATCCCGAAAGACGAGGCTGGTCGTGTGATGCTCATATAGTGATGAATCGCCAAACTTCGGCTTAAAGTCGGCCCGCTTATCTGAACTCCACAGCTTCGGGTCTCGGTAAACGTCGACCATATCGGCATAACGGGTCAGCAAATAGCTGCCATCTGAGTTCTGGTGCACCGGGCTATTCGCGCGGAGATCCGCGAAGTACGCATAGGCATTCGGTACATAGTCTGTGGGCAGGTTCAGAAGATCAAATGCAGCCATGGAGATGTGCCTGCCTGTCTAGAGGTTCAGTTTTTCAACAATCACTTTGTCATTGCTGCCACAAGAATTGAAGCGTGGTTGAAAACGGTAGCCATCCAGACTTAGCAGCTATTTCAGCCGCACGATCCCTCGGCTAGGCTTGTAGCGACGACAACGCTTACAAGCCTGGAAGACTGTTCGATGACCAATCCCGCTCAAGGCGCCCTTGATGGCGTAACCGTGCTTGACCTTTCCACTGGTGAAGCAGGCGCGTTCGCCACGATGTTCTTGTCCGATTGCGGTGCGCGCGTATTGCGCGCGACCGGTCCCGCTGCACCACTGTACCGGGATGGCGGGTTTGTTATCTGGGATCGGGGTAAGGAGGCGATCACGCTGGATGTGGACGCCAGTGACGCCGCAGCTGCAATCGCGAAGCTGGTGCCAGGTATTGATATCTTGATCGAAGATTTCGCCCCATCATCCCCGCGCCAAGTGCTTGTCGAGCGAGCAAAGCTAGAAGCGCTTAATCCACGACTGATCGCCTGCTCCATCACTGGTTATGGCAAAGAAGGGCCGCTGAAGGATGAGCCAGCACTAGATGATCTGGTCTTGGCGCGCTCTGGCGTAATGGGCGGGATGCCCGGGTTCCGCAAAGCGCCCGTGCATGTGATCCATCCATTGCCAAGCGTGGGTGCGGCTCTGTTTGCTGCCATCGGCGTTGCCTCTAGTCTGTTGGCTCGGGAGGAGACGGGGCGCGGTCGGTTTGTTGAGACGTCTATGCTTGCAGGCGCGCTCTTGTATCACCCGAAGGTCGTCGGCGAAGGCATTGCGCCGCATGAATTTCAAACACATCCATCTGGCAGCGCGCCGTTCTATAGCGTGTATGAATGTGGCGACGGTAACTACGTGCAGCTTGGCTGTGTGCACGAAGGTTTTATCGGCTCATGTGCCAGCTTGATCGGTATTTCGGATCTGGTTGCAGAACCGAGATTTGATAAAGGCCGCGGCGGTCACACGCCTGAAGATGTCCAGGAGATGCGGGACAAACTGACGGTCATCATGAAGACACGGAGCGCTGCCGAATGGGCTGCGGCCTTTGAAGATGCAGACGTGCCCTTTGCCCCTGCGCGCTGGGCCGAGGAAAGCCTGGAGGATGAGCAAGTTCTCCACAATGGCATGGTCCATAAGTCCCAGGATCCGAAGGTTGGTGAAGTGCTGCAGATGGGCGCGCCGATCCATTTCACGCAAACCCCGGCAGGCCCCAGAGGACCAAGAGCGGGTCATGCTACATCGCCGCCGGCGCTTCCTGCTGTTGCTGAAGCATCACAAAGCACGGGCGAGCAATTGCCGCCGTTGGCTGGCATTCGGGTGCTGGAGATCACCAACCTTATCGCGGGTCCAACGAGTGGCCGGCTTTTGGCGGACCTTGGCGCAGAAGTAATCAAGCTGGAACCGCCTGCAGGCGATATCTCCCGCCCAATTGGCCGAACGTACTTCTACAACGTCAACTTTAACAAGCGATCGGTCTGCTTTGACGCCAAGAAGCCAGGCGCTAAGGAGGCCATTCAAGCAATCGCCAAAACCTGCGATGCGCTGCTGGCCAATATGCGGCCCGGTGCATCTGAACGGATGGGGATCACACCTGAACTCAATCCAAGCCTGATTGAAACGCATCTTACTGGCTACGGTTGGACTGGCCCGTATTCAAAGCGCCCTGGCATTGATCCTTTGGCACAGGCGCTGATGGGCTTGCAGCGCGCGCAGGGTGGGCCGGATAACCCGCCATCCTTCCCGGCCCAGCTTGCGCCAACCGATTACACAACGGGCGCCATGGGGGCGCTCGGGCTGATCCTGGCGCTATATCAGCGGAAAAAGCATGGCGTCGTGCAGCGGGTTGAGAGCAATCTTTTGAACGGTGGCGTGGTGCTAAGCTCTGCGTGGTTCAGCCGGTATGCCGGAAAGCCAGAACGCCCCTTGGCAGATCAGCAACAATATGGCTTGCATGCTTGCCACAGACTCTATCCGGTCAGTGATGGCTGGGTATATGTCGCGGCAGATGATGGCGCTTCCCAGGCTGCATTGCGTGATTGGGCTGAGGTCAGTAGTGCTGCGGCGGAGGGTGAAGGACATCCAGCGCAATCACCATTGGCAGCAGAGCTGGCAACAGTGTTCGCGTCCAAGACAGTCACGGGCGCGCTGATCGGCCTGAAGGCTGCAGGCGTTCCAGCGGCGGAAGCACAGGCGGGCGACAGTGCGCTGTTCTTGGATGATCCGCATTCCCACGCCAACAACATGGTTGCTCTGCGTCAGCACCCTAAAGTTGGCGCAATGCAAACTGCGTGGAACTATATCCAATTTGCCGATACAGCGCTAACCCAAGGCCGTCCAACACCGCTTTTGGGGGAGCAAACAGCAGAAGTATTAGGCGAAGCCGGGTTGACAGAAGCACAGATCGACCAACTGTTTGCTGATGGTGCGGCCCTTACGGAAACGCCCACATAATTGCTTCACTTGCAGCGGCATGCGAGACTATGAGGCAACCTTTATGAACTCAGGAGGGCTTTATGGCCGAACCGATTACATTGGAAATTTTCACGGACTACGTTTGACCGTGGTGTTACCTCAGCACCGTGCGTGTTGAAAAATTGAAAGAAAATTATGGCGTTGAAGTGAAGTGGGTGCATTTCCCACTCCATCCAGACACGCCATTGGACGGCCAGTCCCTTGAGCAGCTTTTTGCTGGGCGCGGGATGGACATCGACGAGTCCTACCGCCAGATGAAAGAACGTATGGACGCTGAGGGCTTGCCATATGGCAAGCGCACCCACACCTACAACAGCCGCTTAGCGCAGGAACTTGGTGCCTGGGCGGATACGCAAGACGGCGGCGAGGCTATCCATGATGCGCTTTACCGCGCCTATTTTGTAGACGCCAAAGACATCGGCAATACGGATGTTCTGCTGGAAGTGGCAAGCGCCGTTGGTTTGGATGCCGAGGCTGCTCGCACCGTTCTCGAGACCCGTAGTTTTAAGGATGTGATCGACGCAGACTGGGCCAAGTCCCGGCAATATGGCGTGACGGGCGTGCCTACGTTCGTCGCTGGCGGCTATGGCGTCGTTGGTGCGCAACCCTACGAAACGCTCGAAGCTTTAGTCCAGAAAGTGGGCGAACCCAGCTAAATAGAAAATGTTTGGAGGCCGTTTTGGCAAATCGAATGTATTTCGGCGCGACAGTAAACGGTGCATTCGACATTTGCCGGCTTGCCGAGAATGACGGCATGTCGCGCGTGGCCTTGCCGGATGGGGTTAATGGCGGGTTGCTGCCAATCGGGTGATGATGTGCTGACTGGCGGTGCTGGCTATGATCAATTTGCCGGCGGCGCTGGCAGTGACCGCCATGTTGCTGGATCAGGCCTTGATGTACTGACGGATTTCGAGTCAGGACCCGGCGGCGATGTGCTGGACCTACGGATATTCGGGTTTGCCGATCTAGAGGCAGTGGTAGCGATCACCAGCAATAATACACTCGGTGCCGTCATACAGATTGCAGACGGCGACACGATCAACATTCTGGGCGTCGCAGCTGGCGATCTGAATGATACAAACGTGCCGGTCTAGCTCCAGGTTTTTGTTGGTGGGGATTTGATTTCGATCTGCACGGAGTCTTCGAGCGCTTCGTGGTAGTGCTTGACGCCTGCGGGGTGAACCCATGCATCGCCCGGTTCTGCGATCCAGCTTTCGCCCTCAATTACGACGCGGACACGGCCGGAGACGAGGTAGCAGATTGATTCGTGGTCCGGATGGGCGTGTTCTGGGTCGACCAGACCTTGCGGACGCTTGGCTTCCATAAACAGCATGGTTTCACCCACGATGAGTGGCTTGATCGATAAGCGCTTATCACTGCTACCTTCGTCATGGCCCTCCAGCTTTGAGATGACCTCATAGGGAATAGAGGAATTCTTTGCGAATAAGCTGGATGAGGGAGAAAGGCGGCGTGCGTTATCAGACATGATTAATCTCCTTGATTTCAAGCATCATAGCGCTTCCTGAATTCCTGCGTATGCTTTTGATTGGACATCAAAACTGGGCAGGCGTTTGGCGTTGCAGCGAATAGACTTCA
>JBDQJI010000068.1:0-21395 GCA_040263875.1 Alphaproteobacteria bacterium
AAGGATAAGACGCTGGCTACCAAGGTCCATCGACCTCGATCTTGTCAGCGACGAAGACATCCAGGAGATTGCCATGGCACTGAACTCAACGCCGCGAAAGTGCCTCGGATTCAAAACACCCCTCGAGGCCATGCTCGCCGCGCTTGGAAATGACGTTCAAAGCCGGTTTGCGTGATCGCGTTGCGCTTCGCGTCGGAATCCACCACCTAACGGTTGTCGTCTGTTTCCTTTTGTGGACTCTCTTTTTCCAGAACTGCCTCTACAACCCGCCGGGCGAGAGTATTGGTAACGCTAGGGTCGGCATTCGCCAGGGTTCCGGTCGCTTCTAGGTGGGATAGGCCGTGCAAGCTTGACCAGATCATCTGAGTGATGGCTTCAGCGTCTCCTGCTGGAACAATTGCGGCGACCGCATCATGGGCCTCTGCGAAGACTCTGGCCAAGGCTGCTTGACGGATCGCACCTTCGGGCGTGTCTGACTGTGCTGGCAATTCAAATATCGCCAACCACAACTTGCCTTCACTTCTGGCGAACGCGAGATATGCAGCCGACAGCGCAATTGCATGATCATGCGGGGCGTCGGGTGTATGAGGGACTGCGCTTAGCTTGGCCCGCAACCTCTCGAAAACCTCTGCGATGACCAAGTCTGCCGCGGCTTCTAGATTACTGAAGGATTTGTAGATCGAACCTACCGCGCAGTCTGCGGCTGCTGCGATCGGGCGAGCCTTCAGGCCGCTTGCCCCTGCGGCGCGAAGGCTTGTTTCCGTTGCACTGATCAGCCTTGATTTTATGGATAGCACCATTGTTTGCGTCCGAGGTTTGAATTGGATCTTGCGAAAATGAACTATGTTCACCATGTCGTAATGAACAATGTTCACCTGTTCGAGAGGCCGCGTCAATGCATACATTCATCGAAGACCCGCCAACTTGGTTGGCAGTCATCGCTGTCATTGGCTTTTTGACGTACAGCTTGGTCGATCGTCTTTTGACGCCGATCTATGTTCCAGACAGCTATTATGACTTCGCTGACGGTCGACATGATTTGGGCATACCCCACACGGGTGACGTGCTCAGCAATGGCGCATTTGCGATTGTTGCGATCTGGGGGTTGTTCATGGTCTATCGCGCCCGGGATAGGGTGGCGCTCAAACCTAGCCTTGCAATAAGCCTGACAACATTCTTTAGCGCTGTGTTCTTGGTCACGTTTGGACCAGGCTATTTCCATCTTGACCCTGGGCCAGACCGGATATTCCTTGACCGTTTGCCGATTTCACTGGCTGCCGGCGCAATCCTAGCGACACTCCTGATTGACCGCTGGACGCCAAGCCAAAAGGGGGCGCTCCTAACCTTCGTCGGGACTATGGCTTTTGCGATAGCAGGACTTTGGCATGTAACTGCGACTGGCGACTTGAGGCTCTATGTGCTGACACAGGCCGCACCGCTGATCGTAGCGCTTCTATGCGCAGCGACCTGGAACAGTCCGCAGCACTTAATCCCTGGCTGGAGACTTTTGTTCCTAGCGCTTCTATACGCTGGCGCTAAGCGGCTGAGGTCTATGACTGGGAGCTTTTTGCCGAGTTCCATTGGCTGAGCGGCCATAATCTCAAGCATCTGCTCGCAGCAAGTGCGGCGGCAATGGCCGTTCCTTCTCGCCGTCATTACTGAACGTTTGCGAATTCCAGCATCGCCGCCAATAGCGTGTCAGCGCCGGCGGCGATGTGCTCGGGGCTGGCGTATTCGGCCTCATTGTGGCTGATGCCGTCGGTGCAAGGGATGAAGATCATGGCGGTGGGTGCGACGCGGTTCATATGGACGGCGTCGTGCCCAGCGCCAGACATAATTTCCCGCCAGCCATGGCCATGGGCTTCAGCGCCGCTTCGAATCGCGTCCACGCATTCTTTTGCAAATACAGTGGGTTCGGAGAACCAGCTCTCTTCTAACTCGAATCCGCAGCCGGTTTCTGTGTAGAGCTGTTCTGCGGCGGCACGTAGCTCTCGGTCCATGGCGTTTAGCTCATCCGTTGTTGGGTTCCGCATGTCGATGGTGAACTCAACCCGGTCTGGGCATACGTTTGGGGAGCCGGGGAACGCTTGGGCCAAGCCAACGGTGCAGCGGCCTTCATCGCCACGGCGGCGCATGATGGCGTCAATTTCAACGAACAGCTTTGATGCGGCTGTCAGTGCGTCCTTGCGATTTTGCGGCGGCGTGGTGCCAGCGTGGCGGGCTTCCCCCAGAACGCGGCCCTTATACCAGCGCATCGCCTGCACACCTGTGACAACGCCGATGGATTTGCCTTCATTTTCCAGCATTGGCCCTTGTTCGATGTGGCACTCAAAGAACGCCTTCACCGGGCGCTGAGCGCAGGCCACGTCGCCCTTATAGCCAATCCGCTCAAGCTCTCCGCCAAGCGTAGCGCCGTCTACGTCTTCAATGGCGTATGCATCCGCTTCGTTGAAGGTGCCAGAGAACACGCCAGACCCAACCATTGGCGGTGGGAAGCGCGACCCTTCTTCATTAGTCCAGTTGACAACTTCAATCGGATGTTCTGTCTCGATACCCAGGTCGTTCATCGTGCGGACGGCTTCAAGCGCTGCCAGCACGCCGAAAATACCATCGAACCGTCCGCCCGTTGGCTGTGTATCCAGGTGACTGCCCGCCATGACTGGTGGCAGGCTATCGTTCTTGCCAGGACGGCGCGCGAACATGTTGCCCATGGTGTCGACGCTGACGGTCATTCCGGCTTCCTCGCACCAGCGCTTAAAAAGATCCCGGCCAAGCTTGTCGTCGTCCGTCAACGTTTGGCGGTTATTGCCGCCGGCGATGCCTGGGCCGATCTTCGCCATTTCCATATGCATGTCCCAAAGACGGGTCGGGTTAATGCGAAGATTGCGGGCTGTCATGATGGTGCTCCTGATTGGCGTTTGCGGGCAGCATAACCGAGCGGCCCTCGGGTGACGATCCATGCATATAATCCGCTTACGGCGACCGTGTATCCGGCAAGGTAAAGCGCTTGTGTAGGGAAGGGCGCGCCAATATCGATCAGCAGGCCCGTGAGGCCAGGCCCAGCAGCGCTGGCGAACACCATCACTGAATGCACCAGCGCTTTAATCGCCCCGATATGCTGTGTGCCATAAATCTCGGCCCAAAGTGCGGTTTTCACTGTCATGCCGAAGCCGGTAGCGATGCCAAGCAGGATAAACACGAGCTCAATCGTCCAAGGTGACGTGCCAAGCGACAAGGTGATGAGCGCAGCGCCCATCGGCAATAGATAAAACGGCAGGGAAGCGCGTGCGCTAAATTTGTCCACGACAAACCCGCCGACAATTGAGAAGCAGAGCGACGTCAGCCCATACAGCCAATAGCTATTGGTGAAGCTTTCAAGCGCCCAGCCTTTTGCTTCTGATATGTGGCTTGGCAGAAAGAAGATTGATGTCCCGATGAAGCTCGGCGCTACAAGGCCAGGGACGAGCAACCAGAATAACGGCTCCTTGATAACGTCAATCCGACGCCATTGCTTGCCGTCAATGCCGGCCGGCGGTTCAAAGCTTGAATGGGTTGAATTTGTGGGCCGATCACGGGCCAGCAGCACGAACAGCAGCGGCGCAACGCAAACCGCCAGAATCGCGGCGCCGCCAATCCAAACCGTCCTCCAATCGCCTGTTGATAGGAACAGGACTGCAGTGGCGGGCGCTATGGCTTGTGCGGTTGGATAGCCAAAGGATGCAATGGCGATGGCCCGGCCGCGCGTGCGGTCAAACCATCGCGCCATGCAGGTGGCGGAAAGATGGCTCATCAAGCCTTGGCCGAACAAGCGAAGCCCAAAGATAACAAACACCAGCATCGTCCATGATGAGACCATGGACATGGCGATACAGACGCATGCAAGCCCAAGCGTGACGATCACGGCCAGCGGTCTTGCAGACATGATATCCGCCAACCGTCCTAGCTGAATAATGACGGCTGCGCTCGCCAGCGTGCCGAGCATATAGGCTGCGCCAAAGTCGCCGTCAGTCAGGCTGAATTCTTCGCGGATCGATGCGCCGAATACGCCAATGAAGAACGTCTGTCCAAAGCACGACCCTAGCGCCAGCACGAATCCGGCGGCGAGCCATCGGGCATTGCTAAGAATGAAGGACAGCGTCGACATGGCGAAGTTCTAAGCTCTCCAAATGCAAAGCCCCGTTGCAGCGATGCAACGGGGCTTTAGATTTCAACAGTGCGCCGGGCTTATTGAGCGTCCGCAGCAACCTGCATTTTGACGATCTTATCAGGGTCTTGGACTGCGCCGTTCATGGCCTGGTGGCCACGCTTGATCCGGTCGACATGCTCCATGCCTTCCACGACCTGACCCCATACGGTGTACTGGCCATTCAGGAAGGAGCCTTGTTCAAACATGATGAAGAACTGGCTGTCGGCGCTATTTGGGTTCTGGGAGCGTGCCATGCCCATGGTGCCACGCTCAAACGGGACACGGCTGAATTCGGCATCGATGTTCTGGCCAGAGCCGCCGGTGCCGTCGCCGTCTGGATCACCGGTCTGGGCCATGAAGCCCTCAATGACGCGATGGAACGTCAGGCCGTCATAGAAGCCTTGGCGGGTGAGTTCTTTGATGCGGGTGACATGGTTTGGTGCCACGTCCGGCAGCATTTCGATAACAACACGACCGCTATCGAGGTCCAGGTACAGTGTGTTTTCCATGTCGCGGGCATCGGCCGGGCCGCCAGCAGCGATGCCGGCAGCGGCGAAAAGCACCGCTAAAGGGCGAAGAGAAATAGGCATTTAAAAGCCTCCAGAGCTATGGCGCTGGCGGATTCGCCCTACGCGCCTGTGAACGTCGGAGACCTTTTTGCCAGAAAAGCATCCACCGCTTCTAGATGGTCGGCGCCGCTTTCGGCCAATAAAACCTGATCTGTGTCCATATGAACCACTGAATCGGCCAGTGCATTGGCGTATGCGTCCACGGTACGCTTAATCATTCGCGCGGCCACAGGCGGAATTTCGGCGGCGAGTTCTGCGGCTCGGATCGCAGCTGCGCCGGATTCGCCTTCTGGCACGATTTCTTCCACAAGGCCCCAGGCCAGCGCTTGATCGGCTTCGATGGATCTATTCGCGTGGATTAGAACCTGCTTCGCGCGGGCTGGGCCAACCAGATTGACGATGCGTGGTACGGAACCCCAACTCATGGAAAGCCCAAGGGCGGCTTCCGGTGCACGAAGATGGGCCGCTGCGCTGATAGCGCGGTAATCGACAGATACGGCAAGCGCCAATCCGCCGCCGATTGCGAAGCCTTCGATGCCGCAGGTCGTATACTGCTCCAGGTCCGCCCAAGCTTTGCAGAGCCTGGCACCAGCGCCTGCGGCCCAGCGGCGGTTCAGTAAGGGGCCGTCACGTCGGGGATCCATTTCCGGGTCTTTCAGGTCACGGCCAGCGGAGAAGCCCTTGTCGCTGCCGATAAGGGCGACGGCATAGATATCGTGGTCGGCGCGCATCCATTCCGCAGCTTCAGTCAATTCCCGCATGGCGCGGAGGGAAAGCGCGTTCACGCCGTCTTTCCTATCGAAGCGAACAACGGCGACGCGGCCAGACTTTTCGATTTTGACGTAGCGCCAGCCGGATTCTTTCTCGATCTCGATCATGTGCAGGCCGCCTCTTCTTCAATAGTGCTGAAATCGCCCTCATGGGTGCGATAAAAAACCGACTGCATGGCCGGGCGAGATTGAGATTCCATTTGATACACAACGCAGCCACGCTGATCGCGACCGATTGGTGCCATCACGAGGTCTGATGCGAGTTGTTCGGAAGCGGGAAGGGCGCGTTGCGGCGCTGGCCAGGGGACCTCACGGGCGGCATGGGGCGGGGGTTCATCGGTAGAGCCGCAGGCCGCAAGTAGGAGGGCCGCACTGGCGACAAGTCCAATGCGGACGTGCATTAGCGCTTGGCCGCAGTTTGAATTGCCGGGCTTCGGTCTAGGCCGAGTGTCGAAATCAGCCAATGATTGATCCTTTGGGCTGTATCAATGCTTGCCGCTTCCACCATCATATTGTGCCCAGCATCGGGCTGTTCGAACCAATCTGCGCCATATACGCCTGCCAGCGTTTCCGCTTTCGGTACATACGACTGATCATCCGCGCCGCCGACACAAAGGACGGGGCAGGCGACCTTTGCGGGGGCAACTTCTGTCCGTCCTGTCCCAGACCAAGCGAGAACGCCAGGGGATTCAGGTGAGAGAGATGCATAAAAGTGGTTAAATTTGTCTTGCGGCCATGGATCATGCAGCCAACGCGCCTTTGCCTCTTCAGGACTTGGCATGATTGTTTTGTCTAGGGGCGGGGGCGCTCCAGGGCGTTGAACACCAATCTGGCTTGGGCCTATTGAGGCGATTGGAATAAGGGCTGCAAGCTTGGCGTCCTCTGCCGCTTTCTGCGCTACGATCCCACCAAGACTATGGCCCATGAGCACGGCTGGACGCCCGAGCCAGGCCATAATGCTTTTCAGATCATCGACATAATCAAAGATCGTGGCATTCAGGTAATCCGCTTCTGGCGGCATATATGAGCCAGAATGGCCCCTGAAGGAGAATGCGTAGGTTGACCACCCTGCGTTCGCGAAGAACGGTTGCCAGCGTCGCCAAGCCCACCAGCCGTGGCTGGATCCATGAGCCATGATGATCGGGATATTTGTTTGGCTGGGATCAAGCGGCCGGCATTCCTTCACGAAAAGCCCATCGACCATATGGTCTCGGTCAATCAGTTTGATGGGGTCTAGGGTCTGAAAGGACAACGGGCTTCTCCCTGAACAGTATGAGCACGGCGGCGCTGACGAATGCCAAAGCTGCGATCACGAGGAATGGCACGGCATATCCGCCAAATACGTCGATGCCAAGCCGGAATAGCGGTGCCATCACGGCGACGCCGCCGAACATTAAGGCGGCACCAAGGCCAGTTGTTTCTGCAGCACGGGGCGGGCCGCCAATGCGGGCGAATTCAGCGAAGGCAAGGCCGGTGTAACCGCTGGCAGTCGCGCCAGCGAGGGCTGTGTTCGCCAAAATAAGCCAAAGCGGGCAGCCGGAATCATATTGTGAGGCAATAATTGCGGATATGCCCATCAGGATACCCTGCGCCGCTAGCAATGTGCGTGCGGATATCCAGGCATCTGCAGCAAAGCCCAGAACGATCCGGGTGCCTATGCCCGACAGCTGGAACGTAACCAAGGCTATAGCGCTGGCAAAATAATAGGCCTCTTGGCCATGAAGGCGAACAATCTGTGTGACGAGAAATGCCCCAAAGCAGAGCTGAATGCCGGAATAAATGACTGATGCAAACGCCAATGGGCGGAGTTCTGGTAATTCGCGCAACAGGCCGATAACCCGTGCGGGGCCAGATGGCCTGAGGATGCGGCGATGCAGATCACGATCAAAGTCATACTGATGGCGAACCATGTAGATTGACAGCGCCAAGATTAGCACGAAAACCAATTGGGCAGAGAATGCTAACCGCCAGCCGCCTAGGAGGATGAGCGGCGGAATAAGTAACCCGCCCAAAATACCGCCCATTGGCACGCCGATCTGCCGGATGGAAAAAATGATGTTCCGCCGTTTAGCAGGTGCCAGCTTTGCAAGCACATGGGAGCTTGAAGGTGCGGTCATGCCATAGCAGCAGCCAAGCGCTACGGAAGCCAGGCCAAGCATCAAAATTGTGTCTGAAAGGACTGCCAGTGCCTGCATTGCACCAGCTGCCGTACAAATGGCGAGGCTGATGGCCATGCCGCCGAATCGGTGGACCAGCGGTGGGGCGAATAAAGCGGAGATCGCGCCGACGCCATAAACAATGGCGACCAATTGGGCCACGTCTTCATTTTCAACGCCAAGATCAGGTGCGATATGTGGTGAGGCGGTTGATAATGTATAGGCGGCCATCGTTGCCGCCGCTTGGGTCAGCATCGTGAGAAGGAGCGGCGTCCATGGGATTTTGGACGAAGGTTGCGATGGTATCGTCATACGGCCTCAGGCCTAACCGGCGGTGCCATCAGCATCAAGAGGCCGCCACAACCTGCTGCGATGCTCAAGACGATAAACACGGTTGAATAGGCGACCCCTGCGATCAGGGCGGCGCTGACAAGTAAGGGTAGTGCTACGATTCCAAAGAACATTGCCATTGTGAGCGCCGCCGTACCTGCGACAGCGCCTGCGCTTCCCGCTAGGCGCGCCGCTTCCGCTACACCGACACCCGTCCATCCGCCTGCGGTTAGACCAATTGCGAATGCGGCGGTATAGGCCAGTGCCGGGCTGGCAAGGCCCAACATGCCCATAATCACACCGCTTCCCGCCATGCCTAAACCAATGAGGCCCAGCATGACGGACCGGTTGTTCAATCCATCCGCGATCCGGCCCCATAACAAGCGGCCAAGCAATCCACCAAACTGAAGGGCACCAAGCCCGCGGCCTGCTTCAATCAAAGTCCATCCGCCATCCCGGAACAGATGCGCCGTGATATTTGCAACGAATGTGACCTCAAACCCAGCGAAAATAATGCCCGCGATGCAGAGACGGCGGAGTTCGGGATCCCGGCGGATCGTGGCCAGTGGGCTGTGCGCGCTAGCCTTGAATACTGGTAATGCCGGTTGTCGTTCTGCGTCATAACGGGCGCGCGCACCTTGGATCAGCATAAGTGCCACCCCACATGCAGCTGCGGCGGTGAGCAATGCCGCTTCCCAGCCGAATGCCGCCGCGATAGGCGGAAATAGTAGCCCTGCCATCATCCCGCCAATGGGAACACCGCACTGACGGATCCCGAATAAGGTATTCTGGAGGTGTAGCGGCGTGTGCCTGATTAGGATTTGTGCGCCAGCTGGGATGGGAACTGTGTAGGCGATGCCAAAAAGAATGGCCGCAAGCGTGATGCTGATAAGGCTAGGTGCCATGAAAATTATCAGGCCGCCAGTCGCATAGAGAGCGAGCGCACCTTGGCTCGCGCGCACTGGCCCGAACCGCAATACAGTTCCTGCCGCGCCGAAAGACCCGAGGGTTGCTGCCCCATAGACTACGG
The DNA here is from genome assembly GCA_040263875.1 of Alphaproteobacteria bacterium. GTDB lineage: Bacteria > Pseudomonadota > Alphaproteobacteria > Bin95 > Bin95 > VMCJ01. The sequence goes on from JBDQJI010000068.1 coordinate 9,042, forward strand.
CGACATAGGCCCCGATTGCGCCGGCCGGCAATCCGATAGCTCTAGTCACATCAGGACCAAGCGTTGTAACGGCCAGATTGCCGAATGTCGGCAAGGCCTGCACCAGAATTGCAATTGCGAGCGGCGCAAGGATGGCGGCTAAGGGCATGGGCTGGTGCGACTCACCTGAAACGCGCCGCTTACCGGCGAATAACGGGCAGGATGGACGCGCCTGCATAGTCGTGCAAGCATTCTGAGAAGTCTTATGAATATGGGAAAGGATCCGTCATGCCCTTCACCGCCAAAGATGAAGAATTCCGCCAGGAAGCTCGCGCATTCATCGAACAAAACCTGCCTCAGGATGTTCGCGACAAGGTGCTATCAGGCCAGGAAGTTCACAAAGAAGATTATATGCGCTGGTACAAGGCGTTAGCGGCAAAAGGCTGGTCAGCGCCAAACTGGCCCGTGGAGCATGGTGGTGTTGATTGGACGACGATCCAGCGTTTCATTTTCGATGATGAAGCGGGATTGGCTGGCGCGCCCAGGCTTTCGCCCTTCGGCCTCAGCATGGTTGGGCCAGTGTTGATGCAATTCGGCACGGATGAGCAGAAGTCGGAGCATCTGCCCAAGATTCTTTCCGGCGACCGCTTGTGGTGCCAGGGCTATTCTGAGCCCGGTTCGGGGTCTGATTTGGCAAGCCTGCGCACACGCGCCGTTCGCAAGGGCGATAAATATGTGATCAACGGCTCAAAAATCTGGACGAGCCTGGCGCATCACGCGGATTGGATTTTCTGCCTTGTCCGCACATCTGATGAGCCGAAAAAGCAGAACGGCATTTCGTTCATGATTTTTCCAGTGACGACCCCGGGCATTGAAATCCGCCCGATTATTGCGACGAGCGGCTTGCACCACCTGAACGAAACATTCTTCACGGATGTTGAAGTGCCTTTGGATTCGCTTGTTGGCGAGGAAGGGAAGGGATGGACCATCGCGAAGCACTTGCTGGAGCATGAACGCATTTCAGGCGGCGCTTGCGGTGAGCTGAAGACAGCGCTTGAGCGGGTCCAGCATATGGCATCTGAAGAGCGCGCTGGCGACGGTGAACGCTTGATCGATGACCCAGATTTCCGGCGTCGCCTAAAAGACACCGAAGCGGAATTGATGACCATTGAGAACACAATGCTGAAAGCGCTGTCAGCTCATTCTGCCGCCAAGGGAATCGGTGCCGTATCGTCACTGATCAAAGTTCGCCGGTCAGAAGTGCAGCAGATGATTTCTGAGCTAGGCGTTATGGCTGGCGGATACTATTCGGCACCATACAATTTGGGTGCGCTGAAACAGGGCTGGAACGAAGACCCCGTTGGGGCGGATTATTTCAACGGTTTGATGCCAAGCTATCTATTCCTGCGTGCCGCATCGATTTATTCCGGATCAAACGAAATCCAACGGAACATCATCGCTAAGCACGAGCTTGGGCTTTAGTCGGCTTATCCTGCCATCAAGAAGCCGATAACTGCCCACATCACTAAGTGCAGCAGGCAGGCGATGGAGAATAGGTAGAGGCCGCGCCGGATGTCCGGGGTGTCGGCGCGCGCGCGTCCGTCGCCCATCCAGTGGTCGTCTACTAGGTCTTTGCCATAGCTGCGCGGCCCTGCAAGCGCCAGATTAAGCGCGCCTGCGGCAGCAGCTTCCGGCCATCCAGCATTCGGTGACGCATGTTTCTTCGCGTCCCGAAGGGCAGTGTGAAGCGCGCGCCTGGCTGAGCAGCCTGGCGTGAAGGCGGCAGCGGCACTGATTAGCAGTGCTGACAGTCTGGCAGGTATCCAGTTCGCGACATCATCTAGCTTGGCCGCTGCCATGCCAAACGCTTTGAAGCGTTCCGTTTTATGACCGATCATGCTGTCTAGTGTATTCAGTGTCTTATACGCAAGAAGACCCGGCAGTCCGAACACCACGTACCAGAAAGCTGGGGCGGCAACACCGTCTGAGAAATTTTCGAACAAGCTTTCAAGGCTTGCCCGCGCAACGCCGTGTTCATCCAAAGCATTCGGATCACGCCCAACGATATGCGCCACGGAGATCCGCCCCGCTTCAACCGATATATCCAACGCAGAGGCTACGGCGCGCACATGATCAAACAGGCTGCGTTGAGCAATCAGAACAGCAACCACGACAGCCTCCAGCACCAGTGCGAATCCGCTGCCGGTTAGAAGGCCCTCTAGCATCCAGCCGATCAGCGCGGTCAATGCTAGGAAGGCAAACGTCGTGACTAACCCGCGCAGTTTCCGGTCGCCTTCTGGCCGTGTGGCGCGGTTCAAGCGTCGCTCTGCCCAGCCGATAGCATTGCCAATAATGGCAGCGGGGTGCGGGATACGGCGCCATAACCACGGTGGGTCCCCAATGGCCGCGTCAATCAATAACGCGAGGGCTAATATCCAGAATGGCTTGACTGTGATGGCGACGGCGGTCTCTAACATATTTTCAATTTAGTGAGTCCCGATCCGTATTCCGAATGGAAAATATCTTATGCGCACAGGCGTGATGATTTGCGGCCATGGTAGCCGCGACCCGGACGCGATCCGTGAGTTCAGCAGCCTTAAGGCTGGGCTGACAACACGGCTGCCGGATTACGATGTTGATAGCGGCTTCTTGGAGTTCGCAACACCCGTAATTCGCGAAGGCTTGGATGCTTTGGCAGAACGCGGGATGGAACGAATCATTGCCATCCCGGGCATGTTGTTTGCTGCAGGTCACGTTAAGAATGATGTGCCGTCAGAGATTAATGAATTTAGCCGGGCGCATCCTAATATTGATGTGCGCATGGGCCGTGATTTAGCGATTGACCCCAAATTGCTGGCCGCCTGTAAAGAGCGGATCGAGGTGGCGCTGGCCGCCAACCCAAGCGATGTAGCGCGCGAAGATACGTTGTTGATGGTGGTGGGCCGCGGCACGAATGATGCGGATGCCAATTCCAATGTGTCCAAAGTCGCGAGGATGCTTTGGGAAGGCATGGGCTTTGGTTGGGCGGAGGTGTGTTACAGCGGCGTAGCACATCCACGCGTCGCACCAGGGCTGGAGCGCGCAACCAAGCTTGGTTTCAAGCGCGTAATCGTATTCCCTTACTTCCTATTCACTGGCATTTTAATCAAGCGCATCCGGAATGAGACCGCCAAGGTGCGCGCGGCCAATCCAGAGATCGATTATATCGACGCGCCTTATCTTGCTGATCATCCCAAGGTGCTTGATGCGTTCGCAGATCGGGTTGCTGAAACGCTAACTGGCGACAATGCAATGAATTGCATGCTCTGCAAGTATCGCGAGCAGATTATCGGTTATGAAGACGAGGTCGGTACACCGCAAGTTGGCCATCATCATCACGTACGTGGGGCAGGCGTTGATGGGCATGATCATGGCCACGGTCATGATCACGGCCATAGCCACAGTCACGGCCATCATCACAAACACAGCCACGATGACGACGCCTAACACTCCGCCATATGATTATCTGACGGATCCAGGCGCGATCTATACGCAGTCATTCAAGACCGTTCAGTCTGAGCTTGATTTAGCCAGCCTGCCGGATGACATCCGCCCAATCGCCATCCGTGTCGCGCATGCGTGCGGTATGACGGATATGGCAGCCGATTTGAACTGGCACGGAACGCCCGCGGCCGCAGCGTGTGCGGCGCTTCAGGCTGGCGGGACCGTGTTCACTGACGTCGCGATGGTTGCCGCCGGTGTTATCCGCAGCTTACTGCCGGAAGGGGCGAAGGTGGAGACTTTCATCGGCGCGCCTGAAACGGCTGCATTGGCACAGGAACAGGCGATTACGCGCTCAATGGCAGGTGTTGATCTTTGGCCAGATGCAGATTTCTCTGGCGCTGTAGTCTTGATCGGAAATGCCCCAACGGCATTGTTTCGTTTGTTAGAGCGAATGCATAAGACAAAGACTTACCCTGCTGCGATATTTGCATTTCCTGTCGGGTTTGTTGGGGCCATTGAATCAAAACAGGCGCTTGCAGCATTCCATGACCCTCCACCCTTCGTGACACTCCATGGACGACGCGGTGGCAGCGCTATGGCAAGTGCAGCACTAAATGGTGCCCTTAGTGGAATGCCCGCATGAGCGCGAAGCCGTGGCTCTCCATCATTGGTATGGACCTCTCTGGCTGGGAGGGTTTATCGCCTGTAGCGCGCGCCATCATCGCTGATGCGGACCTTATTGTCGGCGGTGCCAGGCATTTGGATATGGTGCCAGAAAGTGCAGCTGAACGCCTCCAATGGAAAAGTCCACTTTCCGAAACGGTTTCGCTCATCGAAGCAGCCAGAGGCAAGAATGTGGTTGTGATCGCAACAGGTGATCCGCTGGATTACGGTATTGGGGTAACGCTGCTCCGACATTTCCCGGCGAGTGAAGTGCTGATTGCTCCAGCACTCGGCGCATTCACTTTGGCGGCAGCCCGTATGGGATGGCCGCGTCAGGGTGTGGAATGCATCACGTTGCATGGTCGGCCCTTGGAGCGTCTCAGTCGTTGCCTATTCCCGGGCGCACGGATACTGGCACTCTCTCATGATGGTGAAACACCATCGAAAGTCGCACAGATGCTAGCGACATCCGGCTGGGGCGAAAGCCACATTACTGCGCAAACGGACATGGGCGGAGCGACTGAACGCCGTGTCGCCGATACCGCCGCGGGTTGGACGGAACAAGATGTCGGTGCGCTGAACACATTAGCCATCACCTGCATCGCTGGCCCAGAGGCCAGACCGCTTCCACGAACGCCAGGATTGCCGGATGATGCATTTCTGCATGACGGGAAGCTGACTAAGCGCGTTGTTCGAGCATCCACGCTCGCAAAGTTGGCGCCGTTTCCAGGTGACTTGCTCTGGGACATTGGTGCTGGGTCCGGCGCCATTGCCATTGAATGGCTGCGGGCGGTTGAAGGGGCGCAAGCGGTCGCGATTGAACCTGTTGCAGCGCGGGCTCTACGGATTGAAGAAAATGCACGCGCGCTTGGCGTTCCTGAATTGCGGCTTTTGACGGATAAGGCCCCAGCTTGCTTGGATCAATTGGATGCGCCGGATGCAGTATTCGTTGGTGGTGGTCTATCGGAAGATGGATTGCTAGCAGCAGCATGGGGCGCACTAAGACCCAAAGGCCGCATCGTCGCCAATGCAGTCACACTCGAGGGCGAACAAGTGCTGAATGCGGCGCATAGAACGTACGGCGGCGCGTTGGAACGCATCAGTGTTGAGCAGGCGGTGCCTGTGGGACAGTTTCATGGGTGGCGACCTTCTATGACGGTTACGCAATGGCATGCGACGAAGGACGGTCTTTAATGGGCGGCAAGGTATATGGCGTCGGCCTGGGGCCGGGTGACCCGGAACTGATCACATTAAAGGCGGCTCGTGTGATCGCGGCAGCAGATGTCGTAGCTTATCCAGCACCGCCGGATGGTCCAAGCTTCGCGCGTAGCATTGCAACAGCGCATCTTTCAGCGCATCAGCTTGAAATCCCGGTTCGTATGCCGCTCGACCCAGCCACATTCCCGGCAGATGAGGCCTATGGTGCAGGGGCGGCTGCAATTACAGCGGAACTTGCCAATGGCAAAACGGTGGCGGTTCTTTGTCAGGGCGATCCATGTCTGTACGGGTCGTTTATGTATCTGTTCGATAGGCTCTCAACAGATTGGCCGGTAGAGATTATTCCCGGCGTTTCGTCGCTAGGAGCAACCGCTGGAATGGCTGGCAGGCCGCTTGCGCTTCGTGATGAACCGCTAGCAGTGTTGCCGGGTATTCTAGATGACGAAGCGCTTGAATGCTTGCTGAACGTTACAGAAGCGGCGGCTATCCTAAAGGTCGGCAGGCATGTTGCGCGGTTAAAGGCACTGCTGTTACGGCTTGGGCTGCTAGATACAGCCGTTCTTGTCGAGCGGGCGACCATGCCTGATGCGCGGGTGCGTCCGTTGAAAGATGTTGTGGAAGATCGCGCGCCATATTTCTCTCTTATCCTCACGCGGCGACGTGGGGCGGCAGTATTTTGATGGATGGCCTTGTCTTCATTGCACTAAACCTGCCTGGGCTCGAGACTGCACAGAAGGCTAAAGCGGCGCTTGGGTATGGCGAAGTCCATGGGCTTGAAGGTCGAACCAGTGGCGCAGATGTAACGTTTGATGCAACAGGTTCACACCTTCGCACACTGTTTAAGGCCGGTAGGCCCATCGTCGCCTTCATGGCAAGCGGTGCGGTCATTCGCATTCTCGCTTCAGCGCTTGCGGATAAGCACGAAGATCCGCCTGTCATTGCCGTATCTTTGGACGGTGTTCACATCGTTCCGCTTCTGGGCGGACATCATGGTGGCAACAAGTTGGCAAATGCGTTGGCGCGAGCGCTCTCCGGGCAGGCGGCAATTACCACTGGCAGCGATGCTATCCTGGGGGCTGCATTGGATGACCCGCCGGATGGCTGGCAGTTTGAAGCTAACGGGGGCGCGAAGTCCGTTTTGCAAGCGGCTATTACAGCAGGCGGCGTCCGTTTTGCAGGCGTTGGCCCGCAGCCGAATTGGTTGGTCCAGGCAGATGCCGGTCCTTTGATCTTAGTGAGCGATGCGTCAAAGCCTGCTGGCGCGGCGCCACGGCTTATCCCGCCAACGATCGCGATTGGCGTCGGGTGCGAGCGGGATACACCGCCGGATGCGCTTATCGAACATGTACGCGCTGTGCTGTTGAAGGCAGATCTGCATCCAGCCTCGGTTTCCGTCATTGCGTCAATTGACGTGAAAGCGGATGAGGGCGCTGTCCATGCAGTTGGCGCTGAATTTGGCGTGCCGGCAAGGTTCTTCGGTTCCGGTGAACTCCGCCAGCTTGCCCCAAGATTGCGCAATCCATCCGCCGTGGTGTTGCAAGAAGTTGGCGTTCCAGGCGTTGCGGAAGCGGCGGCACTGGCTGCAGCAGGTCCTGGTGCGACGCTCATTGTTCCAAAAGTGAAGGGTGCGCAAGTCACAACCGCCATTGCCCGTTCAGTCTTGCCGATTACAGCTGAAGCAGTAGGAAGGCCCCAAGGTGAGTTGAAGATCGTTGGTTTGGGTCCTGGCGACCCAGCCTTCAGAACTCCTGCAGCAACGAATGCAATCCGACAAGCAGAAGATATCGTCGGTTATGGGCTTTACCTGGACCTTGCCGCAGATGCCATTTCTTCCACGACGACGTTGCATCCATTCCCCCTAGGCGCTGAGCGAGACCGGGCGCGTCATGCGCTTGCGCTGGCAGCGACAGGCCGACGCGTGGCGCTGCTAGCGTCTGGTGATCCTGGCGTCTATGCGCTGGCGACATTGGCGCTGGAGGAGATGGATGCCGAAAATAATGCTGAATGGAACCGCATCAATCTCGACATCATTCCTGGCGTCAGCGCGATGCAAATGGCTGCGGCGCGGACTGGCGCACCGCTCGGCCATGATTTCTGCGCGATTTCACTTTCGGATCTGCTCACGCCCTGGGCCACAATCGAGCAACGCTTGAACGGTGCTGCGATCGGTGACTTCGTGATCGCATTTTACAATCCGGTCTCTAAACGACGGCGTGAAGGGCTGATCAAATCGCGGGATATTCTGCTTGCACATCGCCCGGCCAATACCCCAATCGCCTATGCGCGCAATCTTGGCCGACCGGAAGAATCCATTGTGTATTCAACGCTCGAAGCGCTCACCCCGGACGCTTGCGATATGCTGACAACCATCATTGTTGGGTCATCCAGGACACGGCAAACAAAGCTTGGCGGACACGAGGTTCTATATACCCCAAGGGGATATATCAGCGGCGTCTGAACCGGTAGCCCATGTTTTAGTAGAGTTTATCTAGAACTTTTGTGTGATCCGTAACATTGCTTGTTTGCGTATAACACCTAGTTTCACGTCTAAGCCAATTGGCGGGGGGATGACTATGGATATGCTAACGGGCATGCGTTTGTTCGCGGAAGTCGTTGATGCTGGGTCGTTTTCTGAGGCGGGGCGGCGCCTGGGCTTAGCGGCCTCATCTGTCTCGCGACAGGTCAACGGCCTGGAAGATGCCTTGAATGCAAGATTATTAAACCGCTCTACCAGAAGTCTCAGTTTGACACACGCTGGTGAGGTTTACTACGAGCGGGTGCGCCGAATTCTCAGCGAAGTGTCAGAAACAAATGCTGCCGTCGCCCAATTGGAGGCAACCCCGCGTGGACTGTTGAAATTGAATGCGCCCGTCGTTTTTGGCCGCCGGCACATTGCGCCGCACGTTGCAGATTTTTGTCACAAGTTCCCGGATGTCTCGATTGATCTGACGCTGACAGATCACTTTGTTGATGTGATTGAATCGGGCGCAGACGTTGTCATTCGCGTTGGTGGATTGAGCGATTCAAGCTTGATTGCGCGACGGCTCGCTCCTAACCGCCGGGTGCTCGTGGCATCGCCAGAATATCTAGCGGCCAATGGTGCGCCTAAATCACCAGAGGACTTGGCCAACCACAAGTGCCTTGTCTACAAATTGAACGTCAGCTTAGCAGAATGGCATATCCGTGCCGAGGATGGCACACTCTCTAAGGTACGCGTGACCGGACCATTGACTGCGAACAATGCGGAAGCCCTGCATTCGGCTGCACTTGGCGGGCTTGGCATCGCGTTACTGCCGACATGGACTTGCGGCAATGACGTGTTCAACGGACGGCTTGAGCGATTGTTGCCGGGCCATGAGGCTGATCTTGTCGCCCAGGAAACGGCTATTCACGCCATTTACCCCCATGCACGACACTTGTCCGCAAAAGTCCGGGCGTTTGTGGATTACCTGGTAGAGACCTTTGGGCCAGTTCCTTATTGGGAATGCGAAGGACGACCAGAAAGACGGCCTGAGGCTTTAGCGGCAGCAAACAAATAGAGTGCGATCAGCGTAGAAGCCAACATCCCTAAAGTTAGGGTGAACGGAAGCTTCGTCGCCTCAAGTGCAAAGCTGATCAGGATACCGCCAACAGCACCCATGATCATCTGCAGAAACCCTGTCATGCCTGAAGCCGCACCCGCTTGCGCCGGGTCCGCGCTGATGGCACCCGCTATGGAATTCGCGGTGGAAAGGCCGTTACCGGCAGATACAAATCCCATCAGCAGGAACATTGCGGCAGGGCCAAGGGCGGCTATCCCCGCAAGCCAGGCCATGATCGCAAGGCCGAAAAGCGCCAGGAAATATCCGGTCCAGATCATGCGGTCACTGCCAATACGGCGACTAAAACGGCCCGTCAGCCAATTCCCAATCATGTAAGCGATGGAAAGCGAGAGAAACCAAAGCCCATACTCGGTTGGGCTGACATGCATGAGTGTTTCGGAGACATAGGGCGAGCAAGCGACGAAGATATAATATGCCGTAGCGCTGAATGCTGCTGGTAGCGCATAAGCCCTGTAGTTGGCATTCGACAAAATCCGGAAATTCGCAACGATGATACCGCCGATGCGAACAGGCACTGCCCCCCGCGTGACAAGCGTTTCATGTAGCCCGACTAGGCAGAGTGAGAAGGTCGCAATACCCGCGACCAATGGGATTGCCAGAACCGCAAAAAGGCCGTGGTGCTCAAACAGCCACCCACCAACGGGAGACCCCAACATAGGGGCTATGACCATGGCTGACGTCACATAGCCAATCATGGATGCGGAGCCTGCGCGGTCATGAACGTCACGAATGGCAGCGCGGGCGAGCGCCATGCCTGCGCACCCGCCAATCGCCTGCAAGGCCCGACCAGCCGCCAGCACTCCAATTGTATGAGCGATGAGCGTTAGGAGTGAGCCTGCCAGGAAAATCACCAGGCCAATCAGCACCATGGGACGTCTGCCGTAACGGTCAGACAATGGGCCGTAGAAAAGCTGAGCCACGGCAAACGCAAACAGATACATGTAAACCATGGACTGCGCCGCCTGATATGAGACGCCATACACAGCCTGCAATCCAGGCATGGCGGGGCCAATGATGTTCAGCGTCATGGGTCCAAGTGCGGTCATCGCGATAAGGACGAACATTGAAGGCCGCTTTGGGCTATCGTACATGTGGAGGGGGTGCCATCAGACAGAACATGTTGAGGGCTCTATCCTACCTGAAGCCTTGGTGCGATGCCAAAGCCATCCTGTCCGGATAGGAGCCTTACATGAGCCCCCGTTTTTTGATTGTTGGCTTTGATGCGTTGCGTCCGGAACTGGCTACACCAGAACACGCGCCTAATTTGGCGGGATGGTTATCTGGCGCTGCTAGGCTACGGAATGCGCGTTCAGTCTTTCCATCGGAAACCAAAGTTGCCATGGCGTCTATTGCGACGGGTGGATGGCCTGGTTCTCACGGGATTGTCGCCAACGGCTACTACGAACCGCATACTGGCGATGGGAAGTTATTTGATACCGGAAACATTGCGCAACTCGCGGCGGTTACAGAGGCGGCCCATGGCGCGCTCGTGACTGCACCAACACTTGGCGGTGAGCTAAAAGCTGGCGGTAAGCGTTACCTGACTGTCAGCACTGGCACAGCAGGCAATGCGCGCTTCCTAAACCCACGCGCACGGGAGCAGGGGCTGGTGGCCTATTCGATTATGGGTGATGCGGCCTCAAGCGCTGAAGCGGATTTTGAAGGCTGTGTCGCTAAGTTTGGCCCGCCGCCGCCAGCAGCTGTTCCGAATATTGCACGTTGCCAATATGGCGCGCGGCTTTTCCTCGAGCATTTCCTGCCACAACATCAGCCAGACGTTGGGCTTCTGTGGCTGTCAGAACCGGACATCAGCTTTCATTATCGCGGTGTCGGATCGCCAGAAAGCTTGGAGGCCCTGCGCGCGATGGATGTGATTTTCGGCGATGTATTGGTTTGGCGGGATGCACAGCCCGATGCGGCAGACATACAGATCATTGCGTTGTCAGATCATGGCCAGGTGGCAGTCAAAGGTCGGATTGATGTTATCGGCGCGATGCAGACTGCAGGGTTTAGCGCAGCAGACCATTATCGGGACGACGTAGATTATGTTGTACTGGCAAGCTCCAGCGGCAATATCTGGGTGCGTGACGATGATCCGAAGCTGATCCAGGCAATGGCCGATTGGCTGGTTAATCAAGACTGGCTCGGCATGTTATTCGCCCGAGACACAGCTTTGGTTCCTGGCGCATTGCCGCTGGATTTAGTTCAGAATAATCACCCACGCACACCGCCGCTTTGCTTCATTCTTGGTGCCGATGATCAGGTCAGCCGGTTTGGCTTGCCCGGCCGCTCCTATGTCGGTGCGGACCCAATGCCGGATGATGAAACTGGTGGGGTCCATGGCGGGCTGCATCCGGCAGAGCTTGCAACACTGCTGGCATTTAGCGGGTCAGTGTTTAAGCAGGGGCTGGAGCTAAATGCACCAGCTGGCCTTATTGATATCGCGCCGACGATTTTGGCGGCTTATGGGCTGAGCAATGAAGGCATGCAGGGAAGGGTGCTCAGCGAAACATTTGCGCGGTCCGGGTCTAAGCCAGACGTTCAATTCCAAAGCTTTTCGGCGGCATCCGGAAGTTTCCGCCAGACGCTTCGAACTTCAGAGGTTGATGGCAAGCAATATATTGAAGGCGGTGGACGGGTTACTGAATAGGCCCGCCAAGGCGCACACGCAGCCCAAGTAGGCCTGCATGGCTGCCCGTTTTTCCGCCACCATTCGATGCAGCTTCAGACTGCTCAAATGACTTGAAATAGCGGTACTCAGCGAAGATGGCCGTGCGGCTGGAAAGACCCATAGCGAACCCAGCCATGGCTTGGCCGGCCGGTGCCACGTCACCAGACCGTTCACGTAGGCTGTGGTCATTCCGCTGGGTGATCGCAACACCTGCGCCGACGCCTGCATAGGGCTTGACGGAGCCCCTGGTTGCAGGCTCAATTCGGGCGTTCATCATGAATGAGGTTGTGGACTCATCCGCACGCCTGCCTGTTGCGAAACTAGCAGCGCCATCCGTTTGTCGGGCACGCATGCCGCCTTCAAGTTCAGCGCTGAAACCATCCGACCAACGATATCCAAGCGATCCGAAAGCGCCGACTGGAAAGCGTTGATGGAGGTCCAGCTTGGCACCAATAGGGTCGGATGGCCCGCCGCCAATCAAATTGGCGCCGCCTGTTCCGATATAAATACCTTCTTCGGCCACAGCACTCATGCTGAAGAGCATGGCGCACGTGGCTACAGCCGGTAGGAATTTTCCATAGACTCTGATCATTGCGCCGGGTGAATTCCGGAGCGAAGTGCAACACCGCGGGCAGATTTGGTATCTGTCTGATGCACAACGTGAAACGGTGTCGCCATGTCGAACTATACGCATCTCACGCCCAGCGAGAGAGATCAGATCGCTGCCTTGAAGGGCGC
>JBDQJI010000069.1:0-21134 GCA_040263875.1 Alphaproteobacteria bacterium
ACTTTGTAAACGCCTACAACTTCGCACGCAGACTAAAAACCTTGAAAGGTCTCACCCCATTCGAATATGTCTGCAAAGTCTGGACTGAAGAGCCTGATCGGTTCAGACTAAATCCGACCCATCAATCTCCGGGACTAAACACCTAATCGGCATCGTTATCGTCGTTGGCATTGGTTTGCTGATGGGCGGCGATCTCAGCACCATTTTGGGAACAGTCATGGGCGGCGGCGGGCAAAGTTATGCGCCCGGCCCAAGCGTCAGCACGCAACGAACTGGCGGTCCGGCAGGAGTAAGGCAGACAGGCCGGGCGGATCAGGACGAACTTGCAAACTTCACGGCAACCGTTCTTGCCTACACTGAGGATGCCTGGCACGCGATCTTTAAGCAGGAAGGCCTGCAATATCGAGAGCCAAAATTGGTGCTGTTTGACGGTGCTGTGCAATCCGCATGCGGTATGGGGCAGGCGGCGATGGGGCCGTTTTATTGTCCCGGCGATCAGAAGGTCTACATTGACCTGTCGTTCTATCGCGACCTCAAGGAACGCTTCCGCGCGCCGGGTGATTTCGCCCAAGCCTACGTGATCGCCCATGAAGTCGGGCACCATGTGCAGACGCTGCTTGGCGTCTCAGAGAAAGTGCAGCAAGCCAAACGCCGGGCATCCCGCGAGGAAGCGAACGCGATCCAGGTGAAAATGGAACTGCAGGCGGATTGCTTGGCGGGCGTATGGGCGAACTACGCCAACCGCAAGGAGAGGATCCTGGAAGCCGGCGATGTCGCGGAAGCGATGGCGGCGGCGGAAGCAATTGGTGATGACACAATCCAGCGCCGGTCATCAGGTCGCGTTCGTCCAGAAACCTTCACCCATGGCACGGCAGCCCAGCGCCAGCGCTGGTTTAACGCTGGGCTTGAATCTGGCCGAATGAACGCCTGCGATACGTTTTCGGCAAGAAGGCTTTAGAAACCTTGCGCCGCCGGGGCGTCTGGATTGGCGACTGGTGGTAGGGATTTTAGGTATTCAACAATCGCCGCGACGTCGTCTTTCGGCAGCTTGCTGGTCCCATGCTCTACGACCTCATACATCACGGAGCCGACGACATCACCATCGATCTTGAGGCCGTCCGTTAACAGGAAAGCCAAGTCCGGGTCCGTCCAAACGCCGAGGCCGGTTTCGTCATCCTGCGTCAGGTTCGGCGCCATTTCGCCTTCGGGGCCATTGGCTGTCCCGGCGAGCCACATGTCACGTTTTAGCCCGCCTGAAGGCCAGCGCGGTGTGTGGCATTCACCGCAATGGGCCACGGCTTCGCTGATATAGGCGCCCCGATTCCACGCGGCAGATTGAGTGCTGTCGTCCTGATACGCGCCCGCATCGAAATGCAGCAGCTTCCAAAAGCGCATGGTCCAGCGCTGATTGAAGGGAAAGCCAATATCATGGGGCTTGTTGGGCTCAGCTTCTGCTGGGCGGGCCATGATTGCGGTGCGAATTGCCAGCATGTCGCCGTCCGTCATGCGGGTATAGGCGGCATAGGGAAATGCGGGGAAATAGTTAGCGCCGTCGGGCCTGCGGCCATGACGAAGAGCGCGGACGAAGTCTTCCTCGCTCCAATTGCCAATGCCGTTGGTTTTGTCGCTAGAGATATTTGGCGCAAAGAACGTGCCAAATGGCGTCTCAAGCGCACGACCGCCGGCAAGGACAGCACCATCATTTTTGACATCGGTATGGCAGTTCACGCAGCCGGCCAGACCAAGCAGCAGTTCGCCGCGTTCCGCTGACATCATGGCTGCATCAGATGGCTTTTGCAGCCTGATTTCTTCTTTGCCGTCTGTCGTTAGCAGGCCAACGAAGACAATTAGACCAGCAATCGCCAGCCCCACGCCAATCTTGAACAATTTCCGAAACATGAAGGCCCCCGTCTCACCGAATCAATCGGAATCTGAAGCGACAGGCTCTCACGTTATGCAGTCGTAGCCAAGCCAACGCCGAGCATCCGGCAGATTGCGAGCGTTAGCTCAGCCCGGTTCAGGGTGTAAAAGTGGAAATGCTCGACCCCCTCCCGACGAAGGTGCTGGCATTGCTCGACAGCGATAGCAGCAGCGATGGCTGAGCGTGTCTCAATGTCATTTTCAAGCCCAGCAAACCGTTCCGCCACCCAATCCGGAACGCTGGCGCCACAGCGCCCGGCAAACCGGACCATGGCGGCGAAGTTCGTCACGGGCAGAATGCCTGGCGCTACTGGAATATCAACACCGCCAGCGCTCATCCGGTCCCGGTAACGCAGGAAGTCTTCGGTGTTGAAGAAGAATTGCGTGATCGCCCGGTCCGCACCTGCCTCCTGCTTTCGGCGAAGGTTTTCTATCTCGTCATCATCGTTGCGGGCTTCTGGATGGTTCTCTGGGTATGCAGCCACGCTGATCTCAAAGTCATGGCGATCTAGTAGTCCGGCCACAAGGTCGGACGCATAGTCGTATCCGTCCGGAGCTGGTGCATAAGTTTGGCCGGGCTCTGGCATGTCCCCGCGTAGTGCTACGATATGGCGGACGCCCGCCTCCCAATAGCGGTCGGCGACCGTATCAACCTCGGTGCGGCTGGCGGCGACGCATGTTAGATGCGCAGCGGCTGTCAGGCCTTGCTCATGAACGATCCGCTCGACGGTTGCGTGGGTGCGCTCACGTGTAGTGCCACCGGCACCGTAAGTGACGGACACGAACTTCGGCTTGAGCGGTGCCAAGCGTTCGACAGAACGCCAAAGCGTCTCCGCCATTTTGTCCGTGTTTGGCGGAAAAAATTCAAAGCTGACTTCAGGCGGCGCCATGGGCTGTCGCGCCTTTCTCTGTTGCGGGGGTAAGGTTTGTTGTAGCTGCCAGCGCGGGTTTGCGACCGCGCCACAGGCATACCGTAAGCGGATCGCCAGGAAGCGTTTCCTCAGCATCCAGGATCAATCCGGCGGCTTCAAGCCAGCGGGATATTTGCGCGGTGGAGAACCCGAGCCGTCGGTGCGCATGCTCCTCACGGAGCCTGTCCAGGTTATGGGGGGCGAAATCAGCCAAAATAACAACGCCGCCGGGTGCCAACAGTCGCGCCATCTCACGGATTGCCTGGCCTGGGGTATCCAGATAATGCAGCACCAAATGTGCGGTGATCATGTCGAAGCGCGCATCGTCAAAGGGGGCCGCGTATAAGTCGCCATGGCGCAAGCTGCAGTGCGCGTGGCCTGCAGCCGCCATCCGGTCGCGGGCAAGGGCGAGCATCGCGTGATTGTTATCAAGGCCAGCCGCACGTCCGGCGCGAGACGCCAGTAGCTCAAGAATGCGCCCCGCGCCAACGCCCACATCAAGGTAGTCATTGATGAAATCTGCAGGGCAGAGCGCTTGCAGGCGTGCTTCCACCATTGCCTCATCCACATGCAGCGCGCGGATATCATGCCAGCGCGGCGCGTTTTCGTGGAAATAGGTCTGGGCATCTTGGGCCCGGCGGGCGCGGACGTCTGCAAGGCGATTGGCATCTCGGATGCGGACAGGGTCATCGGGATTGCAGGAATCCACTAGGACGCGGGCAAGTCGCGCAGGCTCGCCAGTATCGGCTAGGCGATAAAATACCCAATTCCCTTCCCTGAAGCGGACCAGAAGCCCAGCCTCCGCCAGGATTTTGAGATGTCGGGAAACGGCAGGCTGCGTCATGCCAAGGATGTCCGTAATCTCCGTGACAGACAGTTCGCCCGCCGCGCAGAGCGCCAGCATTCTAAGGCGCGCGCTTTCGGCTGCGGCGCGCAACATGATGACAAATTTATCCAATGGAAGCCCAATCTATATGCAGATTGTGTTATATAGGTAAGTTGCCAGCGCTACAATGGATTTTGCTGCCTCAAAAATGTGGAGTCTGTGTCACATCCCCGCCGTATTCCATAGGTAGTCACCTTTGCATTAACCTTATCACTCTATATGATGATTTTCTGTGGTATGAGGCTGCACGGGCGGTTAAAAAGATTCGACGCGGCTTCGGGATAGACGCGCTTCAGGCAACGCTGCATTGGCAGTGAAAATTCGGCAGGACGGAAATATGATGCGATACAGCCTACGGAAACTGGGAACGGCTATCCGCAATGCCGCTTTTGTGATTGCCGTGGCAGGTGTTGCAGCCGGTTGCGCAACGCTTCTGGAAGATCCGCTGGACCGCGCCGACGTTCTGGCTGCCAATGATCCGTTTGAGCCCGCCAACCGGATGGTTTTCGCCATCAACGAAGCCGTTGATTTCGTATTGCTGCGTCCGGCAGCTGTGCTTTACCGGGATTTCATGCCGGACCCAGGCAAGGAGCTCGTGTTCAATTTCGTCCGCCACATAACGCTGCCGCTGACGATTGTTAATGACATTGCGCAGGGTGAATGGGATAGGGCGGAGATCGCGTCCAAGCGCCTGTTCGTCAATTCGATCGCTGGATTTGGTGGTGTCGTTGATGCAGCGACGGGCCTTGGTTTGCCCCATCACAAGGAAGATTTTGGCCAGACGCTGGCGACATATCAAGTCATTCCAGGGCCTTATGTTGTACTGCCTTTACTTGGACCATCGTCCACCCGCCATGCATTTGGTCGGATTGTCGATTTCGGGCTTGATCCGCTGACTTACCTCTTGGCCAAAGCGCCAGTTGAGGCGACGTTTGGCGTTCGGGCTGTCAGTATTGTTGATCAGCGCTATCGCTTGCTTGGGCCGTTGGATGACCTGAAAAAGAACTCACTGGATTATTACGCTGCTGTGCGGTCGCTCTATCGTCAGCGCCGGACTTATGAAATCCGTAATCTCGGTGACGAAGCAACGCCAAAATCGACCGCGACGGTCTTCAATACGCCATTCAATCGTGAGGGCTAGAGCCACTATGCGACCGCATTCCCGCGTTATCGCCGATTCACGCGCGCCGTTTTTGCGCATTCTGTTTGCTAGCCTCGTTGTGTTTGCGTTCGCGGTTCTCACGCTTTCGCCTGCGAAGGCTGGGGTTGAGCGCGATTTGATTGCTGGTCTTGCAGGCGAAGCGGAGCCAGTGCTGAACGATAGGTCGATCGCACCTGCCGAGCGCACGAAAAAGCTGCGGGCAATGCTTGGGTCTGTATTCGACAGTCAGCAGATGGCGCAATCCATGCTTGGCCGTTATTGGCGCCGGGCGGATGCTGGGCAGCGCACAGAATTAGTCGGGTTGATGGAGACATATCTGATCGACGTCTACGCCGGTCGGATGAATTCTATTGATGGCCAGGTGAAATTTGTGATTGGTGGCGAAAAGGCTGCTGGCAGCCGGACATTGGTTGACAGTGAAGTGCATCGCCCTGGCTCACCGCCAGTGTCCGTTGCATGGCAGGTTGAGACCGTAAACGGCAAAGCCGTTGTGACTGATATTGTGGTCGAAGGCGTTAGTCTCGTTGTCAGTCAGCGGGCTGATTTCGCCAGCATAATTCGCAGCCAGGGCGGCTTAGACGGCCTGATCAAGCTGCTGAAGCAAAAAGTGGGCGGCTGACGGGAACAACCCGTCGAACCGCCCAACCTTCTATAGGTTATTTGTGTTTGAATTGGGGCTGACGCTTTTCAGCGAACGCCGCCATGCCTTCTTTTTGGTCTTCAGTGGCGAAGGTTGAATGGAAGATGCGGCGCTCAAATCGCACACCCTCAGACAGCGTTGTCTCATAAGCCCGGTCAACCGCCTCTTTGCAGATCATGGCGATCGGCAAGGATTTTTCGGCGATTGAATCCGCTAGCTTCAATGCTTCATCAAGCAACGTGTCCGCCGGCACGACCTTGGTGACGAGGCCGGAACGTTCGGCTTCTTCGGCACCCATCATCCGCCCCGTCAGGCACATATCCATGGACTTAGACTTGCCGACAGCGCGCGTCAGGCGCTGGGTGCCGCCGCCGCCTGGAATCGTGCCAAGGTTGATTTCCGGTTGACCAAATTTGGCGTCATCACCGGCAATGATCAGGTCGCACATCATGGCAACCTCGCACCCGCCGCCAAGCGCATAACCGCGTACGGCTGCGATGATTGGCTTGCGGCACGAAGCAGCGCGTTCCCAATGCACGGTAATGAAGTCCTGCATATAGGCGTCCATATAGGACTTGGACTGCATTTCTTTGATGTCGGCACCCGCTGCAAAAGCCTTCTCGCCACCAGCCAGCATCAGGCACCCGACTTCCGGGTCAGCCTCAAAAGCGTCAATGGCGGCAGCCATTTCTTCGACCAATTGCGCGCAGAGTGCGTTCAGCGCTTTTGGGCGGTTCAGGGTGATAAGGCCGACGCGGCCCTTCTTTTCAGACAGAATAAACTCAGCCATGCGATGGCTCCCAAGGAGATTTTAGGAATGTCTTGCGGCGTTGAATTGCGCGTGTCTTCTACCCTACCGCTGGCAGGTTGGACAATAGAACGATGATCGCCCGGACTGGACGAGGCGCCGCACATGGCTTTTGCCGCAGGTGATACAATCCTCACCCTCGCGGCCATATACGCCCCACGATGCTTTGAAGTACCCAAGCTCACCAGATGGCTGGCGATAGTCGCGCAAGCTGGACCCGCCCGCAGCAATGGCTTCCCACAGAACTTCCGGGATGGCGATGGTGAGGCGTTTGAGCTCCGCCGGTTTCATTGACCCAGCGTCGCGTTCTGGCCGCACACGGGCGCGGAACAGCGCCTCACAGACGTAGATATTGCCGAGCCCAGCGATTAACCGCTGGTCCAGCAGTGCCGCCTTGATCGAGGAAGATTTGCCCGCAAGCATCGCTTTTAACTTGGACGGTGTCAGCCCGCTCAAAGGCTCCATACCGAGCGATACGAGGCGTGGGTGTGATGCTTCCTCAGATGTGGGAAACAGGTCCATAAAGCCAAAGCGGCGGGGGTCCTGGTAGACAGCATACCCGCCGCCGCGTGTTTCGATAATGATGTGATCATGTTTGGCAGGTTCGGGCGCAGGCCCTTGGCCGACCATCATCCGTCCAGACATGCCCAGATGGGTGAGCCAAGTCAGGCCGCCGTCGAGCCTAGCCAGCATATATTTCGCCCGCCGGTCAATCCGCAGCACAGTCTGACCTTGCATCCGTGCAGCGAAATCGGGCGGCAGCGGGAACCGTAGATCAGGTCGCCGCGCTTCGACCCGGGAGAGGCGCTGACCGGTGATGATGGCGGCGAGGCCGCGCATGGTGGTTTCGACTTCGGGGAGTTCTGGCATGATGCAAAACCCTATCCCGGATACGCCGAATGCGCTATCGAATACGCCCATGACAAACCATGATTCCATCATCGACAGACCATCCAGCGGCGACGCGATCGACTTCGGCTACCGCGAAGTTCCGCGTGCGGACAAAGCGCGCATGGTGCGCGGCGTGTTCGATTCCGTTGCAGGTCGCTATGACCTGATGAATGACTTGATGAGCGGCGGCCTTCATCGCTTTTGGAAGGCTTCGCTCGTGGCGGAATTGGCGCCGAGAGCCGGAGAACGATTGATAGATGTTGCAGGCGGCACAGGCGACATCAGCTTCCGCGCTCAAGCGGCGGCCAAGGGTGCGCTCGACGCTGTGATCGTTGACGCCAATGCTGCAATGGTCAGCGTTGGCCGTGACCGGGCGATGGACCGGGGCGTGAAACTGAATGATGGCAGCCTTGGTTGGGTGACGGGGGATGCAGAACGCCTACCGCTGCCCGATGCGTCGGCTGATGCAGTCGTAATCTCATTCGGGCTTCGTAATGTCACGGATAGGCTGAAAGCGCTTCGGGACATGCGCCGTGTGCTGCGTCCGGGCGGCAGGTTCTTCTGCCTGGAGTTCAGTCACATGGAGAATGCGGCACTGCAGGCCGCCTATGACCGCTATTCCTTCGCGGCCATCCCAAAGCTTGGCAAGCTTACGACGGGCGATGCGGACTCATATCAATACCTGATCGAAAGCATCCGCCGCTTCCCGCGCCAGGATGAATTGTTGGCGTTAATGGATGAAGCTGGGTTTGAGCAGACATCATTCCGCAATATGACCGGCGGCGTCGTCGCGGTGCACCGGGGATGGCGGCTTTAATTCACTTTCCCGGAGAGTTCGAACACCGGTAGGAAAGCTGCGATCAACATGCCAGCAATGCCGAGGCCGACTAGGGCCGTCAGTATTGGGTTGATCATGGAAGTGACGGCGTTTACGCGCTGCATGAGCAGCGTATCGAAGTAATCGGCAGCGGTGACCATCAGTACGTCCAGCGTGCCCGCTTGCTCGCCTGATGCAATCATCCGAACCACGACATCGCCGAATTTCGGGTCCTGCCTGAAGGCTTCAGCGAAAGATGTGCCGCGTTCGATATTATCTGCGGCCTCGCGGGCGGCGTCGGCGATACGACGGTTTGCGGCGGCCTCCGCCCCCATGCGCAATGCTTCAACTGCTGGAATGCGATGGCGAAGTTGCATGCCGACGGTTCGCAGCAATCGCGCCATGGCGGAGAGGCGCACGACTTGGCCGAGCAATGGCAGCCTGAGCTTGATCACATCCCAAACATATTTTCCGGACTCGTTCGAAAGCCAGAACGTGATGAGCGCCACAACGAAGGCTGCCAATACGCCAAGTATCAGAAGGTTTTCGGCATAAGCATCCCCCATATCGAGCAAGGCTTGGGTCAGTGTGGGGAGTTCGCGGCCCATGCCGGAATACATCTTTTCAAACCGAGGCAGGATCGAGAAGATCATCATGTGAAAGACCAGGATGAAAGCACCAAGCACGAAGATTGGGTATGTGAGTGCAGTGCGGACTTTGCGCGAGAACGCGTCCATCTGCTCCAGATATGATGAAAGCTGGTCCATCGCCTCATCAATCTTGCCGGAGCGGAGGCCGGAGCGCACAACGCTGACATAGATCGGACCGAATACTTTCGGGTATTCCTTCATGGAATCCGCCATATCGCGACCGGCTGATACGTCCTTCAGCACTGATTGTAGGATGACGCGGAACTTACCGTTGGGCATCTCCGCCGAAAGGTTTTCCAGTGCCGCCGCAAGCTGCAGTTTGCCCTTCAGCAGCGCAGCGAACTGCCGGGTGAAAATAAAGCGGGCGGTCAGGGATACGGGTGAAAACATGGGGTCCGCTAGGCCTCACCAAGAACGCGTATGACCTCGGAATAGGAGGTGCGTCCTTCTTCAACCAAGATCAGCGCGTGCTCGAACATGGACTGCATGCCACCGCCACGGGCGACCCGCCGGAATTCATGCAGATCAAAATGATTGGTCATGATAGCGCCGCGGGTTTAATCATCCATTGCCAATAGCTCGAACACGGCTTGTCGGCCGACATAGCCTGTGTGCCTGCAATGGCCGCAGCCAAGGGTGACGATGCAGGGCATATCCGGTGCGATGCTGATGCCCAACCGCTCCAGCTTGTAAGACCCAACACCTTCCGCGCGAAGGTTGGAGATCACCTCCCGCCCGTCCACGACAGTTTGGCAATGGGGGCAATGCACACGCAGCAGACGTTGCGCCAGGGTCATGCTGACAGAGTTGGCGATCAGGAACGGATCAATTTCCATGTCCATCAAACGGCTGACAACGCCGACAGCATCATTCGCGTGAATGGTGGAGAACACGAGATGGCCCGTGAGAGATGCCTGCACAGCCATCTGCGCCGTAACTTTATCGCGGCACTCACCGACCATGATCACGTCCGGGTCTTGGCGCAGCATGGCGCGGAGACCGCCAGCAAATGTGAGGCCGATATTCTCATCCACCTGGGTTTGGTGAACGCCTTTGAGACGGTACTCAACCGGGTCTTCGACGGTCACGACGTTCCGCCCGATGCGGTCAATGCCAGCGAGGCAGGAATAGAGTGTTGTGGTTTTGCCGGAGCCTGTTGGCCCGCTTAGCAGAATCAATCCGTAGGGCGCGCTGATTTTGTCGGCCAATGTCCGCATTTCGCGATCGGTCAGGCCAATGTCCTCGATGCGAGGCCGCAGCGAACCTTCGTCCAGCAGCCGGAGAACCATCTTCTCGCCGTTGACGGTTGGCAGTGAGGACACGCGGACATCAATTGGATGACCCTGGATCGCGACGCCAATGCGGCCGTCCTGCGGCTTTCGCCGTTCGGCCACGTCCAGGTTCGCGAGGACCTTAATGCGGGAGGCCACCATGGCGGCGGCATCGCGGGGCAGCTTAATTTCTTCCCGCAGCACGCCATCAACACGGCAACGCACGATGAGCCCGTCGCCGGTGGGCTCAATATGCATATCCGATGCGCCAAGCTCGAAGCCGGTGTGCAGGATGTAATCAACCGCGGCTGGGATATCCATATGCGTGAGATCAGCGCGTTCAAGGTCTTCCTTGGTCCAGTTAACGGCGATCGGCGTGAACATGCCGTCCCCGTCCGATACGTCTTCCTGCAGGGAGTGATAGCGGCCGAGGCTATCGTAAAACACATCTGGATGAATTGGCGTGACACGGACTTTTTGCAGTCCAGACCTGGCGCGCGCCCAGTCCAGCGCCACGATGTCAAACGGATCGACAGCCGCCAGCATAACGGTGTCTGGATCGTCGGAAAGAAGCGGCAGGATCTGCCATTGCTCGACCATTTCCGCTGGCAGCCAGTCGCTGTTGGTCATGCGCTGCACGGCTTCATTGCGGCTGGAGATCGGGTCTGCGCCTACTAGTTCGCCGATGACTTTATAGATTGCGAACAGATCAACGCTCGCCCGGTCAGATGCCAGTGCGCGCATGAAGCCAACACCGCCGTCGCGCGCCTGCATCGCCAAGGATACGGCGCGACGTTCGGAAAGGGCGCCACCATCAACCAAGCTACGAGCCAAGCCGCGCAACAGGCGTGCTTCACCGCCATAACGTGTTGGGTCATTTGATGTAGGCCGAACCGACAGTTCATCGGCTGCAGTCACCGTAAGCGGGTTTTGGACCTCTGGAGCTATAGGTGCGGACGTCCAATCATCAGCAATCGTGTCGTCATCGGAAGGATGGCGCTGCTCTGGCGGCGGCGGGTCTATCAGCGTTTGATCGTCGCTGGGGGGCGTGACCGCAATTGGCTCGGCGTCTAATGTGGCACTTTCGGCTTCTGTTGCTTCGCCAGCGGCTAAGGCCTGGCGGCGCTCTGCTTCTGCGAGCAATTTGGCGACGACGGGGTTGTCGCGCACATCCTCAGGCACGGAATCGGCCAGGCTTCCCTGCATAGGTGTAATGGGGGGGCGTCCTCCCCATACTCTGTTTGGTCCGGGTCGAAGGTTTGGTCATCGTCATAAGCCGGGTTTGGCTTGGCGGATCCGTAAACCTGCTTCAGCCCTTGGGATGGATCGCCCATCTTAGGTGGGTGTCCTCTCTTCAAAATCGAAGACGATGCGGAAGCCGATGGTTTTGCGGGTTGCGTTTGCTGGCGCGCGATGGCGGAAGGCGGTGCGGCACATGGCGGGCAGGGCATCGAACGCACCGCCGCGCAGAACCCGTTCTATGGTCGTCAGATCTGCGCTGCCAGATGGTTCTGTGATGGGATCAGGGAAGGCATCCCGGAAGGAGCGGTAGGCGCGTTCATCGAATGCATCCGCACACCATTCCCAAACATTCCCAGCCATGTCTTCAAGGCCCAGGCCATTTGCGCCAAGTGGATAAGCGCCCACAGGGGTTGTTCCGCCGACCGAATTATCGGCATTGGCGGATTCCGGCTTCAAATCACCATCGCCCCATGGATAGACTTGCATTGTGGCACCCGCTTTAGCGGCGGCTTCCCATTCGGCCTCGGTTGGCAAGCGCCCACCAGCCCATTCGGCATAGGCGCTTGCATTTGCCCAATCCACACTGACGACCGGGTGCGTTGCAGCACCAAATACCGGATCTTCAATGAGTGGCGGCGGCGTTGCACCCGTTTCACGACAAAATGCCAAGTAATCGGCATTGGTCACGGGCTGAAGCGCTATTCGGCACCCGGTTAGCTGTATCCGGCGCATCGGCTTTTCAGCGGCATACTGTGATGTTGGCGGTGAGCCGATGACGTATTTGCCTGGTGCCAAGGTCGCGGTGGCGTGGGTTGATGTCTGTGCGCTAGACGCTTTCGTTGCTTCGTTGCGGGTTTGTGAGGCAGCCCGCAGCGCGCGCACGATTTCTGCTGCACTTGATGGGCGTTTCGCTGGGTCATACTGCAGCATTTGCAGGATCAGGCGGTCGATTGGTCCGCTGATCAGGGCGCAGTGTGCGCTTGGCGGTGCAATTGTAAGGGTCTGCCATTCTTCAGCCGTTGGCCGCCGCACAGCTTCGCCAAGTGGGCGGCGCCCGCCGGTTAGCAGTTCGTAAGCCATAACGCCCAGTGCGAAAATATCTGACCGGGCATCAGCGACGCCGCCATGTTGTTCTGGCGCCATGTAGCGCGGCGTGCCGGCGTGGGAGCCTTGAATTTCAGACTGGTCCAGCAGGGACAGGCCGAAGTCCATGATTAATGGCTGCTCAATCGAGCCATTAATGAGGAAGATATTGGCAGGCTTCAAATCCCGGTGGACAATGCGGGTATGAGCAATGGCGAGTGCGTCTGCCAACTTTTCCACGAGTGCCACGCGGCCATCAAAGGTGGCGTGCAGGGCGGTGTTGTTGACCTTCGCCCAGACCTTCAGATCATAGCCTTCCAGCACATCCATAATGACGCCAAAGCCACGGTCACCGGAATAGATATCGTGAACAGGGCAGATGGAGGGGTGGCGCAGTGCGCGGGAAATCAGCACTTCATTGCGGATCGTATCGCGACCCGCTGGCGAATCCCGCTTCAGGATTTTGATGGCGAGGTCGATGCTCAGGAACCGGTCGAACACGCGGTATACATCCGCAGACCCGCCCGTGCCAATGAAGCGCCAATCAACGAAGCGCCGGTCGGTGCCGGTCATTTCGTCCGGCATTATGTTGGCCACTTGAATGTCTGGCGCAGCAACGGCGCCCGCGGTTTCCCGGTGCGCCGTCACGTTGATATCAGATTTATCCAGAGGGCTCATTCGGCCAGGCTCGCGTTATGATGTGTCCTGGCTGAAGGTTACCCCTGGTTTGCTTAACAACTGGTGCAAGTCGCCTGGGCTGCGCCCGCAACAGTGCAATATCCACCAGCGGTCGCACCTGTCAGGTCAGTAGCGCCGCTGACATATGGGGTGCGATTGACCCGGCCATCCCAACCGCCAGCAGTTGATGGGGCAGCAGAGTAAATCACCTTGCCGCCAGGTACGCCTGCTGATGCCCGGCCAGTTGCGGTGATGCAAACAACCGCTTCGCCAGTTTGCGGTCCTGCTGTAGCGAGAATGGCAGAGATATCGTAGTCAAAATCTGCATCGGCTGGCAGGATGAGGAATGGAATGATCGTGGATAGTTCAGTCGTCGCGGTACCATCTGGCGTTAAGCCGGTACCGCCAATGTCTGTGACGACGGCAGACGCTGCTTTAAGCTGGCTGTCGCCGTAAGCTTTGATGCCCGCAAGAATACGGCCGGCGTTCTGGCTGACCTCTGCGGTTTCACTGGCGCGGACATAGGCGAACACGCGTGGAATGCCGATAGCGGCGAGAATGCCGATGATCGAGACCACGACCATCAATTCGACAAGGGTAAAACCCTTTTGATTTTTAGCTTTACGGCCTTGCGGCATAGTTAGACTCCCGTCTTTCTCAGCTAGAGATGTGGTGGCGCAAAGGCGCATTGGGTTGTGAACTCAACCATCACAATACGGATGGCCTATAAATCTGTGGTAAATACGCACTAACGACATTTGATGAAATTGATTGACACATTAGTTAGAAGCCTTGCTGAAATTGACTGCGACGGCGATGACCGGCACAGTCTCCGCAGATGTTTCAAGAATTTACAGCGAGACAGCAATGCTTGAAGAAGATCCAAACGACCCGATGCCGGACCGGATGAATATCTGGACGACAATTGGCGGTTACGGTGCTGGCGCACTGATTGTTTTCCTCATGTTTTACCTGGCCTTACCGGCCACGAGCAGCCTGAACTAAGGCCAATGATCGACCTGTATAGCGATACCCAAACGCGCCCATCGGATGCGATGCGTCGCGCCATGGCGAACGCCGAAGTCGGCGATGAGCAGCGCGGCGAAGACCCGACCGTTAACGCGCTCTGCGAGAAAGTTGCGGACCTGCTGGGTAAAGAAGCAGCGGTCTTTTTGCCCTCTGGCACCATGTGCAATGAAATCGCGTTGATGGTGCATTGCCGCCCGGGCGACGAAATTCTATGCCACGGATCGGCCCACATCGTGAATTACGAAGGTGGCGGGCCATCGGCCCTCGCCGGTGCTGTGATGACCGCACTTCCGGGCGACCGGGGCATGTTCACTGCGGATACAGTGCGCGCCGCCATCCGCCCCACCAGCCGCTATGCGCCCGTCACCCGGCTGCTAGAGATTGAGAACACGGCGAACATGGCAGGCGGCGTCGCTTGGCCATTGGCGGACGTGCAGGCCGTGAGCCAAGTTGCAAGGGATGCGGGCCTGATCGTGCACATGGATGGCGCGCGGCTGCTCAACGCCGTTGTCGCGACGGGAACCAGTGCGGCAGACTACGGCGCTGCAACAGACTCCGTATGGATCGATTTCTCCAAAGGCCTCGGCGCACCCGTTGGTGCGGCGATGGCCGGATCAGCAGACTTCATTGAGGCTGTGTGGAAATGGAAACAGCGGATCGGCGGTGCCATGCGCCAAGCTGGCATCATCGCTGCGGGCGCGCTCTACGGCTTAGAAAACAACATCGAGCGCCTGGCGGAAGACCACGCCGCCGCCAAGAGCTTCGCTGAAGTCCTGGCAGACTCACCAAACTTCTCCATCGACCCAGCGACAGTAGACACCAACATCGTCATCTTCGATCTGGCCGACAAAACCGCAGACGCAGCCCAATTCAGCGCCCGCATCCGCGCCGAAGCCGACGTCCGCATCGGCGCCGTAGGCCCCCACACCCTCCGCGCCGTAACCCATATGGACGTTGATCCAAATGCCGTTAGAACGGCGGCGGAACGGATTGTGCGGCTCTAACGAAGAACCAGCCGCCCGCTTAGCTTTCTTTTGGATATTTAGAACAATATTCAGGCATTTTGGTCAGTAGAGGGTCTTCCTGCTGTTCCTCAGCACGATCTTTTTCCAGCTCGTTTTGGGCCTCAACCCGGCGGCACTTCAACCGTTCCGCCTCAGCTTGATAGCTGACCGGGTAGTTGGCAGTCGCCTTTTTTTGCGGCGTTCTGGATGCGGTTCGGTCAACTGCTTCCTTGCCATAAATTTGCACCATTATTTTATTGGCCAATTGAGTCGTCAAAGATCGCTCATCCTGAATCGGATCAACAGTCGATGCGTGGATGGCGCCAATAATGCCTCCTAATCGCGCATTTTGGGCGAACACTTTTTCAGGCTTTGAGGAGACGCCGGTTGTTGGATCAGTCAGCAGAATTTCAGTTTGAATGCCGCTGGATCCGCTCGAAATGAAAAGGGCCATTCCCGGGTCAGCTGATTGAAAACCTTGAACCCTGACAATAAGAACTTTCTTTGGCCCAGATTCTGAAACCTGGTATGCAGCGTTCAGCGTCTTGACGCGAATATCTTCCACGAGGTTCTGTGTGCCGCCACGTGGAATCTGGTTTTCAACGCGCACTTCGGTGATCTGTGCCGCCTCGTTCGGCGCGAGTAGTGGGGGGATGCGCAGTTCGATAGAACAAGCGTCGCGAGTGCAACAATTGCTAATTGGAAGGCTTTCAATGGGAATGTCCTTGATCTTTGCGAGATGCCTAACCGTATTTTTTACCAAAGGGCATTCAAATTGAAGTTGTATTTGAATTGCCCCCATACCCCCCGCCGCCTGGCGTTTCGATGATGAAGACGTCGCCTGGGGCCATTTCTGTCTTGTCAGCGCCCTTCAGCGTTTCGGAGGAACCATCCGTGCGCTCAACGCGGTTGACGCCGCATTTTCCCGGCGCGCCGCCCGCCATGCCGTAGGGGGCGACTTCGCGGCGGTTGGAGAGGATGGCGGCGGTCATGTCCTCAAGGAAGCGCACGCGGCGGGTGATGCCGTCGCCGCCGCGATGTTTGCCCGCACCCCCGGAAGCCGGGCGCACCCCGAAGCCTTCCAGCACGACCGGGTAGCGGAGCTCTAGGATTTCCGGGTCCGTCAGTCGGGTGTTGGTCATGTGGGTGTGGATGGCGCTGGCGCCGTCCCAGGTGGGGCCAGCGCCCGCGCCGCCGCAGATGGTTTCATAATATTGGTGGGTTTTGTTGCCAAAGGTGAAGTTGTTCATGGTGCCCTGGCAGGCGCCCATCACTTGCAGTGCGCCATAAACGCAATCGGTCACGACTTGGCTGGTCTCCACATTGCCCGCGACGACAGCAGCACCCGGGTTCGGGTTCAGCATGCAGCCTTGGGGCAGGACGATTTCAATCGGCTTCAAGCACCCGTCATTCAGCGGAATATCCTGGCCGACAAGCGTGCGGAAGACATAGAGAACCGCTGCCCGGCACACTGCTGCCGGGGCGTTGAAGTTGGAATTCAACTGGGCAGATGAGCGCGAGAAATCGAGCTTGGCCGTGCGCGCCGCCTCATCAATCGAGATATCGACGGAGACCATCGCACCATTGTCCAGGCCGTAGTCAAACGAACCAGATTTCAGCGCGCCGATGACCCGGCGAACACTTTCCTCCGCGTTGTCCTGCACGTGCATCATGTAGGCCTGCACCACTTCCTGGCCGAAATGGCCAATCATGCGGCGGACTTCCTGGATGCCTTTTTCGCAAGCTGCAATCTGCGCCTTAAGGTCTGCCTCGTTCTGGTAGACATTCCGAGCGGGATATGTGGCGGAAAGCAGCAGGTCTTCAAGTGCTTTGGCTTGGAAATCACCCTGGTCCACCAGCAGGAAGTTATCGATCAGCACACCTTCATGCTCAATCGTAGCGCTATCGGGCGGCATGGACCCAGGGGTGAGCCCGCCGACATCCGCGTGATGGCCGCGCGACGCGACGTAGAAGATGATCTCATCGCCTTCAAACACGGGTGCCACAACTGTGATGTCCGGCAAGTGCGTGCCGCCGTTATAGGGATTGTTGAGGGCATAGAAATCGCCAGGGTTCATGGTCCCCTCGCGTTCCTTGATCATGGCGCGAACGGAAGCACCCATCGAGCCAAGGTGCACCGGCACATGGGGCGCGTTGGCGACGAGACTGCCCGTCGCGTCAAAGATGGCGCAGGAGAAATCCAGGCGTTCCTTGATGTTGACGGAATAGGCGGTGTTCTCCAGCGCCGCGCCCATTTGCTCAGCGACAGACATGAATAGGTTGTTGAACACCTCCAGCAGTACCGGATCCGCTTCCGTGCCAATCGCGTGGGCACGTTCCAGCACTTCTACCCGGCGCATGACCAGATGGTCACGACCCGTAATCTCGGCCCGCCATCCGGGCTCAACAACATTGGCGCCCGTGCGTTCGATGATAACGCAGGGGCCGAGGACAGCCGCACCCGGGGCCATGCTGTCCCGATCATAGAAGGGCGCATCCACCCAGCCGGATTGGGTGTAGATCGGGTGGGTGGAGATCACCGTTGCTTCGGCGCTTGGATCAACGGCGTGTTCAATTTCATCCGCCACATCCGTTTCGCCAACGGCTTCAGCAACGGCTGTGGCGACGATAAGCGCCTTACCATCCATGATGAAGCCATAGCGCTGGCGATGCTCCGCCTCAAACGTAGCCCGAAGCGCGCCGGAGATGTCACCGCCTTCGGGATAGGCGACTTCCAGGGATGAGTCCGTGCCGTCATAGCGTAGATGCACGCGGCGCTCGACGCGGAGCGTGTCACCCGGCGTTAACTGTGGCTCAAGCTCAGCCTCAGCCTCGCTGCCAAGCGTTGCAAGGGTGGCTTCGATGTCGGCCAGCGCTGATTGCTCCAATGTCGCTTCGACTGAGCGTTCTTTGACAGCGCGCAAGTCCGCCAGCCCCATGCCATAGGCGGAAAGGACGCCTGCGTAGGGGTGGATGAAGATGGTCTCCATGCCAAGTGTATCGGCAATCATGCAGGCATGTTGCCCGCCAGCACCACCGAAGCATTGCAGTGTGTATTCGGTCACGTCATAGCCGCGACGGACACTGATTTCTTTAATGGCGTTAGCCATGTTCTCGACGGCGATCTGAAGGTAGCCCAGCGCTACGTCCTCAGCCCTGCGGGTATCACCGGTTTCCTCAGAGATGCGCCGACCTAAGTCCGTGAATGCTTTCGCAGTTGCATCTCTGTCTAGCGGCTGGTCGCCATTTGGGCCGAATACGGGTGGAAAATGTGCGGGTTGCAGGCGGCCTAGAAGCACGTTGCAATCGGTCACCGTCAACGGTCCGCCACGGCGATACGCCGCCGGGCCAGGGCTGGCACCAGCACTTTCGGGACCGACACGGTAGCGGCCTTGCTCAAACGCCAGAATCGATCCGCCGCCTGCCGCAACGGTATGAATTTGCATCATCGGCGCCCGCATCCGGATGCCTGCCACCTGCGTTTCGAATGCGCGCTCGTAGTCGCCTGCATAGTGTGAGACGTCCGTAGAGGTGCCGCCCATATCGAAGCCGATAATCCGGTCAAACCCGGCCATGCCTGCTGTCTTAGCCGCACCCACAACACCGCCTGCGGGGCCGGACAGGATGGAATCCTTGCCTTGGAAGCGTCGCGCATCCGCCAAGCCGCCATTGGACTGCATGAACATCAGCCGCGCGCCCGAAAGCTCACCCGCGACAATATCCACATAGCGGCGCAATACGGGGGAGAGATAGGCGTCGACAACGGTGGTGTCGCCGCGCCCGACGGCCTTGATGAGCGGGCTGGTCTGGTGGCTGACGGATATCTGCGTAAAGCCAAGCTCGCGGGCGATAACGGCTGCCTGCTCCTCATGCTCTGGGTAGCGATAGCCGTGCAAGCAGAGGATCGCGATGCTGGTATAGCCTTTGTTCCGCATGGCCTGAAGGTCGCGCCGGGTCGCGGCGTCATCCAACGCCCGCTCGACTTTGCCATCCGCCAGAACCCGTTCTTCAAGCTCCACAACATCGGTGTAGAGCTGCTCCGGCAGCTTCAATTCCAGGTCAAACAGCCGGGGCCGGTTCTGATAGGCGATCCTGAGCAAGTCCCGGAAACCGCTGGTGACAGCCAGCACTGTGCGTTCGCCTTTGCGTTCCAAAAGTGCGTTGGTGCCGACGGTCGTGCCCATCTTGACCGCATCAATCGCGTCCGCCGGGATCGGCTGGCCCGCAGGCACTTCCAGCAATTCCCGAATGCCCTGGGTCGCTGCATCCTGATACCGCTCCGGGTTCACCGAGAGCAGCTTATGCGCCACCGTCTCGCCATCCGGCTTCCGCGCGACGATATCAGTAAAGGTACCGCCCCGATCAATCCAGAACTGCCATTTATTCTTATAAGTCTCTGTTTTGGTTTGTTTATTTTGAGACATATTTTGCTACACCTATGCTACACCAAATGTGCAAATCACGCATTTTCAACGATGTAGTGCTAACACGAGTTACACTAATGCTACACCAATCGTGACTTTCAGCGACTTACGACCGCCTTCATAGCACCGCAGATGTGAGCGCTGAAGATAAATGTCTCGCAAGACCCTAAACATCCAGCATTGACCCACCCACGCTGCGAGACACCGATGGCGCTTCCACAAGGTTATTTGCTTCATTTCCACTTTCTGCCAGACTTCGCAGATGAAAAAACTGACCGTCACCATCTGTCTTGCCGTTGCCCTGCTTCTTGGAAGTGCGGGAGTGTCTTGGAGCCAAGATTTCCAAAAGGGAGCTGCCGCATACCGGAGTGGTGACTACGCAATTGCTCTGCGGGAATGGGAACCTCTGGCGCAACTGGGGAATGCTGCTGCCCAGTACAATCTGGGCTATATGTATGGAAACGGAAAGGGTATTCCTCAGGACGATAAGACTGCCGTGAAGTGGTACAGACTTGCCGCCGAACAGGGGGATGCCGATGCCCAGAATAATCTGGGTTATGTGTATGAGAACGGACAAGGTGTTCCCAAGGATTATAAGACTGCCGTGAAGTGGTACAGATTTGCCGCCGAACAGGGGGATGCCGATGCCCAGTTCAATCTGGGTAATGCGTACCGCCACGGACTAGGTGTTCCACAAAACGATAAGACTGCCGTGAAATGGTACAGACTTTCCGCCGAACAGGGGAATGCCACTGTCCAGTATATTCTGGGACAGATGTACCGCCAAGGAAAAGGTGTTCCCCAGGATTATAAGACTGCTGTGAAGTGGTACAGACTTGCTGCCGAAAAGGGAGATGCCGATGCCC
Organism: Alphaproteobacteria bacterium; assembly: GCA_040263875.1. Classification (GTDB taxonomy): domain Bacteria; phylum Pseudomonadota; class Alphaproteobacteria; order Bin95; family Bin95; genus VMCJ01. The sequence goes on from JBDQJI010000069.1 coordinate 20,283, forward strand.
AGACTAATCTGGGTACGATGTACGACAACGGACGAGGTGTACCCGAGGACAATAAGACTGCTGTGAAGTGGTATCGTCTGGCAGTAGAACAGGGGAATGCCAATGCCCAGTTCAATCTGGGTAATGCTTATGGAAGAGGACACGGGGTTATACAGGATAATGTCTATGCCCATATGTGGTTGAACATCGCCGCATCATTTGGCGAAAGTAAGAGCGCATCAAAAAACAGAGACATCGTTGCGAAACGAATGACCCCATCTCAACTGGAAAAAGCACAAGACCTCGCCCGTGAATGCGTCCGTAAGAAATACAAAGGGTGTTGAGTAGAACCTAACCGAGTGCCCGATACACGCTCGCCCTGCCTATTCCCAGTTCCTTCGCAATCGCAGACGCCCTTTAGTCACTGACATCCAGCAAAGACCCACCCAAGCTGCGAGATCCCCATAACGCTCCCACAAGGGTATTTCCTCCATTCTCACTTTCTGCGAGACTTTCCATATGAGAAACCTGACCTCCACCATCTGCCTCGCCGTTGCCCTGATTCTTGGAAGTGCGGGAGTGTCTTGGAGCCAAGATTTCCAAAAGGGTGTAACCGCATACAAGAGTGGTAACTACGCAACTGCTCTACGGGAATGGACACCTCTTGCCGAACAGAGGCATGCACATGCCTTTTATAAATAAACTTGAATAAAATATATAATACAAGATGAATACAACCAAGAATTTATTGAGGTATTTATTCATCCCAGTAATTTTGGCGATAAATGCTTGTGCAATCCCCAAAGATCCAGAATACAAATACCTTCTATCAAAAAATGACGAAAAAGTAATAGGTTTAAATAATCATAATAT
>JBDQJI010000070.1:0-20929 GCA_040263875.1 Alphaproteobacteria bacterium
GCCCTTCAAGGCAGCGATCTGATCTCTCTCGCTGGGCGTGAGATGCGTATAGTTCGACATGGCGACACCGTTTCACGTTGTGCATCAGACAGATACCAAATCTGCCCGCGGTGTTGCACTTCGCTCCGGAATTCACCCAGTTACCTCCACCCTGGCCAAAACGCTGTATTATTCGTTGCCCGCCATGAGTCATCGGATGGGCAGATAAAATTGCCAGCCCAGATTGTGTTTGCGACACGCACTGCGAGCGGCAGGATTATTCTGACGCGCGAGATATCTTTGAACTATAGGGCTATCAGAGATCCAGACGGCAAAACTAAAACCACATATTTCTTGAATATCAAAGGGTATAGCAACGTTCTCAAAGCACTGGTCGGTACTGGCAAAGACATGCCGATCGAGAATTTGAAGATGATTGCGCATAACGACCAACTCCGGGCTGAAGCCGCACAATTGTTCGAAGCAATCGGGAAAGACATGGCGGAAAGCGCCGGTTTAGACTTAGTGGTCATTCAATACGACACTACCGCGCCATTCTCTGGTCAAACGTTGAACATCAGTGGAAAAATTGGTTTTGAACGCAAAGGCGGCATCTGGAAAATCATCCCAAAGCTATAGTATGAGTCCTCCAAACATCCGCCGTCATCCACGCCAAACCGCATGCATCAAAACTGGCGGCGCCAAGACCCATCAGTTAGAGGAGCTGACATCTGGCGCTAAAGCCTATCTATCCAGTGCGTGCCTAACCATCTCGTTCAGCATTGGGCAATTTGTCAGTCTTGATTGCAGCCGTCCCAGGCGGCAAGCTTGCCGTAGCAAGCGCAATGTAAGGCATTCAGCCTACAGCCTTGCACGTTGAGAGGTTTCCTAATGCCGCTTCTGTCCGACGAAAACTTACTCGACCGGATTTTCGCCCATGTAGACGGCGGCACGTCCGACAAAGGCGACAGTGTTTGGCGGGAACCAGCAGAGAATTATACGTCTGAAACGCGCTTCCAGGCTGAATTGCAGGTGATGCGCCGCTTGCCGGTCGTGTTCTGCCCTTCCGGCGCTGTTGCGGGGCCTGGGGACTACGTCGCGCGGGTGGCGGCGGGCGTGCCGTTGCTGGTCGTGCGGGGGGAGGATGGCCAAGTCCGCGCTTTCCGCAACGCCTGCCGACATCGCGGCATGCAGGTGGCGGAGGGCGAGGGCTGCAAGAAAACCTTCATCTGCCCCTATCACAACTGGGCCTATGGCACAGACGGCGCGCTGAAACATATCCCCGGCGCAGACGGCTTCCCGGATGTCGATAAGGCCACCCATGGCCTCGTGCCGGTATATGACGTGCAGGAACGCTCCGGCCTCATCTTCGTCACCCAGGATAAGCCGCTTTCGGACGGCGCGCTGGCAGACCTGCCGGACTTGTTGGGGGAGGAGCAGACGGTCTTCAACACCATAACTTTTGTAGACCAAGCAAACTGGAAGCTGATCGGCGAGACCTCGATGGAGGGCTATCACATCCGCGCCCTCCACAATAAGTCGTTCTATCCCTATGGCTATGACAATTTAAACGTGGTGGAGCTGTTTGGCCGCAACTCCAGGATCGTATTCCCCTTCCGCCGGGTGGAGAAATTGCGCGACCGCCCACGCGCAGAATGGTCCCTGCAAGGCTGCGTGACGGACGTCATCCAGCTTTTCCCAAACGTCCACACCTCGACGCTGACCAACCACGTGATGCTGATCATCCTGGAGCCGGTTTCAGTGAACGAAACCCGCTGGATCATCTACCAGATGCGCCCCAAATCCGCCGGTGCGACGTTCGACGAAGACAAAGCCCGCCGCGACGCAGATTTCGTCCAGGAAACCGGCCTCCGCGAGGACCGCGCCGCCGCCACATCCATCCAAGCCGCCCTCAAGTCCGGCGCCAACACCCACTTCACCTTCGGCCACTACGAAGCCACCATCGGCCACTTTCACAAGCAGTTGACGGAGCATGTGGGGATGGTTGCGCGGTGAGGGCTGCACGACGCTGAAGCGGCGCTAGGTAATATAGCCTTTTCTCGAGAACTCGTATTACAGCCAATTTAGGAGTTCCTGTTAAACGGCCCTTAGTCGGTTCTGCATACTCTTAGATTGCCGGGAACAGGGCGCGCATTCTGCGCCCTCCCTCGTGGTGATCGTGGAGAAGCGGAATGACAGTTGCTGCGTCTGATAACTTGGCACCCGGCATAGGGGCTTCATCCACCGCTGCGCCATTCCCAACGAACGAAAACGCCCGTCTCCAAGCTTTGCGAGACCTGCACATTCTTGATACGGACCATGATGAGCGGTTTGACCGCGTCGCCAAGCTGGTAAAAATGCATTTTGGCATGCCGGTCGTCCGGATTTCGTTTGTTGATTCGGACCGTACCTGGTTCAAGTCCTGCATCGGCTTGAACGTGCGGCAAGCGCCGCGGGAAATTTCAATTTGCGCACATACGATCCTGCAAAACGACGTTCTCGTTTGCCATGACCTACAGGCGCACCCGGTCCTCAAGGCAAGCCCACAGGTCATTGGGAGTCCGGGTTTTCGGTTTTATGCAGGCGCACCGATCACGCTGGATAATGGCTTCAATGTCGGCTCTGTCTGCTTGATGGACTATGAAGCGCGCCATGAATTCGATGACCGCGACGAGGGCATCCTGAATGACTTCGCCAGCATTGTTGTTCATGAACTCGAACTGAACCGGCAACTGGCAGAAAGCGCCTTAGCGCTTACATTGGCTGAACACACCGCGGGCAAAGCGACGAGCACGAACGCGGAAGTGTTGAATTTCATTTCCAACGGCTTGAACCCGCCGCTCCGCGCGATTGATGCCTACGGCTCTGAATTGATCGAGCGCCTCCAGCCCAGCCATCCCGATTGCGCCCAACTTGCCCAGGCAATTAAAAACCAAGCCGCTGACCTAACCAACGAAATCCACCGCCTAATGCTAAGCAGCGAGGATTGAGACAGGAAAGACCGGCGCTAGCCAACCACGTTATGCTGATTGTCCCGGAGCCGGTTTCCGTGAACGAAACCCGCTGGATCATCTACCAAATGCGTCCCAAACCAGCCGACGCAACGTTCGACGAGGACAAAGCCCGCCGCGACGCAGATTTCGTCCAGGAAACCGGCCTCCGCGAAGACCGCGCCGCCGCCACATCCATCCAAGCCGCCCTCAAGTCCGGCGCCAACACCCACTTCACCTTCGGCCACTACGAAGCCGCCATCGGCCACTTTCACAGGCAGCTGACGGAGCATGTGGGGATGGTGGGGGAGTGAGGGAGGAAGATTGCGAGTTTGAGGAATTCGGCGAAGGCGGACCACCGCGGCATTATCCAAAAACCCTCCAACACCACGACGGTTCTGAAAAGTGGGTTTTGTCTTTTTCATAGCGCAGTTTTCAGTAGGTGGTGTGATCAGAAAACAAGCGGTCGTTTCTGACACAGTGGTTCCGGTAGGGGGCTTATGTCGGTTGTTTGAGGCAAAGCGCTGGTTCGCTGTGGATGCGCTAAAGTCGGCTATCTCCGCAGAGGATGTAGGTGCGCGACACAAGTCCCCGCGCTGCGGCTTCCGCAGCATCCGGGCCTTACATAAAAGGCGTGTTGATGCACTGTGCCTGACACCATAGACAGGAGACATATCTTGGCTACTCTCAAGGCAAAAAAAAATGAAGGTGCCAAAATGGCTGACGGCGTAAAGACAGAAGAGCTGATATTCACCATCGGTTACGAGAAATCCACAATCGACGAGTTCGTAGACCGCTTGGCCGACGCAGAGATCGAGGTTTTGGTAGATGTTCGGGAATTGCCCTTGTCTCGCAAGAAAGGCTTCTCAAAGAACGGACTGAATGCAGCAGTCCTAAAGGCCGGAATAGACTACCTGCACGTAAAGGCGCTAGGCGACCCCAAGCCGGGTAGAGAGGCCGCGCGCGCTGGCAACCACGCTCTGTTTGTAGAGATTTTCACGCAACACATAGATGGCGAAAACGCGCAGTTAGCCCTCAATGAACTTGCCGATACTGTGAAGGGTAAGCGGGTTTGTCTTACTTGTTTTGAGCGCCACCATGAAGGCTGCCACCGCAAGATTGTGGCAGAACGCCTGTCAGCGCTCGTCGGCGCGCGCGTCGAACATATTGCTGTGAATTGATCTTTGAGCGACTGGCAAGACCCTGTTGAAGTCTGCGTCATCGTAAAAGCTGCCCCGGAGACGGGTCAGACTCACGGTGAACCCTTTTGCGTTGCCGGCATAGACTTCAACGGGAACTGGCATCGGCTCTACCCCATGCCATTCAAACTGCTGAGCGATGCGCAACGCTTCAACCGCTGGGACGTCATTAGCATCAGATGGCGCAGCGCAGCGCCCAAGGATATGCGCCCTGAAAGCAAGCGCGTAGACCACAAGTCCCTTGTTAAAGTCCGGCAGGTGAAAAAATCCGAACGCCACGAGTTTGCCCGTCGCGCCATCGTGGAAAGCTTATCGAACGAAAAAGAGAAAGGCCGCTCATTCGCGCTCATTCGCCCTGAAAACCCCGAATTTATTGTTCGCCCGCTGAGCGATGTCGCCAGGACAAAAAACCAAAGACGCCGCGACATGCTTTTGAGTCAGGCAGACATGTTCTCTGGCGATAGCACGGTTTTGACGCCAGACGTTGCCCCGTACTCCTTTCACTATCGATTTGTACACGAAGGCAAGACGCTAACCCATACCTGTATCGACTGGGAAACAGAGCGTACGTTCTTTCAGTGGCGTCACCAGTATGGCTAGGAAGAAACCTTGCGTATGATGCGCGAAACGTGGGGGCGTTATATGCCCGAACGTGGTGTCGCCTTCGCCATGGGAACGCATCGGGTGACCAAATTCAATAAGTGGCTTCTGTCCGGCGTAGTCCGAGTGGACCGATCAACACAAGCCAGCTTTATCTGACACAGTTCAGGAGGTTTTGATGGTTAACACTGTCTCAACGAATCCCGCCATTCTGCGCTTAGCAGTGTTGTACTGCCGATATCCGATAACGTCCTTTATCACATCGTCCCTTCTCGCCATTCAGCCGCAGTTCATCTGTCAGCAGTCTTTAGCGAAGGGTTGATCCGCTAACTTTAAGGGGATCGCACGAATCCAATTGCACGCGCGACCGTTTCCTCCCCCTACCATCCCCACCAAACCCGCACTATCCTAAGCGCCTACCCGCCTAGGAGTCGCCGCATATGTCTGCCACCGTTGATCCGATCACTACGTCCGTTGTTCAGCATCGGCTGACGGCTATTGTTGAGGAGATGGGGGAGGCGATGTTGCGGACGTCTTATTCGCAAATCCTCAATTCCTCGCGGGATTTCTCTGCCGCTATGGTGGACCGGGACTGCCAGTTGGTGGCACAGGCGGAGCATATTCCGGTGCATGTGGGTGCCATGCCCTGGGCCGCGAAAGCTGTGCGGGATTACTTCGGTGATGATGTGCATGAGGGCGATCTGTTCCTGGTGAACGATCCCTACCTTGGCTATGGCAGCCACCTGCCGGATGTCACGGTGTTTGCGCCGGTATTTGTGGCAGGAGAGGTCGCGTTCTGGACGATCAACCGCGCGCACCATAGCGATATCGGCGGGTCCACCCACGGGGCCTATAACCCCGCCGCCACGGAAATTTTCCATGAAGGGCTGCGCATTCCGCCGCTTCGCCTGTGGGACCAGGGGAAGCCGAAGCTGGACCTGCTGGATATGCTGGCCGCGAATGTTCGCCACCCTAGGGATTTCAAGGGCGATCTGGCGGCACAAATCGGCTCCGTCAAACTCGGCGAGCGGCGGATGAAGGCGCTGGTCGAGACCTTTGGCGCGGAAACCGTGCTGCAGGCCTGCCGCCAGATTCTGGATGGCGCAGAGGCGCGCACCCGCTCCGAAATCAGCCAGTGGAAAGATGGTGTCTACAAAGGCGAAGCCGTGCTGGATGATGACGGCCATGGCCGGGTCGATATCACGATCCGCGCGACGGTGACGGTCAGCGGGTCCGATATTGAAGTGGACCTGACGGCGTCTGACCCCGAAAGCACGGCCTTCGTGAACTCATCCTTCGCCAATATGCAATCCGCCTGCGCGCAGTCCCTGGCTTATCTGATTGACCCGAGCATTCCGAAAAATGCGGGCGCATTCCGCGCGCTAAAGGTTATCGCCAAGAAGGGCACGATTGTGTGGGCGAATGACGGCAAGCCCGTCACCATGTGTACCAGTCACTGCTCCAATGAAATCATCGAAGCAATCATTGTAGCGCTGTCCGAAGCTTGCCCAGATAAAGCCATGGCGGGCTGGGGGCGGCGCTTGCGCATCGCCATTAAGGGGGATGACCCGCGCAACGGCAAAACCTTCATCTGGCACCTGTTCCATGCCCGGCCCGGCGGCGGTGCGTCTCCAGGCGGCGATGGCTGGCACAACTCCGGCGAATGGCACTCGGCGGGTGGATTGAAGTTCGGCAGCGTTGAAGTGGCGGAAGCCCGCTTCCCGCTGCATTTCCGCACCCACGAATTCCGGCCCGATAGCGGCGGAGACGGCGAATACCGCGGCGGTGCCGGTGTCAACCTGGAAATGGTGGTCGAGACGGATGGAGACGCTGTCGCCAACACAGCCGGAGACGGCCTCCGCCACGGTGCGCGCGGCATCCTCGGCGGATCAGACGGCGCACCCCATGACTACCGCCAAAAGCGCGTCGACGGCACGGAAACCCCACTCCCCAGCAAAGCCGTTGGCCTGCCAGTCTCCAGCGGCGACGTATTCGTTGTGTCCAGCGGCGGCGGCGGCGGATGGGGTGATCCTGCAAAACGCACCGATGCGGACCACGCATCCGACAAGCGCGACGGCTTCACGTCCAACTAAGGCGACACTGACATGACGACAGATACAATGCGCATGGGTTCTGGCGCTGGATTTTCTTCCGACAGGCTCGGGCCCGCGGTTGATCTCGCCGAGCAGGCGGAATTGGACTGGCTAGTGTTCGAAACCATCGGTGAGCGCACTTTGGCATTTGGCCACCGGGACCGGCTGGCGAACCCATCGCGCGGCTATAATCCGCAGTTAGCGGCGCGGATGCGCGGCGTTCTACAGCCTTGCCGCGACCAGGGCGCGCGGATCATGACGAATATGGGTGTCGCGAATGTTGAAGCGGCTGCAGAAGTCGTCATCCAGGTTGCCCGTGAACTTGGCATGAAAGGCCTGAAAGTTGCTGCCGTATTGGGTGACGAAGTGACGGATCAGCTGAACGACGACACCGTATTGTTCGATTACGGCGGGCGCACACTGGGCGAAGTGGACCGGCCGCTTGTTGGCGCAAACGCTTATCTCGGCATTGATGCGATATTGCCCGCCGTCGAGACCGGTGCCGATGTCGTCATCACGGGCCGCGTCGCCGATCCATCGCTATTCCTTGCGCCCATCGTCAACCAATTTGGCTGGGCGCGGGATGATTGGGCGAAACTTGGCCAGGGCACGCTTGTCGGTCACCTGATGGAATGCGGCATGCAGATCACCGGTGGCTATTTCGCTGACCCTGGCCGCAAGCATGTGCCGCGGCCCGCTGAATGCGGCTATCCCATTGCTGCGATTAATGCAGATGGCGGCGCTGAAATCACGAAGCTCGAAACGGCTGGCGGCATGGTCAACATGGCGACGGTCAAAGAGCAGTTGATGTATGAAGTCCATGACCCCACGCGCTATTTGACACCAGACGTGACGGCTGATTTCTCCACCGCCCGCCTCAATGAATCCGGCCAGGACCGCGTGCACGTTGCCAGCGCTGGCGGGACGGAACGGCCAGAGCAGCTCAAAGTCACAGTGGGTTTTGACGGCGGCATGCTTGGGGAAGCCGGGGTGAGTTATGCAGGCGTCAACGCCAGCGCCCGGGCGCGCCTCGCGGCTGACATCTTGCGCCAGCGCTTCGACGACGTGCCGGGCATGGCTGGACAATACCGGGTAGACCTGATCGGCCTGAATTCCGTCCACGGGACTGCAAAGCCAGATGCTAAGGGCGAAAGCCAGGATGTCCGTGTGCGCGCCGCGATGCGCTCCATGGACCGGGATATGATCGAGACCATGCTTTGGGAAGTCGAGGCGATGCTATGCTGCGGCCCGGCGGGCGGTGGCGGATATCGCGGCCAGATCACGCCAGGCGTTGTCACGCACTCCACCATGATTGACCGGGACGCCATCTCCGCAAGCGTGAAGGTATATGAGGCATGAGCCGCAAAGTACCGCTCCATGACCTAGCCCATGCCCGCGCTGGCGATAAGGGCAATACGTCCAATATATCCGTGTGGGCCTATGATCCGGGCGACTATCCGCTGATTAAAGACCAGCTGACGCCAGATCGTATAAAGTCTGCCTTCCCAGATCTCATCACAGGCGATGTTGTCCGCTATGAGCTGGACCACTTGCACGGCCTAAATTTTGTGCTGGGCGAAGCGCTGGAGGGCGGCGTGAATACCTCTCTCGGCCTTGATAGCCATGGCAAGTCCTGGAGTTTCCTGGTCCTGGGGCTAGAACTCGACGTGCCGGATAACTTGGCCTGATGGCCCAAAAAGACTGTTGGAGCAATTGATGTATCGTATTGGCGTAGATGTAGGCGGCACGTTCACAGATGTGGTCGCGGTCAGTGATGACGGCGGTGTGACGCTGGCTAAGTCTCCCTCGACGCCGGAGGACCAGTCTATCGGCGTGATGGCCGGGCTGGAACGGTTGGCCGCGCGCCTGGATACAGACTTGGCAGGGCTGTTCGCCCAGACGGACCGCATTGTTCACGGTGCCACGGTCGCCACCAACGCGCTGCTGGAACGCAAGGGTGCAAAGGTTGGCCTGCTCACCACCGAAGGCCACCGGGATATCCTGGAGATGCGCGAAGGCCTGAAGCCTGATCGCTACAACATGCGCATGCCGCCTGCCCCGCCGCTCATCCCGCGCAGCCTGCGCCTTGGCGTCAAAGAACGGCTCCGGCCTGATGGACGGGTTGAGGTCGCACTCGACCAAGCATCCCTTGATGCGGCGATCGCCACGTTGGAGCAAGAAGGCGTTGAAGCCGTCGCAATCTGTTATCTGCACGCTTACAAAGACCCCGCCCATGAGCGCGCGAGTGCTGAAGCCGTAAAAGCGGCATTGCCGGACAAATACGTCACGATCTCAGCCGACGTGCTGCCCCAGATCAAAGAATATGAGCGCGTATCGACAACGGCGGTAAATGCCTATGTCGGCCCCGCTGTTGGGCGCTACCTCGGACGCCTGGAAAATCGCTTGAAGGATGCCGGGTATACGGGCCCAGTCCTGATTATCCTGTCCCACGGTGGCGTCGCACCCATTCAGGACACAATCCGCCTAGCCGCAGGCACGGTTCTTTCCGGCCCGGCTGGTGGCGTGGCTGGCGCACGGCGTTCGGCTGAACTTCTGGGCGCACCCAACCTCATCCCGTTTGATATGGGCGGCACATCCACCGACATTTCCTTGATCTCCGGCGGTGAAGCCGCACTCTCCTCAGACCGCGGTGTGGGCGGCGAGCGAGTGGCGCTGCCATCCCTCGACATTGTTTCCATTGGTGCCGGCGGCGGCTCTATCGCACGGGTGGATGCGGGCGGTGTGTTGCATGTCGGGCCAGAAAGTTCTGGCGCGCAGCCGGGACCAGCCTGCTACGGGCGCGGCGGAACACAGCCGACAACAACAGACGCCAGCGTCGTGCTGGGCCTGCTTGATGCTGAAAATTTCCTCGGCGGTGCGGCCACATTGGATAAACCTGCGGCAGAGAAAGCGCTAGACGGTCTCGCAGACACGCTGGGCCTGGACCGCATGACGGCAGCGGAAGGCGTACACCGCGTCGTCAACACCAATATGGCGGAGGGCGTGCGCCTTGTATCCGTCCGCCGAGGTGTTGACCCCCGCAAATTCGCGATGCTGTCCTTTGGTGGTGCCGCAGGCGTGCATATCACCGAAATCGCACGGCAATTGGATGTGGACAGGGCATTCGCGCCCCGCGTCGCCTCCGTTCTCTCAGCCTGGGGCATGCTGGCGACAGATCTTCGTTTCGAGGCCTCACGCAGCCATATCGGCGATGCAACGGCGCTGGATGCAAGTGCCTTGCGCAATCTGTTCAGTGAACTTGAAGCCGAAGCGCGCGCGCGGCTGGATACAGCTGGGTTTGAAGGCGAAGTGCAAATTCGCCCCTCTGCCGATATGCGCTATGGCGAGCAGATCTTTGAGATCGATGTGGCGCTGGATGGCCTGGACTTCGGTGCTGACAACCTGTTGGACGAAGTCGCTAAACGCTTCCACGCCCGCCATGAGGAACTGTTCACCTATAGCCTGCCAGACCAAGAACCTGTGCTGGTGAACGCCCGCGCCGCTGCGATTGGCGTGCTGCCTGCCCTGCCACAGGAACCGGCCGCACCGCCTTCTGAACCCGCACCGCCGAGCACCCATCGCCAAGTCTACATGGGTGGGAAATGGTTGGAGACGCCGGTCTATGATTTTGATGCACTGGCACCGGGGCAGGAAATTTCTGGCCCGGCCATCGTGGAATCCGAAACAACGACCGTTGTGTTACGGCCATTGGACGTTGCGACCACGACGCCATTCCGTTGGCTGGATATCAAAGTTGGGCGCGCGGGCGGCTAACCGTAAGCCACTGCTAGCAGTACAAGCCCAAGCGCTAAGCGGTAGATCACGAACGGCATGAAGCTCGCACGCTTCAGCCAGCGCATCATTAGCCAGATCGCGCCATAAGCGGCGATGAATGAAAGTGCTGCACCAAGCGCAGCATCAGCGCCGAGTGCCACATCGCCAGCCTGCCAGAGATCAAGGCCTGCAAGCGCGCCGGCACCCGCAATGGTCGGGATCGCAAGCAGCAGGGCGAACCGCGCCGCTTCCTCCCGGCTTAGCTGCAGCGCACGGGCTGCGGTCATCGCAACGCCGGATCGGCTGACGCCCGGAATGAGCGCGAAGGCCTGCGCAGCACCAATTGTCAGCGCCCCCTTCCAGCCAAGATCAAGCGTGCGTTTGGCCGCTGGCAACCGGTCCGCCCACCCAAGCGCCAATCCAAAAATCAGCGTGGTCCATGCGATGGTTTCAACACCGCGCAGATGGTCTGTGATCAGGCCTTTCAACAAAACGCCGGCAAGGATGGCGGGAATTGTGGCGACCAGCACTAGCCAAGCCAACCGCGCGTCACCTTCGCGCTTCCCCACCAACAGCCCCAATCCGCCCCGTATAAGTGCCGCAACGTCCTTACGGAAATACAGCATGACGGCGAATAGTGTGCCGACGTGCAACGCGACGTCCAGCGCCAACATATTCGCACCACCGCCAGCTTCCCCCCAAGCAAGGCGCGTTAGCACCAGATGCGCGGAAGAGCTGACGGGCAGAAATTCGGTTATGCCTTGAACGAGCGCCAGCAGCGCCAAAAGTGCGAACGGCATTGACTGGCAGCCGGATCAGCGCTGTTGCAGGAAGGGCGCTAACCCGTTTGGAATACGGTTGTTCAATTCAGCATCCAGGCGCGCAGCCACATCCCGCAGCATCCGATCAAGCTGCTTGCGCTTTTCATCCTCATCCGCACTTTCTTTTCGGGTAGAGATTAGGCTTGCATCCGCGCGTACTTCACCGGTTCTAGCACCGCTTGGGTCCGTCGCCGTGATGACGACCGCAAAGGCGACGGTCACTTCAGCTTCGGCATTATCGGTGAAAGCTACTGTCACGCCTTTCGGTTTCTGGACAAACTTCTCGCTTGCTTCCGCCCGTTCGATCAGCACGGTGATTGTACCGCGCGAGGCAGCGTCTGGGCGCAGCCGGGTAGCGGCCCAACGACGGATCGTTGCCGAAGGCGGCTCTGCGATACGGACGTCGACTGCGGAATCTGGCGGCGTAACGCCTGGGCCTTCTGTGATCACAATCTGGTCTGCGGACACATTCCAAACGGGCGCTTCCGCGAAAGTTACCTTAGCGGGCTGATACGGTGCGACAGGTGCCGTGCAGGCCATCAGCGCGAGCGCCATGCCAGCTACGAGAAATAGCCGTCGTTGGACCTGAAATTCAGGCAGGATCTTCGCTGAAAAGCGCATCAAGGGCTGCATCATCAAACCGCTCCGTTTTTCCGCAGAATTCACAGGTGACGTCAATAACGCCATCGACCTTGCAGTCTTCTACTTCGCTTCGGGGCAGTCGTGCCAGCAAATCATGGAATTTGTTGGGCGGGCATTCACAATCGCCGCTGATGGCAGACGGCTCAAAAATCCGCACGCCGTCCTCATGGAACAGCTTAAATAGCAAATCTTCTGGCGTGTCAGACTGGGCCAACATTTCCTCAGACGTTGCCGTGGCGAGCAACGCCATGGCGCGCATATAGCCCTCGTCCTCTTCCCAGGTCTCCGGTGGTGGCCGGAAGGCATCCACGCTACCGCCTGATACGGCTTCTCCGCCCGTTTCTGGAACCCGTTGAACCAACAGCGCTGCGCCACGCCAGCGGCCATCTTCACCGCGTTCACACGCCAGGCGGAGGCCCGTTGGGATCTGTTCGGATTGCCTGAAATAGTGGTGAACGCTGTCCGCCAGCGTCTCGCCTTCAAGTGCGACAATACCTTGGTAACGCCCCTCGCCGCCGTCCCGTTCAACGGTGAAAGCCAGGTAACCGCCGCCGAACATCCGCGCGACGCTTGGGCTCGTTGGAAGGTCTGCGACTTTGTCGGCATCAAAGCCGACATATCCACGGAGATGACCGCCCGTATCCACATCCGCCACGAGAATCCGCATAGCACCCTCACCCTGAACCTGCAGGGTGAACTTGCCTTCGAACTTCAAGGTCGCAGACAGTGCGGCCGTTAGCGCGATCCCCTGCCCAAGCACGTCAGACGCAGCTTCCGGGTAATCATGACGGCGCAGGATCACATCAATCGCTGTATCAAGTTTGACAAGCCGGCCGCGCAGACCGCTTTCGACCAGTTGAAACGGCAATACAAAATCGCCGCCGAGCGCCCGCAGGCTACCCAACACAGGGTCCATCATCGTCATGTCTCCAGCACAGCCCTATCATCGGCGCGTTCAGCCAAGGCAATAGGCCAGTATGCCCTTCTTGGAGTGCAAACGGTTCTCTGCCTCATCCCACGCTGCCGATTGCGGGCCGTCAAGCACAGCCTCCGTAACCTCCTGGCCGCGTTTCGCGGGCAGGCAGTGCAGGAAGATCGCCTCGGGCTTCGCTTGTCCCATCAGGGTTTCATCGACACGGAATGGGGCTAGCATGTTGTGCAACGATGGTTTGTCGGACTCATCGCCCATCGAAACCCATACGTCAGTTACAACAACATCCGCGCTAGCAACGGCTTCTGAGGCATTGTGGGTGACAGAGACCTTGGCGCCAGATTGCTTTGCCCACTCAAGCGCTTTCGCCGCTGGCATGCGTTCTTCTGGGCAAGCAATAGCAAGCTCGAAATCAAACCGGGCAGCAGCGTGCATCCAGGAATGCAGCACGTTATTGCCATCACCCGACCATGCGACCTTGAGGCCAGATAGCTGGCCAAAGCGTTCCTGCATGGTGATCAGGTCCGCCATGAGCTGGCAGGGATGTGACCAATCAGAAAGCAGGTTGATGACCGGCACAGTCGCGAACTTCGCCAATTCGTCCAACTTGCCGTGATCATTTGTACGAAGTGCAATGGCGTCCACATATCGGGAAAGCACACGCGCCGTATCGCCCACGGTTTCGCCGCGGCCCAATTGGCTATCGTTTGGGTTCAGAACAACCGTAGTGCCGCCCATCTGCTTCACCGCGGTTTCCAGGGAAACGCGGGTGCGGGTGGAGGGCTGCTCGAACATCATCAGCACTGTCTTGCCAGCTAACGCATTGGCAAGGTCCGCTTCACCCGATTTAACACGCGCCCCGATCTCCAGCATGTGCTGGAGATCGGGGGTGTCGTAATCGGCCAAGTCAAGAAAGTGCTTGAGGCCGGTATCTGTCATGCGGCAGCAGCCATGGATGCGAGTGCTTTGTCGAACGCATCCACAACGTCGCCGATCTGCTCGTCTGAGATGATCAGCGGCGGTAAGAAGCGCACGACATTCTCGCCAGCAGGCACCGTGAGCAAGCCTTGCTCACGACATGCCGCCACGACTTCGCCGTTCACGCCTTTGACCTTGCAGCCAAGCATCAGGCCCATGCCGCGCACGTCCTCGATCTGATCTGGACGCGCTTTAGCCAGCGCTTCCAGCTTATCGCGGAACAGTTTGGCCTTGGCGTTGACGCCCTTCAGAACGCCTTCGTCCAGCAACACATCAAGCACGGCATTCACAGCAGCCGATGCCAGCGGATTACCGCCAAAGGTCGAGCCGTGCGTGCCAGCGACCATGCCAGCCGCCGCTTCTTTGGTCGCGAGACATGCGCCAACAGGGAACCCGCCGCCCAAGCCTTTCGCCAAAGACATCACGTCCGGCTGAACATCTGCCCATTCGTAAGCGAACAGCTTGCCGGTACGGCCCATACCGCATTGCACTTCATCGACGCCCATCAGGATGCCGAATTCATCACATGCAGCCCTAACGCCCTTGATATAGTCGATATCCATCGCGCGGATACCGCCTTCGCCCTGGACAGGCTCGATGATGACGCCCGCAGTTTCTGCGGTAATGGCGCTACGGAGTTCATTCAAATTACCGAACGGCACTTGATCGAACCCGGGTGCAGCCGGACCAAAGCCCGCCAAATGCGCCGGGTTATTGCCTGCGGCCAAAGTACCGAGCGTACGCCCGTGGAACGCACCCTGAATCGAAATGACACGATGCTTTTCCGGCGCGCCGTTATGGGCGTGGAACTTCCGCATGAGCTTGATCTGCGCTTCCAGCGATTCAGCACCGGAGTTGCAGAAGAACACGAGGTCCGCAAAGCTGTTGGCCGTTAGCCGTTCAGCCGCTTTCATCTGACCAGGAATGTTGTAGAGGTTAGACGTATGCCAAACCTTCTCAATCTGATCCTTCATAGCGGCGACCAAATGCGGATGCGAATGACCAACGGACGTAACAGCGATACCCGAACCGCAATCCATGAATCGTCGCCCCGCCGTGTCGAACAGGTAAATGCCCTCTCCCTTCTCGAACGCGATGTCGCGTGCGCCATAGGTCGGCATTACAGTATCGATCACAGCCAGCTCCTGTCATGGATAGGCGGGTCAGTTTCGGTTTCCGAAAACGGAGTCCGCCCGTTGGGAAAGCGGCCTATTAACGAGGCCCCGGGCCAAATGTCAACGGATAGTCGCTTCGGGTGGATATTTTGACGAAGGATACACGCGCATTGATGGGCTATGTGCGCTCCGGCCTGGCCTATCTGGATAGATATGGCGGCCCCCGTGCGCGCGTCCTCCGCACACTGGAACGCCGTGCCCGCCGGAAGGAACTTGAAGGCGAAGAAGCAGCAGAAATGGTCGCCGCGGCCATGGCCAAGCTAGACGCATTGGAGGTTATGGACGACCGGGCCTTTGCGGCTGGCAAAGCAGGCGCACTTCGCCGCAAAGGAACCTCCCGCCGGGCCGCTATGGCGAAACTGCTTAACACCGGCCTAGACCGTGATTTAGCAGCCGAAGCCCTTGCCCAACTTGATTCCGAAGCCGACGACCCCGAGGAAGCCGAACGCGCCGCAGCAAAACGCTACGCCCAACGCCGCCGCTTCGGCCCCTTCCGCCAAGACCCAGAAAAGCGGGCGGAACGGCGCGTCAAAGACATAGCAGCCATGGCCCGCGCCGGATTTCCCGTGGGCTTGGCCATATCGGTCATCGATGCGGATGATGACCGAATAATCTAGATTTAGGATTCTCGGTGCCCGAACGCCTTCCCCGCTTCCGTGGATTAAGCTAGCGTTTCGACTAGAACTCAATTTGCTTGAGGGATTGCATCGAAAATGACCGATTTCTATGACGAGCGCGACGCGATGGATGCGGGCGCACGTGAAGCCGCGCTGATGGCGTCGTTGCCTGCGCAGCTATCCTTTGCCAAAGCAAACGCGCCCTACTTCACTAGATTGCTGGCGGATATCGATCCGGCAGCGATCATCAGCCGTGAAGCTCTAGCGACGCTGCCTGTCACCTATAAAAGCGACTTAGTGGCGGCACAGGCGGCCCATCCCCCCCTCGGCGGAATGAACGCAACAGCGACGGGAGACCTGCTGCACATCTTCCGCTCCCCCGGACCGATCGCGGAGCCAGAGGGGCGGCAAGCTGATTGGTGGCGGGCCGCTCGTGCTTTCCACGCAGCCGGTGTGCGCAAAGGCGATATTTGCCATTGCAGCTTCTCCTATCACCTTACCCCGGGCGCATGGATCATGGATTCAGCTGCCCGCTCGCTCGGATGCGCCGTCTTCCCAGGCGGTGTTGGCAATACGGACCTACAGATCGAGGCAATGGCCCATTACAAGGCCACGACGTTCTGCGGCACGCCCGATTTCCTGAAGATCATGCTGGAACGTGCGCGGGAGCTTGGGGCAGATGTATCCAGTATCACCAAAGCCATCGTTGGTGGCGGCGCACTGCCACCTTCCCTCCGCCAGCTTATTCAGACTGAATTCGGCGTAACGCCGCTGCAGAATTACGGCACTGCGGACTTAGGCGTCGTCGCCTATGAAAGTCCGGCGATGGAAGGCATGCTCATCAACGAAGGGCTGATTCTGGAGATCGTCCGCCCCGGCTCCGGCGAACCGGTTGCTGAAGGCGAGGTTGGCGAAGTCGTTGTCACCATCCTGAACCGAGATTACCCGCTGGTGCGCTTCGCCACCGGAGACCTATCCGCCATGCTGCCCGGCGAAAGCCCTTGCGGTCGTACAGCGCCCCGCATCAAAGGCTGGATGGGCCGCGCTGATCAAACTGCAAAAGTCCGCGGCATGTTCGTGCGCCCAACACAAATGGAGCAAATCCTGAAAGCGCACCCCGAAATCCAACGGGCACGCCTGATCATCACCTCCGTAGATCACCGCGACCAGTTCACCCTGCATTGCGAGGTCGAAACCTCGGATGCAGCGTTATCAGAAAAGATCGGCGCTACCATGAAGCAGATCATCAACCTCGCCGGACCAGTGGAACTAGAGAGCCCCGGTACGCTGCCAAGCGACGGCAAAGTGATTGAAGATGCACGGACGTATGAATAGCAGTCACGCCACAGCCCCAATCAGCCCCTGCTTCTGGTCCAGCCAACGTAGAGCGTCGTCCATGCGGCCGGGGGTTATCATGACTGTGCGATCAGCGCCGGCGTCCGCGTAGCGCTTTATCAGGTCATCATCTTTGGCATTGAAGGCGAAGACGGAGATTGAGATGCTGGCGGGGTCCCGGCCTGCGTCTGCCGCTTTTTGCTTCAGCGCTTTGATCATTGGCGGCAGGTCGTCCACCAGCACATCGATGGGAATCCATCCGTCCGCATAGCGCACCACCCGGTCTAGCGTTTTGGGCCGCGCGCCGCCGATCACGATGGGTGGGCCACCGGTCTGCGTTGGCTTTGGATTCGAGATGATGCTCTTGAAATTGGCGAATTCGCCGTCATAGCTGGCTTCTTCGTCGCGCCAGATGACCTTCATGGCCTCGCACCGCTCGCGGAGCGCTTTCCAACGGCGGCTATAGGGGACGCCGTGGTTTTCGCATTCGTCCTGGTTCCACCCGGCACCTACACCTAAAACGACGCGTCCGTTCGAAAGGTAATCCAGCGTGGCGACGGTTTTCGCTAGCGTGATCGGATCATGCTGCGGCACAAGGGCAATCCCTGTGCCAAGCTTAATCCGGCTGGTCGCCGCTGCCGCCGCCATCAATGAAACGAACGGGTCCGCCATATGGTAATACGGCTTTGGCAAAGGCCCACCGCCAGGATAAGGCGTGATCCGGCTGGTTGGGATATGGGTGTGCTCGCCAACCCAGAAGCTTTCGAACCCGCGCTCCTCAACCGCGCTGGCCAGATCATCCGGGCGGGCACCATATTCAACGTTATAGCTGAAGAAGCCTAAATCCATTCTGCCGTCATCCCTGCTCGGTCAGGTTTTCCAGTATCCGTGCGTTAAGTCCGCCCAATCCAGAAAGCCTTTGGCGGAATCGAGCGCAGTCATATCCAAGGACACACCGATATCATCGCTCAACCGCGCGCAGCCAAGCGGCCTTCTGTCCAGGTCTCCGTGGACATCCACATTGGCGGCCTCACCCGGTTCAGCCAAATGCCATTTGAGACTGGGGCGGGCCTCCACCAAGGCATTCAACCAATCCGCGACAGTCCATTCATAGCCGCAGGAAATGTTGTACAGCGGGTGGCTAGGACGTTTTGCTGTTAATAAGCCCAGGATAGCGCGGGCAATTTCGCGACTATCCGTCCAGTCGCGGGTGCAAGCGCGTGGCAATATCGCCTCGCCTCCAGTCAGCATGATCCGGGCGGCTTGCAGGTGCGGAGAAAGCGTATCGCGGCGCCCTGTATCCCGCTCCCAAGGTCCATATACGCCGGAAAGGCGGACACTGAACATGTCCATCTCCCAAAGCTTGGCCAAACGCGCCACAATGCCTTCGCTCGCCAGCTTGGAGACACCATAGAGCGAGTCCGGCTTCGGCCATGTCTCATCCTCAATCATGGGCCCCGCGCCCTCGAACCCAGAAGCGCCGTAGGCTGATGCCGAGGATAGATTGATGACGCGCTTGGCACCTGCCGCCCGCGCCGCTTCCAGCAGCCCGACAAAGCCCATGGTGTTTACAGCAAAGGTTTCCCTTGGCCGCTCACGCTCACGCTCCGTCCCGGAAGTGACGGCGGCCGCGAGGACAACAGCGTCCACATCATCAAGCGCGGCCTTGGTGCTCTTGGCGTCGGTGACGTCTGTTATCTGCACTTCAAGCGCGGTCGGCCCAGCGTGTTCGCCTAGATAATGGAGGGCCGCTTCTGGTGGTTGGGTAATATCGACAAGGCGCACTTTATGGCCCGCCGCCAGGATCGCTTCTGCGATGGAGAGGCCGACGAACCCGCCGCCGCCTGCAATTGCTACTAACATATCCGATCAATCCTCGCCCGGTTGAGCACCCGCATTCGCGCGCGGGTCTGCGTGTGGAATGGGGATCGCGCCGCCCCTGGTTTTATCAACAAACGCACCGCCTGTGGGGTCATTCGCACCCATGTCCTGCCTGCGTTTCCCGGCAGATGTAACAACGGGAATATCCGCTGGATCGATCTCTGGCATGCGGTCTTTACGTTCAAGCGCTGCATCGATAAACGGCTGCAATTCAGCCATTTTCTTAGCCTGCCGCGCCATCTCCCGATCTTTGAATTCAGCGATCAGAGTCTGGCTGAACAGGTCCAGACTTTCGCAGATATGGTCATGGTTATTGCGGCCGACCTGTTGGGTGAAAATCAGTTGATCCAGACCAATATCCTCATAGCCCTTTAGGTGCGCGCGGACCTGATCCGGCGTGCCAATACCAACGCGCCCGGCATTGTCTGGCAAATCATCCTCAACCTCATCAAACAGTGCGCCAAGATTGGTCACTGTCGGCTGATGGGCACCGAAATTGGTGAAATGCGCCAAGCTGTACCCAAAATACTTGAAGCCGGAGAGGCCGCGCTTCACGGCCTCATCCTCGTTCTGGTGCACCGAAAAACCAGATACAGCGGCGATGTTTGCGTTGACTGTCCAGCCCAGCGGCACACATTCGTCAGACTTGATGATGGCGTAATAGTCCCTGATCCATTCAGCCGCTTGATCCGGTTCCACGAAGCCAAATACCAGCGCGCCCATGCCATAACGGGCGGCGCGCAGAATGCTGTCCCGGCGCGAGCATGCGAGCCAAAGCGGCGGGTGCGGTTTCTGCACCGGCTTTGGCACGACATTCCGCGTCGGCATGGAGAAAAATTCGCCCTTGAAGCCTGGATACGGCGTCATGGCCATCATATTGGCAGCGTGCTCACAACCCTCCTTCCACATCGGGCCTTTAAGGTCTGGGTTGATGCCAAACCCTTCCATTTCCATCAGCGTCGCACTTTCGCCCGTACCCCTTTTAGCGCGGCCATTGGAAAGGTGGTCCAATGTCGCCAAGGATTCAGCGACGCGTGCTGGATGGTTATAATTGGGCGCTGTCAGCTTGATGCCATGGCCCAAACGAATGTTCTTGGTACGCTGAGAAGCGGCGGCCAGGAAAAGTTCTGGCGCGGAAGAATGCGAATATTCCTCGAGAAAGTGATGCTCCACCTCCCAGACGTGATCCACACCAATCCGGTCCGCGACTTCAATTTGCTCCAAGCTTTCCATGAAGACACGATGCTCAGAGCCTTCATCCCAAGGCTTCGGATTCTGATGCTCATAAAACAACCCAAACTTCATCGCGACATCTCCCTCTCATCATGAAACAGATCAATCATGGCACACATTCAGCGTCGCTAGGGAGAGCTCTGATCGCTTCGAGAAACACCCTTTCGATCTCATTCTCGACCCTCGCATTAGTAGCTAATGGCAAAAAGACTGCGGGTTTTGTCCAACCAAACTTTCGCATTTTTAAAAAATCTCGATGCCAACAGCCTCTAGAATATAAATCACAGCTGTAGGCAATAAATACAGCAGAGCGAAAAATGTAAAACACAAACCAACAATCGCAAACGAGAACTTGCGCTGCGCTTTTGAAATTGGATCAGGACCTCCAATCACCAAGCCCACTAACAGAGCCATTGGATCGAAAGCAAATCCTGGCCTTTCTTTTCGAAGTATAGAAAATTCTTCCATTTTCGAAATTTTGTAGAATCGCCGAATCACAAATACGACTAAGCAGATATGGTAAATCATAAAGAATTCTTCGGAGGGTGAATTCCGGAGCGAAGTGCAACACCGCGGGCAGATTTGGTATCTGTCTGATGCACAACGTGAAACGGTGTCGCCATGTCGAACTATACGCATCTCACGCCCAGCGAGAGAGATCAGATCGCTGCCTTGAAGGGC